>CAYMWO010000091.1:0-11337 GCA_964393905.1 uncultured Bdellovibrionales bacterium | reverse complement strand
CTCCGCTGTAACGGCTGTCGCCGAGAAGACCATCAAAATACTCAGCGCCAATAGCAGTGTGGTTGCCAGGACTAACCATGCGTCCACCCGGCCCGTAATATTTCGTGAACTTTTCATTTATGAGAGTCGAACAAATATGTTTCCCTAAAAGCTAAGTGACATATTTGGTCTGGTTTAAACAGTAAAATCTGGAGCAAGTCGTATGCTCTAATGATGGACTGGCCAAAGAAAAAAGCTCAGGGATTTTCCTCCGTGCGGAAATAGCATTCATGAAACTGCTCAGTCGCCATCCATAGCGGAATAGACTACGCCGAAGTCTTATCCCATATCCCGAATATACGCCTCGAGATGCTCCACCATCTCCGAAGAGCCAATAAATAACGGGGTGCGCTGGTGAATACTTTCTGGGACCAGATTTAAAATTGGCTCCCGCCCATTGGTCGCTCGACCACCAGCCTGTTCGGCAATAAAAGCAAGTGGTGCACATTCATAGAGTAGTCTGAGTTTGCCGCTTTTATTCTTTGCATCGGAGGGATAAAGAAAAATTCCACCCTTAAGCATCGTGCGATGAAAGTCCGCCACTAACGATCCGACATAGCGTAAAGAATTCGGCTTTTCGGAGTCCGTTGTCCCAGCTTTCTTTAGGTAATCTATGTAGCCCTTTACCCCGTTTGACCATCGAGAATAATTAGCTTCATTACAACTGTAGACCTTACCCTGTCTGGGAATCTTCATGTCATCATCGGTCAAAACAAATTCGCCAATAGTTGGGTCAAGAGTAAATCCATGAACACCAGCCCCAGTTGTGTAAACGAAGACTGTGCTTGATCCATAAACTGTATACCCGGCTGCAATCTGCTTATGCCCAGGCTGCAGAAAGTCCGAGTTGTCGCCGGGCTTGATGCTTGAGCCATCGGTTACTCGCTGATAAACGCCCCATATCGAGCCAATTGCAACGTTAACATCGATATTGGAGGAGCCGTCCAGCGGATCAAAGGCGATGACAAATTTTGAATCTACTCCGCCCTCTTTTACTGAGAAAACACTATCTCGCTCTTCTGATACCATCGAGATGAAAGCCCCGGTGCGTCCGAGTACTGAGCTAAATACCTGATCCGAATATTCGTCGAGCTTCTGGACCTGCTCACCCTGAACGTTAGTCTCGCCAGTCAGTCCCAATAGGGAAGCCAATCCCGCACGCGCTACGCCTCTGGAAACTATTTTGGCACCAAGCGCTATGCTAAGTAGAACGTCGGTCAAACGCCCGGTGGCATCAGGATATTGTCGCTGCTGCTCACGGATGAAATCCGTTAGTGTAAGTGAGTGGCCTGCAGCAAAATCAGTTGGCATAACGCTCTCCTTTTTTTTATCACGAACTACAACATCGTTCTTTGGAAAAGTTTCTGCATTCACCTTGGGTGGAGCCTTGAAGAGGGAGTTAAATATTCTTCTAAGCATCCCAGCGAAACTCTTGTCTTATTCCCACTCTCTAACTTCCACCTAAGGCTAAGCACCCTTCAAGCCGATTCTCATCCGCTCATCTTTGCTAAGCGCCTGAGACAACTCCTGGGATAGTGGTAGCTCAATAATAAAGGTCGCTCCCCCTAGTGAATTATCTCGCACTCGAATAAAACCTCGATGGTCGGTGATGATAGAATTAACTATTGCTAGTCCCAACCCAGTTCCACCGCGCTTCTTCGAAAAATAAGGCTCAAATACCTTTGTCTTATCTTCATCCGGGATTCCCAGACCGGAATCGGCTACTTCTATTGCCACAATTCCGAGACCCTTATCGAACCCGGACTTTATAACAATACTTGAGGTAAATCCAGTTGCCGGAGTAGCGTTAGTGTTCGGTAATTTAACCGCTTCTTTATCCTCATCTACTTGAGCTTCAGCCCGGGCGGTGACAGATGAAACTGCGTTATCAATCAAATTTACCAGTGCCCTACCAATCTGCTCTCGGTCAATTTCAACCACCGGCATACTCTGATCGCAGTTTATCTCAAAGTTAATTCCTGGATGTGCCTCTCGATAGATTGCGCCGGTCTCCTGAATCAACTGATTTAGGTTCGTAGGTCTTGGTTCGGTCTTCGGCATACGAGCAAATCGGGAGAACTCGTTTACTAGATTTCTTAAGGTCTCCACCTGCTTGATAATGGTCTCCGTGCACTCACTGATAATCTTCAACTCGCTACTATCGACTTTTGAATCGACACTTCCCTTTGTAACTTCAGCAGCATCCCCGCGGGCGTTAACGAAACGTCGCTGCATACGCTGTGCGCTGAGCTGAATTGGGGTTAATGGGTTCTTAATCTCATGCGCGATTCGGCGAGCAACATCGCGCCAAGCAGCCATTCGCTGTGCTGCGACGAGTTCAGTTAAATCATCCAGTAATATTACTGCCCCAAGAATCACCCCCCGAGTGTCGACAAGTTTGGTCGCGGTAATTTGCACATGTTTTGTCTCTCCTCCGAGATAGAGGGAGGTGTTTGTTGTATCGACCTTATCCGGATTTATATATAGCTCACCCAAAAGTTCTTTGAGTTTTTCGGCAAGTGTAACCGGGACTATTCGTTCAAGAAAGCTTCCATAAAAAACATCCTCAGTGGAAATCTTCAGCATTTCTCTAGCTGCGAGGTTAAACGTTGTAACCTTTCCGTCTCTATCAACGGAGATTACCCCAACACCAACGCTGGCTAGAACTGTCTCCATGTAGCGCCGCCTCGAGAGCAGCTCATCAGCTGAAGCCTTTAGATCCGCCGTCATCTTATTAAAGGACCGGACTAAAATGCCGAGCTCGTCGTCCGCAACGTCTGGGATTTTAACATCCAGATTACCGTGAGCGACCTCCTCCGTAGCCTGCGCCAGGTGTTGAATTGGAACTGTTAGGCTCTTAGCTAAGTAGAACCCTACCCATACAGCGGCAAAAATCACCAACAGCGTCACGATCACTAGCGTTAGCGTATAGCTAGAAGCCAGTGGACGGCGATAGCTCTTTAGTTCTTTGTAATCGTCGTAGGCGTCAATCACTCGCGATAACACCTCATTTAATTCGGGAGAGATCCAAAGTGTCGCAAGTAAACCGTAACTTGCGTCAACCTCGCGGGCCTCTCCTAAGGCTCCAGTTTCCGGCGTAATTGTCAGCTCTGGGCCATTAGCAGTGCTATCAGCAAATATTGGGGCATAGCCTCGTAGAAACTCGCTATCAAGTGACTGTTCAGGCCTCACCATCCTCTCACCCCGCAACGCCCTTGCTAATGCTACGAGATTGGGAGGAGGTATTCCAACAGATTCCCTGGCTAAGCTATCAGCTCGGCTCTCGGCAATGACAACGCCATCTGCAGTAACAATCGCTAATTGGGACAATCCGTATTCGTTTCGCTTCTCATCAAGATAGCCGTTTAGGGCCGACACGCCATTCTCTGAGAGTTTCCCCTTATTATTCACCCCAGAAGCTAAAACGTCGGCGAATGCTCCCGAGAGAAGTTTAGACATATGCTCAGTTTCCTTAAACACCTGAGCCTGAATTGAATCGTAGTGATATTTTGCAACGTCTAGGGCGCCATCGACGCTTGCCGCAACCTGGGGAGAGAACCAACCCTGCAATACTGTCCCCAGGATTCCCTTAGCGACAAAGAAAAGTAACACGGTGGGAATCAATGAAAGACCGACGAATGCCGTTACCAGTCGAGACCGAAGTCGACTACCTAAGATTTTTCTTCGACGGTCAAGAACTAGTTTTACTAGGTTCTTTCCCACAATAAATACGAGCACCATCAACACAATAATGTTGAGGTTGATCAGCAAGAAAAATCCCAAGTTACTTAAAAGAAATTCTCTCTCCCAGACTTCCGGGACTTGCTTGTCTAAATAGCCTCGAATAGCAAATACAACGAGAGAGCCGATGATAATCAACACGCCATAGAGCGACCAGAGACGACGGGATTCCTTATTCAATCGGTCCTCGTAAATTAGCTTTTAAAGAGATGGCCCTGATTTCCCTGGGCGGCGATTCGCCTAGTGCGCGGATCTCTTTTTAGGTGTTCGTACGCCAACACCGTTACTTCTCGCCCTCGCGGAGTGCGTTGGATAAAACCTTGTTGTAGCAAGTATGGCTCGTAAACGTCTTCGATAGTATCCTTATCTTCGTTAATTGAAGCTGCGAGAGTTTCTAACCCAACTGGACCACCTGCAAACTTATCGATGATTGTTAACAACAAGAGTCGATCCATCTTGTCAAAACCTCGCTCGTCGACATCGAGCATAGTTAGTGCTCTATCTGCAACGACGGCGTTAATAAAAGAGTCTGCCCGCTGCTCGGCATAGTCTCTGGCTCGCTTTAGCAAACGGTTTGCAATTCGCGGCGTACCACGTGAACGGCGCGCTATCTGCTCAGCTCCAGGCGTATCTATCTTAATTCCCAGAATCTTAGCAGACCGGATGACAATCTCAGTCAATTCTGGGTCACTATAAAAATCCATGCGCTCAACGATTCCAAAGCGGTCTCGAAGAGGGGCGCTCAGCAGCCCAGTTCTCGTAGTTGCTCCAACTAGGGTAAACGGCTTTAGGCCAAGCTTTACCGCGCGCGCCGCCGGTCCCTGGCCAATAATGATGTCTATATTAAAATCCTCCATTGCCGGATAGAGAATCTCCTCGACCACACGATTTAGTCGGTGAATTTCATCGATGAACAAAACATCGCGCTCATCTAGGCTAGAAAGAATTGCAGCTAAGTCTCCAGGGCGTTCTAAAACTGGGCCACTGGTGGCCTTAAATCCCACACCCAACTCGTGCGCGATAACTGCTGCAAGAGTTGTCTTCCCTAATCCGGGAGGTCCATGAAAAAGCACATGGTCCAAGGTATCTCCCCTTGTCCGTGAAGCTCCAATGGATATTTCCAGGTTCTCTCTAACTTTCGCCTGACCGACATATTCCTCCATAGACCGGGGACGAAGTGTTTCTTGAAATGACTCTTCTAGTTGGTCCTGCGGACAAACAAGCCCACGCAAACTTATTGAGCGCTCATCGTCTTCGGGAAAGCCCAGTTCGTCGCCTTCGCGTTTAGGGACCTCGTTCGACATTATCTTCTTAACCTCATTTCAACAGATGGAACGCTTGCATTAGCTCCAATAAGTTAAGCACAACGTTAGCATCGACTCAGCGCCAAGCGGAGCAGCTCCCCGGGATCGGTAAGCTGATTATTCTCCCTAAAGGCCGATAACACAGCCTCTCTGGCAGCATCTGAGGAGAAGCCTAGCTTTTCCAACGCTAGAACCGCATCTTGGGTCATTTGAGGATAGGAATGTAATCCCCTATCCCCCATAGCCGATATCTGGCTCTTTTCAATATTAGTACTTAAAGGCTTGCTGATGTCGGTAAGTAGCCCTCGCACATGCTCTCGCAATTCAACGATAATACGTTCTGCAATTCTCTTTCCTACTCCTGGAGCACGCTGCAGCGCTGAAGTTTCCCCATTCCCGATTGCATTAAGTACTTTTTCAGCGCCGGCAGTGGAGACGATTCCCATCGCGGTCTTAGACCCCACACCGCTTACTTTTTTTAATAGTAAAAAGACCTCTCGTTCGATTAAAGAGTCAAAACCAAACAGCGTGATTGAATTTTCTTTAACATCAGTAAAAATCAGGACCTTGACCCGATTTCCAATTTTGTGAATTTTTTCCAAGACGGAATCTGTTGCTGAAACTTGGTAGCCAACTCCGCCGACATCGATAATGACTACCTCGCCAATCCGTTCCGAAACAACTCCCGTTAGAGCTCCAATCACTGGCTTAATCCTCCACGAAATCACAGTTGGAAGAGACATTCATTACGTCATCCAACTCTTCTAATAACTCCAAAAGGCGCATCATCTGCTCGGCTTCCTTACCAGCGAGCTCAATTCTAGAGTTTGGAAGTTGTTGAATTTCAGCTAATTCTAATTTGACCCGACTCTCTAGAGCCGTTTTAACTTTTCCGTAAGCCTCGGCATCACAGACAACCTCCCAAAGATCGTCCTCGGCTGTGACATCGTTAGCTCCTGCCTCAAGAGCAATCTCTAAAATCTCCTCTTCGGAAATAGCTTCCTTCTTAACAGCAAAGAGCCCCTTCTTAGTAAACATCCAACTCACACAGTTGGTCTCGCCAAGGGCTCCGCCACAGCGGGTGAATGCATGTCGCACTTCCCCTACTGTCCGATTCTTATTTTCGGTCAGAACC
The DNA here is from genome assembly GCA_964393905.1 of uncultured Bdellovibrionales bacterium. Classification (GTDB taxonomy): domain Bacteria; phylum Bdellovibrionota_C; class UBA2361; order SZUA-149; family CAYMWO01; genus CAYMWO01. Next base: position 5,118 of record CAYMWO010000091.1, on the reverse strand, counting down.
TCTACCAGCACAGCGGACCCCCCCGGACCATAACCTTCGTAGGTAAGTTCCAGCTTCTCCTCACCCTTAATTTCACCTGTCGCGCGCTTAATAGCCCGATCGATATTGTCTCCAGGCATGTTCACGCCTTTGGCTTTATCAATTGCCGTACGCAGACGCGGGTTCATATCCGGGTCACCACCGCCGCCTTCTTTAACCGCTACCGTCAGTTCATGAATAATGCGGGTGAATATCTTTCCCCGCTTGGCGTCGGCTGCGCCCTTCTTTCGCTTAATTGTGCTCCACTTCGAATGCCCGGACATAAAACTCCAAAGAACTGGGGTTATTAGTAGCAAGAAGACAGGTAACCCTGAGCTTTTGCTATTAGAACGTCTACGCTATGCTACGCTACGCATCTTGATGCTGCGTTATTAGGGCCTGTTTTTATCACAAGAATAGGGTTCTTTGCTAACTGTCTTTTCTTATTAGATTTGCTTGTTTTTACCATGGCCCATGGCCCGATCTACTAAAGCTACCGCAAAAAGAAACTCATCAGCTAATCGAGATGAGAGTAAGCGAGCTCAAACGCCGAAAAAAAAGCGGGCTAACGGACGCTCGACACCTATCAGACTTTTTCGAGGGTTGATGGGTTTTGTGTTTTTGATGGCCTTAGTGCTTGGTGTCGGCTCTTATATTATGCGAGAGCGTGTGATTGCGCTCCTAAGAAACCGCGCATTAGAATCCTCCTCGGTCCTGCTTAGCCGAGCCTACCCAATAACTCCTGGGGTAAATATTAATGGAGCGAAAGTTGCTGACCGGTTAAACAGGCTTGGATACCATCCTGTCACATTTCAACCGGAATATGCCGGCCAGTATCGGGTTAATGAGAATTCTGCCGAACTGTACTTACATGAAGTTGAGCTTGCGGACGGGAAGCTCCAGCGCGAAGAGCTCGTCCGACTTAACCTTTCACCCGGAGGAAATGTCGACCGCATCACCGATATTAAATTCGGCGAGAGTGTTCCGCTTATTTACATCGAGCCGGAGGTCATATCACTACTTGCTGAATCATCGACTCGTGCGAGTTTACCCCTCAGGCTCGAAGAGTTCCCAAAGGTGCTTATTGAGGCATTACTCTCAATTGAGGACGAGAGATTTTACTTGCATTTTGGCATAGATCCGCTTGCCATCTTTCGAGCGCTAGTTGTAAACGCTCGCTCTGGTCGAGTAGTGCAAGGCGCATCCACTATCACACAGCAGTTAGCGAAGAACCTATTCTTCTCGCAAGAGCGCTCAATCGGACGAAAGCTCTACGAAGCCTTTTCAGCGTTACTTATCGAAACCGCCTTTACCAAAGATAGAATTTTAGAGTTTTACATGAACGAGGTATTCCTCGGCCAAGAGGGCAATGTCGCTATCCACGGCTTCGGAGAGGCCGCGCGCTCCTTTTTCGGCAAAGAGGTTTCAGCTTTAACTTTGGCTGAAGCAGCGACTTTAGCCGGTATCATTAAGGCACCAACTTCATATTCCCCACGAAAGAATCCGGACCGAGCAGCAAAAAGGCGTAAGCTCGTTCTCGATAAGATGTTAGAGCGTAGTAAAATTTCAATGCCGGAATACGAAAGCGCCGTTCGAGAGAAACTTAAGATCTCTCCGGCACAACGCAACCGCAGAAGTGCACCATACTTTGTCGATTATGTACGCCGAGAGCTGGTGCCACAGCTTCAAGTAAATCCAGAAAAGGATCAAACAATACGCATACACACCGGACTCGATCCTGAGTATCAACAGTGCGCAGAGAATGCTGTCGCTGCAGGGTTAGAAGCCCTGGAGAAGCAGTATTCGCGTTTGAAAAAGTCCTCGGCCCCAGTAGAGAGTGCTTTAATTGCCGTCTCTCCTGCCAGTGGCGAAATATTAGCCTGGATTGGCGGCCGTGACTACCAGGCGAATCAATTCGATCGCGTTTCGCAGGCAAAGCGTCAGCCTGGTTCTGCGTTTAAACCTTTTGTTTATTTGACAGCGCTGGATAAGCAACTAAACGATTACCGGGTTGCTAGAACAACTAGCCTCTTATCGGATGCCCCAATTTCGCTTGATGTCCCCGGAACAGGTCTTTGGCAACCTACGAATTACGACAACACCTACCGTGGCGAGGTGACTCTGCGGCAGGCTCTTACCCATTCCTTAAATCTTCCAACAATAGACTTAGCCCTAAAGGTAGGCATAGACCGTGTCGCACGCACGGCGGAATTATTTGGCTTTGGCGAAAATCTTCCTCGAGTGCCGTCTCTTGCACTTGGCGCCGGGGACGTCTCTCCGTTGGATCTAGCTCGTTCCTACGCCACTATTGCCAACGGTGGATTATTAATCAAGTTACGCCCGGTAACCTCTGTCACAGAGAAGGGAGTAACTGAGCCACTCTTTCAATCTATGCCTAGCGAGCAACGAGTCGCATCAGAGCCCGCCGTTTTTGTTCTGACTAACATTCTCCAGAGCGTAATTGAGCAAGGTACTGGTAACGTTGTTCGTCGCCTGGGTTTTAAGTCCCCTGCTGCGGGTAAGACAGGGACTACCAACGATGCGCGTGACTCTTGGTTCGCCGGCTTTACTCCCAGGCTTTTGGCCGTTGTTTGGGTAGGTTTTGATGACAACCGGAAACTAGGATTGACTGGCGCACAGGCTGCAGCTCCGATATGGACCGAATTTATGAAGTGCGCGGCTCCGATGGAGCCGGAACTTGATTTCGTTCCACCACCGGGTATTCTTTATCGACAAATTGATTTAGCAAGTGGGCTGCTATGGGCCCCTGGCTGCGGAGTTGAAAATCGAGTTACCGAAGTCTTCGTCGAGGGAACGGAACCGATATCAAGTTGCGATGAGCGGATGGTAGGACAGCCCCAACCCGCTTCGCCAGACGCCCCACCACGAGAGGCTGAGGCAGCTAGGGCTGAGTGGGAGGCTAAAGACCGAGCGCAACGTGCAATGGGCGGTTGGGGAAAGTTTTGGGATCGGATTACCGGATCGCATTAAAAGCCCACACCTTCAAATAATCAATATCTGAAGTCGAAGACTAAAGACCATCAGCTGAATACTTAACCCATTCCAGATACAGCCCATGAGCCGGTGCCGTTTCTCCAGCTAGCTGACGATTACGGGATTCGATTAGAGCGGGCATATCATCGGCATTCCTCTTTCCACAACCGACCTCCATCAGGGTCCCAGCCATGATGCGAATCATCTGTTTAAGGAAACCCTTTCCGTGAACGACAAACGCCAATTCCTCCGAATTAATTCGGGTTAGCTGGCTGATTAAAATTGTTCTCTCTGTAGTCTTAGCCGAGCAATCATGGGCGCGGAAACTTGAGAAGTCATGTTGCCCCTTGAAATATCTTGCAGCCCTTACCATTTCTGCGACATCTAGGTCGGGCCTTACACGCCAGGCTCTAAGGAAGGACAGCCCCTCAAACTCAGACCGAAGAAGAAAGCGGTAGCAATAGCACTTGATATGTGGGCTAAGCCGTGCATCGAAATCATCTCCTACGGAGTCACATTTCCGAATTATCAATTCGGGAACCGTGATGCCGTTTAAAGACTCTTGAAGTCGAGCACCATCAAACTCCAGCTCAGATGGCCAGGTGAAACTCGCAACCTGCCCCCGGGCATGAACTCCAGCATCCGTGCGCCCACTTCCCATGACAACAACTTTCTCAGAAAGTGTGATAGCGCTCTTCTTAGCTAATGAATCGAGATATATTTTTAGCGCCCGTTCGAGTTCCCCCTGAACGGTGAGTTTCCCCAATGGAAGGTCCGGCTGAACCTGCCAACCACAAAACCGTTCCCCCGGATATTCTAAGGTTAGCTTTACCTTCATCGATTGAAAGTATGCTTAGCGCAGGCTGGAATTGACGATAACCTCGGCAATCTGCACCGCATTTAGCGCTGCGCCTTTTCGTAGGTTATCCGCCACTACCCACATATTAAGACCGTTATCGACTGACTCGTCTCGTCGAATTCTTCCAACGTAAGTGGCATCAGTCCCAGCGACGTCAATATTAACCGGGTATTTGTTCTCGCCTGGTTCGTCCACCACCAGAATGCCCGGACTTTCCATTAACACCTCACGTGCCTGACTTGGCGTTAACGGGGTGTCAGTCTCAATATTAACCGCCTCAGCATGGCATGAGAAAGTCGGCACACGTACAGCAGTCACCGTGATTTTCAGATTTGGTAACCCTAGAATCTTACGGCTCTCAAGAACGACCTTCATCTCTTCCTTCGTATAACCGTTTTCTAAGAAGACATCGATATGCGGAAAACAGTTAAAGGCAATTTGCTTTGGGAATTTCTCGCTACGCACCTCTCCCTGGTTAAAAATAGCGAGAGTCTGATTCCATAACTCTTCAATTCCTTTCTGTCCGGCACCGGAGACAGATTGGTAAGTTGAAACGACTACGCGCTTTAATCCAGCAGTATCCTGAATTGGCTTGAGGGCAACTACCAGTTGAATTGTTGAACAGTTCGGGTTAGCAATGATTAGCCCCTTTTCTCTCCCAAGAGCGGCTACCCGATCTCTTAGCTCGGCACTATTAACTTCCGGAACAACGAGCGGAACCTGTGGATCCATGCGCCACTGACTGGAGTTATCTATAACAATCGCCCCACTCTTTGCAGCAATCGGTGCGAAGTCCTTACTCACGCCACCGCCAGCTGAAAACAGCGCGAAATCCACGCCCTGAAACGACTCCTCCGTGAGCTTCTCGACTGTTACTGACTGCCCTTTAAATATGAGCTCACTTCCAGCGCTCTTTTCGCTTGCCAAGGGTCGCAGCTCCGCTACCGGGAAAGCGCGCTCCTCAAGAACTTCAAGCATCTCGCGCCCTACGGCGCCTGTGGCTCCAACAACTGCGACAATATACTCGCGGGACATAGAAAAACTCCGAGAATGTTAGCTTATTAGCGAGGCACAAAAAAACACCCTTATCTCATAGGTTAGATAAGGGTGTCTACATTAGGGGCAAAAAAGCGGTGTGTCTTGAGGGCCGATTTTAAGATCCCGTTCTAGCTTAACGCCAGCCCCCCTTCACCCGAGCGATGGGTTTTGAGGATTGTCATAATCTCATCCATACCTCTAAGTTTGGC
>CAYMWO010000090.1:0-11346 GCA_964393905.1 uncultured Bdellovibrionales bacterium | reverse complement strand
TACTGCAAAAAGGGAGTTTGAAGGGAGCCTAAAGGGAGCCTGAAGGGAATTTGAGTAGACAAAACCGCGTGAGTCTACTAGGGTTTCGTCTCGTTCTTTCTTAAGACCCAATAAATACGAGTCTCAGTTTCGGCCTTCACTTGCTGAAGGTCGCCTAAGTCGTTTTGGTTTTTGGTTTGAAAACCCCTTTTGGAGCTCTAAACCATGGGCAAGCCTCGCATTCCGCAGATTACCCTCTCTCGTGAACTGGCAGATGCACTCATTGCGCTGGACAAGGGCTACCGCGGCCGCTCGAAGAGGGGCTGGGTGGAGCATGTGGAGAAGCACGGCAAGGAAGCGGCACTCGCCTCGAGAACTTGCATCGAGTCTCAAGGGAGCAGAATCCTGGCCTTCTTTGGTATTCCAGCTTCGGAGGATGCTGTCTCCGAGCTGGCCGGTGTCGCAGACGTGGCGTTCTGGCAGATTCTCGTGGAGAAGTTCAGGCCCGAGAGCAAGCGGACGCCTGGAAGGCTCCCGGGGTTGGTGAAGGGAACGCTTGTGTGCCGCATCATCGACCAGTTCAGGATCGAGTGGCGGGACAGAATTCCCCGCCTCATCGCCAGGGCAGTCGAGGATGCTAGGGACGAACTCCGCAAGGACGGGGTCGTCCGGCCGAGCTCGCAGGAGCTCGGGAGTGCGAGCGCCGCACGGCTAACGGGCAAGATGATGAAGGAAAGTCGGAAGAAGGCTCGGGATGAGAATCCGGCCGCCTACTTTGCCCTGCTCAGTGCCCACTCGATGCAAGGGCTGCCGTCTGCAGGTCCTGAGGCTGGCAGCTCGGAGGAAGGGGATGAGTTAGATATCGTGGACCGGCGCGCTCCGAGCCCTGACCTCCGCGCGAGAGCGATGGAGTTCTTCCGGCTGCTCTTCAACGTGCTGGACGACCTGCGGTTCCGGGAGTTCTTGTACTACTACCTGGCCTGCGACCAAAGCATGGAGGACGCAGGGGACCGGGCGTTTGGAGTTTCGAAGTCACGAACCTGCCAGTACTTCGCGAGGTTCAAGCGCAGCCTGTTCACGCGGCTCGACCTGTCGGAGCGGCGGGATCAGGCCGCGCTCGTGAAGCAGATCCTGGAGGGAGCACCGCGGCTCTGGGAGTGGCTCACGCGGGAGAAGCAGCGGGAGCTCATGACGGAGTTCGGGATCTCGCGGGCAGTCTGAACCAGCCCCCGTAAGGCTCGTGATCCCCGCAGGGCGCTTAAGGTTTTAACTCCGGTTAAACATCTTAGGCGCCCTGCATCAAGTTGAGTCGAAAGTTAAAGTTAATTTTAGTGATTTGCGCTTTTTTTCTTGAGCGGTGTATTCTCCGAGCACATACTGGCCCCCGGTCAGCCGCTCTTTATATGTAATCTTAAATTGAGAAATTAGTTTTATCGGTCCCCAGTCGAGTCGAGAGCTTGTTTCGATTCGCCCGGGCACCGAGTGGTGTTCCGTCCAGGAGGTTTTCGAAGATGAGCGCAACAGACAAGGCAGGCACCCCGCCCAAGGGCCAGGGTGGTTTCGTCAGGCCCGCGGGCTTCGGCGGCGCCGACCGGCAAGGGAGTTGGGAGGACTCGCCGCCGGAGGTTCCCGGCGCGGAGGCGGCTCGAAACCAGGTCTCGAGCCCGGAGTCGCAGCCGGTCGTGACCGAGGACATGCCGCCGATGGAGAAGCGTTCCGATGCCCCCGTCGGTCCCCCGACCACGCTGAGAGGTCAGATCATCACGCCCATCGGTCGCACGGCGCCGACGGATGACTCCGTCGCGTCCATCGGCCGGGGCGGTAAGCGCTGCGGCCAGGGACGGATGGAGCCGGGCTAGAGGCGCCAAGCGCCTTCTCGTCTCGTTCCTTGCTAGGGCGCGTGTGGTTCACTCAGGTTTTCCCTCCGTCTCCTGACGGAGATTAAGGTAAAACTGAGCACCACTCGCGCCCTGCTAGACCATTAGCTACCAACCCCTTATACTGTCCGCGGAAACATCAAAGGGCGGTATGTACAATCTCAATCAACACCTACATTTTATCGGTATCGGCGGAGTCGGCATGGCGGGTATCGCTGAGGTGCTATTAAATCTCGGCTACTCATTAAGCGGAAGCGACGTGAAGAGAAGCCCTTTGGTGCAGAACTTGGAGCGTCATGGGGCGCGGATTTTTATTGGGCACAGTGCAAACAACCTACCGCTTGAGACAACAACCGTCGTTGTGTCCTCTGCTATTAGACCAGAGAACCCGGAGCTGATTGCAGCGCATGAGCGGCATGTTCCGGTTATCCCGCGGGCTGAGATGTTAGCCGAGTTGATGCGAATGAAATACGGTATCGCTGTCGCTGGTTCCCACGGAAAGACCACAACTACCTCACTAGTCGCTAAGGTATTAAAGCGCTGCGGGTTAGATCCGACTGTGATAATAGGCGGACGGGTATTGACCCACGAAAGCGGGGCGACTGTCGGTCGGGGGCAGTATCTTGTGGCGGAGTCCGATGAAAGCGACGGGAGTTTTAATCTCCTGCGGCCGGCGATTGCAGTGGTGACCAATATCGATACCGAACATCTTGGCCATTACGGCAGCTTTGGTGCGCTGGAAAAGGCGTTTTATGACTTTATGTCGTGTGTCCCGTTTTACGGACTGGTGGTTGCCTGTTACGACGACCCGGTCTTGAAAAAACTAACCGATAGCCTAAAGCGCCGGGTGTTAAGTTACGGCATCTCGCCGGAGGCTGAGATTAACGCCAGCGATATCGTCGTATCGGGAAGTACATCGAGCTTTACACTAAAGGTAAAAGGCGAGGAGTTCGGACGGGTAACAGTCGGCATGCCAGGGACACATATGGTGTGTAACGCTCTCGCTGCGATAGCTGTAGGTATTGAACTTGGCGCTGATCTTAAGGAAATCTGCAAAGCACTTGAGGAGTTCCCGGGGGTTTCCCGACGTAGCGAGGTTGTGGCGAGCGTTGCTGGCATCACAGTAGTCGATGATTATGCGCACCATCCGACCGAAATTAAATCCACCATCACTGCAATTCGTCGCGGATTCGTCCCAGAAATTGGCGGGCGCTTGATTGCCGTTTTTCAACCCCATAGATTCACACGAACGAGAGAGCTGTTTAGCGAGTTCTTGCCAGTATTTTCCGAAGTGGACGAGCTCATCATCACCGATATCTACCCGGCCGGGGAAGATGAGCTTCCGGGGGTGTCGGCTGAGGCTTTAGCCCAGGCTATCCAACACCCGAACGTTCACTACCATAAGAGCTTTGCCGACTTACCACGGGTGTTAGTTGAGATGCTGAGAGCTGGGGATGTGCTTTTAACTCTCGGGGCCGGTTCGATTGGAGGGGTAGCTCATGAGGTTTCAGCGGAGCTCTCTGAGCTCCATTCGAATGCAATTAACCGGACAATAAACGGCAGCGAAAAGCGCAGCCACGCTGGAGGCGCTTGATAGACTCGACACTAAGAGGGACGCTTACAGAGAGATTCCCTGGAGTGCTGCGCGTTCAAGAGCAGGTAGCTGGAAAGGAGCTCACAACATTCGCTCTAGGGGGTAATGTTGCGTTAGTTGTTGAGCCGACTGACATTACGGCGCTCTCCGAACTGATACGGTTTCTTTCCGATACCGGGGTGGCGTGGAGAGCGCTGGGCAACGGCTCGAATGTTATCATCCCAGATTCGGGACTCGAGGAGGTCATCATACGGCTTGGACGAAACTTTGACGGGTTTGTCTTTGTAGATGAAAGTTCACAGCGGAACGAAAAGCTTTTCGAGATGTTATCTGAGCCTGAAGAGCTCGCTGGATTTAAGCCTACATCATCCAAGAGCTCTGTTAATGTGCTAGTTCGTGGAGGAACTTCTTTAATGGGGCTAAGCCGCAAACTGTCAGCTATTGGTTTGGCGGGGCTAGAGTTTGCAGCGGGAATTCCGGCTACGGTCTCAGGGGCTGTGGTTATGAACGCCGGCGCACACGGCTCTGAAATGTCGAACATAGTTGAGTCAGCGTATTTTGTCGGGACGGACGGAAAGGTCCAGTTTATGGACAGTAAGGCGTTAAAATATTCCTACCGACATTCAGCAGTGACTAGGGATATGGTCGTATTTGCTGCGCAGCTACGGCTCACCCCCGGCAACAAAGAGGAGATTCAAGAGCGTAGAAGCTCAGCACTGGAGTACCGAAAGCGAACTCAGCCACTACATCTGCCCTCAGCTGGTTCGGTATTTCGTAATCCAATCGCCCCAAACGAGAACTCAGCACCGGATATGGGGGGCACGGAGCCGCTATATGCGGCAAAGCTCCTAGAACAGGCCGGACTTAAAGGACTAAAAGAGGGTGGGGTAATGTATTCCGAGCTCCACAGCAACTGGCTAGTAAAAGTTGAGGATAGCGCCAGGGCTCAAGATGTGGTGTCCTTAATTAAGCGCGGGAGGGATCAGGTTTTAGATCGACTCGGAGTAGAGCTTACTCCAGAGATAATCGTTTGGTGATTTAGAACTGAGACCGCTGCTCACAGCGAGCCCTTCCTCAAAACAGTTTCAATTTTTTGGTCTTTTGGTTCGGGTCTAAATGTTAGGGCTAAAGCGAAATCTTCTTCTCGGACTTATCGTCGCCATTCCAGGACTGGCGGTGTCCGTTTTTAATCCCGAACTTTTTACCCGGGCGACTGCGTATCTAGGTTTACACCCCAATAACCAGAATGCCCAGGATGGTAATACTAAGGGACTAGAGCAGCCGGAAGAGAGCTATCTTCCGCAAAAACTGAGACCTCAGCATCTAAAAAAGAATTCAGCTGAGAAGAGTGCGAGTGTGGCCGTGCAGCTCAAGCCGGAACCTGGGGCCGTAGAGTCACTTACGCTTGCTTTTCGCCAGGGCTTGAAGCCGCTACTGGATAACCTACTTAGGGTCTCTCGTGTAGAGGTCTCTGGGAATTATCATCTTAGTAACGAGGAGGTGCTGCGCGCGCTGCAAATTGCGGGGCGACCGTGGATTTTTCAAAATCTCAATCAAGGATTTCTCGATAACTTAGCTAAGAACCCTTGGCTGGCCACAGCTAGTGCAAGTTGGGAGGTCTATCCACTGTTATTGCGTTTGCAGGTGCGAGAGGAGGAGCCTTGGTTGGTGGCGCAAGTTAGTGGAAAGTCATGGTTGATAGCCCGGTCTGGGAAGATTTTGCAGCCGCTAGAGGCCTTAAAAGACGGAGAGATGATTCTACAGACGACAGAGCTTCCGAGGCTCGAAGACGAACTTAAAGGTTCAAGCGATAAGGTGCTCTCACCTGAGAACGCTCGATTTCAGTATGCGGTTGATTTATTAAAATTGCTTGATGCTGCCGGAGGTGTGCCGTTTGCTGTGGAGCGGTTTACTCTTTTGGAAAACGGGGGACTTGCAATTACTCCTGCCGAGCGCAAGAGCGCAGCTCGGGTTTTGTTTGACGCCCAGAACTTTTCCGAGGCCCAACAGAAAATGTCACAGCTAAAAGTTGTAATGGCTGACATCTCCAAGCGCGGGGAGGGGTCGAAACAGATCGATTTGCGGTTCAAAAATCAGGTAGTTGTTCAGTAGCCTAGTAATCCCGTCAGAAACCCTCGAATACCACAATTTTCCCATGGCGAATTTATTTGCAATTCGCTAGAACTTACTTTATCAAAGTTAAACTAAATTGGATTTAGCCGAGCTTATTGTCGGTTGAATCGTAGCCTTTGAAGTTTTTGATGTAATTGTGGAGCACGCAGGGCGGGTTCCACAGATAAGTAACGCCTTAGGAGAAATACGGTGGCAGCTAAACGCGATATTATCGTCGGTCTAGATATCGGAACCACTAAGATTGCTGTGATTGTCGGCGAACGCGACGCTCTAGGTAAGGTGGATATTATTGGAATTGGGACTGCGCCATCAAAGGGCTTACGAAAGGGTGTTGTAATCAACATCGAATCGACGGTCGAAAGCATCCGACGTGCGATCCACGAGGCGGAGTTGATGGCTGGCTGTGAGATTACCGCAGTCTATGCCGGCATTGCTGGATCTCACATTAAGGGATTTAACAGCCATGGCATCGTGGCCATCCGCAATAAGGAGGTCTCTCCGAAGGATATGGAGCGGGTAATCGATGCCGCTCGCGCTGTCGCCATTCCGATGGACAGAGAAATTCTACACATTCTCCCGCAAGAGTATATCGTCGACGAGCAGGACGGCATTCGGGAACCTCTGGGAATGAGCGGTGTGCGGTTGGAAGCTAAGGTGCATATCGTCACCGGCTCAGTCTCAAGTGCCCAGAACATCGTAAAGAGCGCAAACCGAGTTGGGCTTAACGTGTTGGATATTGTCCTTGAACCGATCGCCTCAGCCGAAGCGGTGCTCTCGCCAGAGGAAAAGGAGCTAGGAGTCGCAATCGTTGATATCGGCGGCGGCACAACTGACATCACCGTCTTCCATGCAGGGGCGATAAAACACACAGCCGTGCTTCCGCTCGGGGGAAATCACCTAACGGCAGATATCGCAGCGGGGCTCAGAACTCCGAGCTCGTCAGCCGAGGAGATAAAACGTCGTTATGGCAGCGCTCTTACAAGTATCGTGCAAAACTCCGAGACGATTGAAGTGCCGTCTACCGGAGGACGCGAGCCGCGTGTTGTCGGACGTCATGTGCTCGCAGAGATTATCGAACCACGAATGGAGGAGATATTAACTCTTGTCCACCGTGAGCTTATCCGGTCGGGGTTTGATGAGTTTTTGACCGGAGGAATCGTGCTCACCGGAGGCTCCGCGCTACTTGAGGGTATCGTTGAGCTCGGAGAGCAGGTGTTTAGCCTTCCAGTGCGGCGCGGATTTCCAACCGGCGTCGGCGGATTGGTCGACGTTGTAAACTCGCCAGCATTTTCAACCGGTGTTGGACTAGTTCTCTACGGCGCAAAAGAGGTCGGCGTTACTAGACTCGGCAATGAGGGCCCGAGCCTATTTCAACGGGTGCGTGCGCGTATGGCGGCTTGGTTTGCTGAATACGCCTAACACGCAGCGCGCGCGGCGCGAGCCGATTAACTCTCTTGTGCTATTGCCTGAGAAATAAGCAGCTCGCGTGGATCATCCGCTTAAGATGCGCGTGCTGGATGATTGAACAGTGAGGCGGATTCTGCTACGAACTGCTTCCCTTAAAAGGGAATGTGGGCGTGGTGGAATGGGGACTTAAATAATTCCTAGGAAGCTCATGAGTGTTTCTTGTGGATAACTTAAGTTCTAAGATTAAGGAAGGTTAAGTGCTTTCGACGAAACCGTTCTTAAGCTTTTCGAGAGAATTGGTGTGGTTGTTTGAACCCACACTATCTTTCTGCTAATGAGAGGCGTCCTTCCAATCCGCAAGTTTCGTTAAGAGAGTTTAAATCACTTTCTGACGCGATTTGATGATAATGGGCAGTGATAATGGGCAAGAGAATAGAGTCGTAACCGAAGTAAAATTCCTAGAGGAGACCCCAGAGATGGCTGACAAGGATCCCGCCGCAAAAAATGTATCTGAGCCCGGTCATGCCCCTTTAAATACAAAGGAGCAGAAGAGCGCAGAGAAGTCAGCTTCGCCAAACGTAACGGTGGCGAGCGCAAATAAGTCCGAAATTAAAAATGAGAACCGGCCAGAGAGGCCGCGCGATTACTTAGTGGAGCCTATGGGAGCAAGAATTAAAGTTATCGGAATTGGCGGCGGTGGCGGAAACGCAGTTAACAACATGATTCGCTCTGGCCTTAAAGGGGTCGAGTTTATCGCAGCAAACACTGACGCTCAGGCATTAAAGAGCTCTGAAGCTCCAAGCAAGCTGCAACTCGGTCATGAGCTGACGAAAGGCCTCGGTGCCGGCGCAAACCCAGCAGTGGGTGAGGGCGCAGCACGAGAGAGCAAGGACGATATTCGAAAGATGCTTGAAGGCGCCGACATGGTGTTCGTCACGGCCGGAATGGGCGGTGGAACAGGTGGCGGCGGAGCGGCGATAGTGGCAGAAGTTGCCCGAGAGCTCGGGGCACTAACCGTTGGTGTTGTCACCAAGCCGTTTATTTTTGAAGGAAAGCGCCGGATGGCTAACGCTGACCACGGCATCGATGCGCTAAAGCGCCAAGTCGATACTCTGATCACCATCCCGAACCAGAGATTGCTCTCAATAGCTGGACGCAACACCTCATTACTAGACACCTTCCGCAAGGCGGATGATGTGCTGTTTCAAGCCGTCAAGGGAATCAGTGATCTGATTTTGTTTGAAGGTCTCGTAAACGTCGACTTTGCTGACGTCAAGGCGGTTATGAGTGAGATGGGAATGGCGATGATGGGTAGCGGCGAGGGCAGTGGCGAGAACCGCGCCGTTGAAGCTGCTGAGAAGGCGATCTCTAGCCCATTACTCGAAGACATTTCGATTCACGGTGCGCGTGGCATTCTTATTAACGTGACTGCCGGACCGGATGTGACGCTGCAGGAGATTAACGAAGCTGCTGAGCTTATTCACTCCGAGGCGCATGATGATGCAAACATCATCTGGGGTATGGTGATTGACCCAACCTTAGAAGATAAGGTTCGCGTTACTGTTATCGCAACCGGCTTTGGGGATAGCGCACGGGTAAAGCCTGGAACGATGACCGGCATTAGTGCTACTGGAACGGGAAGTACGTTGGTCCCGGAGAAAGTTGATCCGACAGCCTACGAGAAGAAGCTCGACATTCCGACCTTCACCCGTAAGCAGAAGGAGCAGACTCCGGCTGCAAGCGAGATGGTAAAGTTGAAGAAGATTTCGGTAATGTCATCTGGCGAAGATGAGGAGAAATACGAGATTCCGACTTTCCTACGTAGACAGGTAGACTAGGTCTGCACTGTAGAGAGTTAAGCTCTACTTAAGGGGCTATAAGAGGCGGGAAACCAAATCTTATAGCCCCTTTGCTTTTTCGACTTAACGCCAAAGCAATCAATTCTTCAGTAAGTGGCCGGAATTGTGGCAACCTGTTATATTACCGCTCCTTTTGCGAGTATTAGGTTGTGAGCGTTTAGCTCTAGCAGGATAGCGGATTTTACTATGGGTGAACGGGATACCAATCGGGCGCTGGCTCTTAAGGAGACACACCTCTACACCCTGCCGCCAGGTCCACATGATGTGCGACTGGTTGTGGCCTACCCGAACCGCTATTGGCTGGCGATGTCGAACCTGGGATTTCAATCAGTCTTCCGGCTCTTTACTGAGGAGCCAAGGTTCAATGTTCAGCGCGCCTACTATCCTGAGACACCGGAAGATAATGAGAGTTGGAAGACATTCGAAACGAATGAACCCCTCTCGTCGGCTGAGATCCTAGCGCTCAGCGTTTCCTTCGAAACAGACTATCCTTATGTCGTGGCGATGCTGGAGCGGGCCGGATTAAACCTAAAATTCGCTAGCGAACTAGACTCCGTGACAGACCAGCGGGAGCGATTCTTTCGCCCCTTGATAATCGGAGGTGGAGCTGCGCTCACACTAAACCCGGAGCCACTAGCAAACCTTTTTGACGCCATCGTGATTGGTGAAGGGGAGGAGGTGATTAAAGAGATTTCCTCTACCTATCTTGCCGCTCGAGATAGCGGAACAAGTTTTGACGAGCTGCTACGGCAGCTTTCGCAAATTGAGGGGGTGTATGTGCCCTCTCTTTATCGGGTGGAATATCACGCGGACCACACCGTTAAGGGCTTTCAGGCGCTTGACGGCGCGCCAGAGCGGGTAGTTCGTCGGTATTTAGAGAATATCGATGAGTATGCCTCTTACACAGTGATTCAGACCCCCGAGACTGAATTTAAATCGATGTTTATGACCGAAACCGGTCGGGGGTGTGAAATTGGCTGCAAGTTTTGTGTCGCGGGGTATATGTATCGCCCGACTAGAAAGCGCTCGGAGGAGACTATCCGGGGCAGTCTTAAGATTGGGGAGGAGTCTTCCGAGTCTGTAGGGTTTGTCGGTGCCGCGGTTTCGAGTCACAGAAGTATTTCAAAGCTGGCGAGTGAAGTTGCGCGCTCTGGGAAGCGGGCGGCCCTTAGTTCAATCATGAGCCAGAAGGTAACGAGCGAGCTAGCTGGTAGTCTTTCGGAGAGTGAATATAAGACTGTGGCGCTAGCTCCAGAGGCTGGTAGCGAGGGTTTGAGGTTTAGAGTTGGTAAACGGGTGACGGACGAAACTGTGTTGCAGGGGATTTCGACCCTTGCTGAGAACGGTATAAGAAATTTTAAATTGTATTTCATCGTGGGACTTCCCTCGGAGACCGAGGAAGATGTCGATGCTATCATCACACTGACTGAAAGGGCGCGGGATGCAGCACTAGCCGCTGCTAGGAAGAACCCAGAGTTTTCGATCGCCCCTAAGCTTATCCTCTCCGTAAACCCCTTCATCCCCAAAGCTTGGACGCCCTTCCAACGGCATGAGTTTTTAGAGTTTAGTGAGGTTAAGCGTCGAATAGCGAGGGTCGAGCGCGGAGTTAAGCGCTTGGCGAATGTGGAGATGAAGTTTGAAAGCCCGAGAGAGAGTTATTTTCAGGCGATAATGTCGCGCGGAGACAGGCGGGTGGGGGATCTGTTGATTTATCTTCATCAGAATAAGCTTGATTGGCGGTGGTTGGTAAAAAACGGCTCAAAAGAGATTCTTAAAGGTGTTCCGGTGACGGACTTTTATGTTCATCGCCGGTTTGGTAAGGATGAGCTCCTCCCGTGGGAGATAGTTGATTTACGAATAAAACGGAGTCTTTTGGAAAGGGAATACGAAAAGACCTTCGAATAGTGACTTAGATAGCGCAAAGAATAGGACTTGGTTATGAAAAGTATTATCGCGATTGCTAGTGGAAAGGGTGGCGTTGGAAAGTCTACCGTAGCAGCTAATCTAGCAGTGGCTCTTGCTACCGGGACGTTCCCGGGAGCTAGTGGCCCTAACCGGGTTGCCTTAATTGATTTGGATTTTTATGGGCCTAGCATTCCTACCTTAATGGGTGGTGGCGAGGTGCAAGCGGACCATGAGGGGAAGCTCATTCCGGCGCAGAAGTTCGGAGTAAAATATGTCTCCGTAGCTTTTTTTCTTAAAAATCCCGATGACGCAGTTATCTGGCGCGGGCCGATGTTTGGGAAGGCGCAGCAGCAACTTTTTAATGACGTTGCCTGGGGCGATATCGATGTCTGCATTATCGATATGCCACCAGGGACAGGAGATGCGCAGCTTTCGCTAGCTCAACAGGTAAGCTTAGACGGTGCGATAATGGTTACCACCCCTCAAGAGGTCGCTCTTAGCGATGTGCGTAGAGCAGTTAACATGTTTCGTAAGGTAAACGTTCCCGTTTTGGGGGTCATTGAAAATATGGCTGGTTTTACCGCACCGGACG
>CAYMWO010000089.1:0-11494 GCA_964393905.1 uncultured Bdellovibrionales bacterium | reverse complement strand
GTGAGGGGTGCTAAATTCTAACGGCGTTCAAGCCGTTAGTAATTTGTGGGGCCGCTAGGCGTATGATGGTCGGCCGTAGCAACGAAAAAAATCAGACAACCCAACCCGGCCCCACCACCAGCCGCAACGGTTTAAGTAACCCCTTTCCTCTCCGTGCAACTCCGTGAACCTCCGTGGTTAAAATAGCTCCTTTTATCACCACGGAGTTTCACAGAGGTTCACGGAGGAAAACACGGAGGGGGAAATTGATCAGTTCGAAAATCAGACAACCCAACCTCCGGCCCCCATCACCAGCCGCAACGGCCCTAGCAACCTCCATTCCCTCCGTGGTTTGCGAAATCGAATCAAATTGATGTAGTATCCGGGGCTCTAAATCATTAGATGTAAAGACTTTCTCGGGATTAATTTATGGTTAAGCACGACTGGAAACTGGAAGAGATTGAGGCCATCTACTCTCAGCCATTCCCCGATTTAATTTACCAAGCACAGACAATTCACCGCGAGAATTTCCCAGCGCACCTCGTGCAGCGCTCTACACTGCTTTCCGTTAAGACCGGTGGCTGTCCCGAAGACTGTAAGTATTGCCCACAAAGCGCACACTACGACACCGACGTTGAGCGCCACGGCGTTTTACCAAAGGACGAAGTCCTAGCCGCAGCAACAAAAGCCAAAGAAGAAGGCTCGACCCGTTTCTGCATGGGAGCGGCTTGGCGCGAGGTAAAAGAGGGTGAGGATTTCGAAAAGATTCTTGACTTAGTGCGCGGCGTCTCCGGTCTCGGGATGGAGGTGTGTTGCACACTCGGGATGCTTAACGAGGACCAAGCTCAGCGCTTAAAGTCGGCCGGTTGCCACGCCTATAATCACAATCTCGACACCTCTCCGGAATATTACGGCGAAGTTATCTCTACTAGAACTTATAACGAGCGGTTGGAGACTTTAAAAAATGTCCGCTCGGCAGGCATCACCGTTTGCTGCGGAGGAATTGTCGGTATGGGCGAAGAGCCTAAAGACCGTCTCGGACTGTTGATGCAGTTAGCAAATCAATCACCGCATCCAGAGAGCGTGCCCATTAATATGCTGGTCCGCGTCGAAGGCACACCGCTTGAACTCGTAAAGCCTGTCGATCATATCGAGTTTATCCGCTTAATTGCTACGGCGAGAATCATAATGCCGCGCTCCTTTGTTCGGCTCTCCGCAGGCCGCACTGAGATGAGCGACGAGACACAGGCGCTGGCGTTTATTGCCGGGGCGAACTCGATTTTTGCGGGGGAGAAACTTCTTACCACTCCCAACCCGGGAGAGGACCATGACCGCGCTCTGATGGAGCGACTAGGAATGGGTTATGTGAGCGAAACCAAGGAATTCAACAGAACTGAGAACACGTGTCATGGCTAAGGAAATTGAAACTGCGATTACTCCTACCCGCGAGCAGGATTATCCAGAATGGTATCAGCAGGTAGTAAAGGCTGCAGAGCTTGCCGAGAACTCGATTGTCCGCGGCTGTATGGTAATTCGTCCCTGGGGCTGGGGCGTATGGGAAAACATTCAGCGCGACCTCGATAGACGGATTAAAGAGACCGGACACGAAAACGCCTACTTCCCGTTGTTCATCCCTGTAAGCCTGCTCGAAAAGGAAGCCGCGCACGTTGAAGGGTTTGCGAAAGAGTGTGCAGTCGTTACACATCACAGGTTAGAAGCCAAAGACGGCAAGCTCGTCCCCGCAGGGGAACTCGAGGAGCCGCTGATTGTGCGGCCGACATCAGAGACGATTATCGGTGAATCGTTTTCCAAATGGGTGCAGTCCTACCGCGACCTGCCGCTGCTGATTAACCAATGGGCGAATGTCGTGCGCTGGGAGATGCGCACCCGGTTGTTTTTGCGTACCGCCGAGTTTCTCTGGCAGGAAGGGCACACGGTGCATGCGGACGAAGCAGACGCTAAGAAAGAGGTGCGGTTAATGCTTGATACCTATCAGGCGTTTGTTGAGGAAGTCATGGCGCTACCAGTAATCCCAGGAGAGAAGACCGAGGGCGAACGGTTTCCAGGGGCGGTTAACACCTTCACTATCGAAGCCATGATGCAGGACCGAAAGGCGCTCCAAGCTGGGACTTCGCATTACTTGGGGAATAACTTCGCTAAAGCCTCTGAGATTAAGTTTTTAGATCAGGACGGTGTGCTGAAATATGCGCATACGACCTCTTGGGGTGTTTCGACTAGACTAATCGGCGCGCTGATTATGGCGCACGCCGATGATGACGGTATGCGGATGCCGCCCAGAGTTTCTCCTAAGCAGATTGTAATTTTGCCTGTGATTCCTAAGCCTGAATTAGAAGCCAAGGTTTTGGCGTATGCCGAGGAGGTTGCGGCATCGCTTAAAGCACTCACTTATCACGGCTATCCGCTACAGGTAACAGTCGATAAACGCGACATCCGTGGCGGGGAGAAGAATTGGCAGTGGATTAAGCGCGGAATTCCTGTGCGTATCGAAGTCGGTCCAAGAGATATGGACTCAGGCTCTGTTATGCTCTCTCGTAGAGATAAGGCGCACAAGGAGAAGACAAGTTTAGCGAAAGGCGAGTTGCCTGGAAAGATTTTGGGGATTCTGGATGAGATTCAGAGTAACTACTTTAATCAGGCTAAGGCCTTTAGAGATGCGAATATTCGCACGGATATCGAGACTTGGGATGAATTTCAAAAATTCTTCCGCGAGATGGATAACGAACAAGGGATTCGCGGCGGGTTTGTGAAGGCAAAGTTCTGCGGGGATCCGAAAGCCGAAGAGATGCTTAAAGAGCTAAAGGTCACCGTGCGCTGTATGCCGCTAGAGCAGTCGGGGACTGCTGGTAAGTGTATCCTGACTGGGAAGCCGGCTACAATCGACGCTCTCTTTGCGCGGGCGTATTAGTTTCAGCGGTGAAAGTCCACCGATTAAAACTCATTATATTGTTTTTACTCGGCCTATCTGCGTTCATCGTTTACCGAAACCTACCTAATTACCTGACTGGAGCGATAGCCAGGCAACTTAGTGCTTATGGCTTTGAGGATGTGAAGTATAATTCCAGCTTCCCGCGGTTGGACGGGCTGGATGTTCGGGCGATTGAGTTTTCTTATCACTCAGCTGGTGCACAGCTCTCGGGGGAGATTGAATCACTCGCGATAACTTACGACGTTTCGGGATTGAGCGAGCGGCGGGTTGATGTGGTTGGGATTAAGAACGCGACCTTAACTGTCACAACTACTGCTGTCGTAGAAAAAACCGGAAACCCAACATCTGCAAGCGAGGGTCCTGATACCCTGCCCTTTCGTGAGCTCAATTTAGAAAATGTGCGGGTGGTTCTCCCTGATAAATTCGGAGAGATAGTTTTAAACGGTCACTTTATTACCGACCAACTTCTGTCAGGTAAAATTTCCGTCGATAAACCGACGGGAGAAAAACTTCTTAACGGGGATTTAAGTTACGAGCTCGATACTGGAACTGCTCGCGCTACTCTTAGACTGTTACCAGCCGGTCTCCCTTTTCCGCTGACTGAACTTTCAGGGACTCTTAGTTACAGAGATGGGGTGATGAGTATTGAAAAGGGGAAAGCCAAGGTCTTTTCCGGAGAGGTCACGACAAAGCACTCGAAAGTTGTATTTAAGGAAAAAAGCTGGAGCATTCCGCTTAAGGTGCAAGGGATAAACTTGGAACAGTTACTTAAGGACTACCCACAGGAGAAAGTCTCGGGGACTGGGATATTAGATGGTGAGTTTATCCTGAGCCACGACTCGCGCGGCTTCTCGATTCAGAAAGGCCAAACTGCGGCGCAAGCTCCGGGGGGAACTATCCGGTATTTAGGGGCGGAGCTCGATACAGCGCAGTCCGGGCTCCCGGGAGAGCTACAGGTATTGAAGAACTTTAACTACGAAACGCTCAAGGCTCCCTTTTCTCTTGAGCCGGATGGCACACTTAGATTAAATCTCGAGCTCTCAGGGAATTCCCCCGATTGGCAGTCAGGTAAGAGGGTTAACCTGAACTTAAATATCGAGGAAAACTTGTATGATCTGATAGAGAGCATACGTCTTACCCAGGGCCAGGGACTAGATACTGAAGAGATAGAAAAGGCGATAAAGAGCCGAAGCGATAAACCCAGGAAACCTCCAGCATGAAACATCCGTTACTACTAGCAGTTCTGTGCCCCCTTTATTTCGGAGCCTGCACGCCCCGGGTAGAAGTCGTGGCGCCAGATAAGCCGATCACCATCAATATGAATATTAAAATCGACCACGAAGTGAAAATTCGAGTTGAGAAGGACCTAGACGAAGTGATCGGTAAGGACAGTAAACTCTTTTAATAATGACTATGAAACTAAATAAAATTCTCTTAGGTGTATTTTGTTCTACTTTACTCATCGCGGGAACTGCCTTTGCACTCTCGCTAGATGAGGCCAAATCCAAGGGCTTGGTCGGCGAAACGCAGACCGGTTACCTCGGCGCTGTCTCAACTACTTCGGAAGTTCAGGCACTGATTAACGACATCAATCAGAAACGTAAAGAGAAGTACGCAGAGATTGCCAAAAAGAACGGCACTCCGCTCTCAGCTGTCGAAGCTCTCGCGGCGAAGAAAGCTATGCAAGAGACCGCAGCTGGGAACTATATCCAATCCGCAAGCGGAGCCTGGGTAAAAAAATAACCCGTTTTTCTCCGCGTCTCCGCGTCTCCGCGTGAGATAATGGAAATTATTCTAAAAGTATCTCCAAGATCTCACGCGGAGACGCGGAGACGCGGAGAAAAATAAGGTTAGGGGGTTACGGGTTTGAAGCCGGTTTCGGTTATCTCTTTGACCATTGCTGGTAAGAGGAAGCGGTTGTCGCCAGAGGCCGAGTAAGTTCCTAGCGCGCCCTTGAAGTTCTGTACCGTGTGTAGGAATTTATTCACCGTATCCTTGTCGCCACCCTCTTTAAGCGCTTCCTGAATCATCAGCACCGAGTCATAGCCGTGACCGGCGACATACATTAGTGAGTCGTCGGCATATTTCGCCAGATATTCCTTCTTAAACTCTGGCGTCGGATCAGCGGAGGTTACATACCAGGCACCGACCAACGCTCCGCCGGACTGCTTTATCTCATTACGGTCCTCAATCGTGTGGAACCCAAACAGTGGCAGCTTAACCCCCGCCTCTCGAATCTGCCTCGCCAGCACTCCGCAATGACTTTGCAGACAAAGCATGCCGATGGCATCTAACTTCGGAGTGTTACGGATTTTTGTGGCTAGACTGCGAAAGTCCTTGGTCTCAAGCGGTAAGTCTTCGTCGATTACATAATCGACATCCTTCGCGCTGTTATCTAAATCCATCCTGTCGCGCACGGCCAAGCAGCCGTCTTGTGTCGTGGTAAACCTAGCGACCCGCTTATATCCTCTACGCTTTACCTCAAGTTGCACGACACGCGCCTCTTCCTCGGGGGTCACTAAGAAATTCACGACATATTTTTTATCCCGCGAGATCTTTCCATCCGAGGCGACAGCGATATGCGGCATGCCAGCCCGCTCCGCAAGCGGTGCCAGGGCATTAGATGTTCCGCTGGTGACGCTGATGAGCATGTTAATTTTTTCGTTAGCGATAAGCTTATTTAACGCCGAGATGCTGTTCATCGATTGCATCTGGTCATCTTCGAAGTAGAGTTTAAGCCGCGCTTGTTCTTTAGCGCTAAGCCCAGCGTAGGCGAGTTCAATTCCGTTTTTTAAAGCATTTCCTAACTGCGCTCCTCCGCCGCTAAGGGGCACAATTACGCCGACTCGAAACTCATTTTCGGCTCGAGCCGCGTGAGTGGGCACGAGCAAGAAGATCGAGATGGCTAACACGAAAATTTGCGTCGGGGTTAAGATTCGCTGTCTTGGTGTAAAGCTAAGCACTGGGGCCTCCATCTATATGTATATAAATCTCCCGCCCTTATACCGCTCCGAAAAAACTTATTCCACTTTCATGCAGAGACGCAGAGAAAACGGAGAAGAATATTGTTTGCGGTTCTCCCGTTTAGGGCCGAGTTGCAGAGCTCCGTTGGATTCTCTATATTTGCTTACTCCTCTGAAATCTCTATTTGGGTAGTTTTCTTTTTCCAGCGCTGTTTTTTGAGCCGTTTCGGCTCCGATGACAGCGCAGCAGGCATGGTTTTTTCAATTTCTTTTTCCCGACAAGTTCCTCTTGGGGAGATTTCCCGATGTCCCACTCCGATGATTCTCGTCCGCTTCCGCGCGTTTCGCTGGTTCTCGACGAAGAGAAGCGCGAGCTTCTGACTGTGATTCTCACCCCCGACCGAAACCACCCGTTGCGGCTTGGCTGGGAGGTCGTGGTGAAGCCTGACTACGTGACGGGCGATGAGCTACCGGCGCCGTTCAAGGCCGACAGCATCGGCCAGAAGTTCAGGGTTGCAATTCTCGGTACCGCCTTCGGTAACGGTGTCTACGTCCTGAAGGCAGGTCTGATGCTGACTCGGAAGCGCGTTATCGATCGCGGGTTTACGGCGTACCCTACGCCCTATCTGCTGATGGCCGTCGCGAGGAACGTCCCTCCGGCGGAATACGCTGTGCGGGCCGAGGCGGCAATCGCCGCGGGAGTGGCGTCGCTCCCCAATCCTCTCGAGTTCGATGTGACTTTGGCCCTCGTTCAACCCGGCCAATACGAGGTACCTCAGCCGCTTCCCAAGTAACCTCAAGGCAGATTCGAGACCCCGAGGACAGCGGCAGGTTTATTCCCCACAAAGGTTAAACCTGCCGCTGTCTCGCATTTCATCGAGGGAATTCCAGGGCAATAACCCCCCATAAACATAGGGTAAATATTGAGGACTTCAGATGACCCAGCAATTGGGAAAATCAACTGTGAAATATTAGTTTAAGATTTTGAAATCATTTAACTAATCTTTTTCTCCCGTCAACTTGACATCCCCTAGGCCCATGCTTAAAACCATGCTCGGCAGCGGTGTATACCGTCGCTTTTAGTAGCCGTTACGATCTCGCCTTCTTTCCGACACATGCACTCGGATTTTTTTGGGGCTTTTAGGTCGGTAGATGCGGCTAAGAGTTGCCCAGCTCCTGAAGACTAACCGAATCACGGAGCTGGCAGCACACTAAAGATTTATTCGTTAATTAGTGAAACAGACAAGGAGAGAGAAAAAATGAGCATTCGTCCATTACACGACCGGATTATCGTAGAGCGTCTTGGTGAGGACACCAAAACAGCTGGTGGGATTATCATTCCAGAAAGCGCGAAAGAGAAGCCACAAAAGGGCAAGATCATCGCCGTTGGTAAGGGCAAAATCGGCGAAGACGGAACAATCCGTCCGCTTGATGTTAAGGCTGGTGACGTAGTGCTCTTCGGAAAATATTCCGGAACAGAGATCAAGATCGATAACCTAGACCGTCTCATCATGCGCGAAGACGACGTTCTGGCTGTTCTCGAATAGAGCAAAAAGTTTATTAACTGTTTAAACCTGAAAAAAGAGGAAATAAGACAATGGGTGTAAAGATTCTTGAATACGGCCTGGAAGCACGCGACGAGATGCTTAAAGGCGTAAATGCATTGGCTGATGCTGTATCAGTTACTATGGGACCTCGCGGTCGTAACGTCGTAATCGAAAAGTCCTTTGGTGGGCCAACAATTACTAAGGACGGCGTAACTGTTGCTAAGGAAATCGAGATTGAGAACAAGTTCGAGAACATGGGCGCTGCCATGGTTCGCGAAGTTGCTTCGAAGACCTCTGATGTCGCTGGCGACGGGACAACAACTGCAACTGTGCTAGCCCGCGCGATTTTCCGCGAAGGTTCACGGATGGTTGCTGCTGGCCACGACCCAATGAGCATTAAGCGCGGAATCGACAAGGCCGTAGAGGCAATTGTCGCTGAGTTGCATAAGCTCTCCAAAGAGACCAAGACCAAGGAAGAGATTGCTCAGGTGGGAACTATCTCCGCTAACAGCGACTCCTTTATCGGTAACATCATCGCTGAAGCGATGGAGAAAGTTGGTAAGGAAGGCGTAATAACTGTGGAAGAGGCTAAGGGCCTTGAGACAACTCTTGAAGTTGTCGAGGGAATGCAGTTTGACCGCGGTTACCTCTCTCCATACTTCGTCACCGATCCAGATCGGATGGAAGCCGTCCTTGAAGATTGCTTCATCTTGGTCAACGAGAAGAAGATCAGCAACATGAAGGACCTTCTTCCATTACTGGAGCAGGTTGCTCGCGCTGCTCGTCCATTGTTGATCATTGCTGAGGATATCGACGGTGAGGCGCTAGCGACTCTTGTTGTAAACAAGATTCGTGGCACGCTTCAGGTTGCAGCTGTTAAGGCTCCGGGATTTGGTGATCGTCGTAAGGCGATGCTCCAGGACATCGCGGTTCTTACAGGCGGTGAGTTTGTTAGCGAAGACATCGGAACAAAGCTTGAGAGCGTTGAGCTTAAGAGCTTGGGCCGTGCAAAGCGTATCGTTATCGACAAGGACAACACCACTATCATCGATGGTGCTGGAGTTAAGGCCGATATCGAAGGTCGCGTTAAGCAGATTCGTAACCAGATTGAGGACACTTCAAGCGATTACGATCGCGAAAAGCTGCAAGAGCGTCTGGCTAAGCTCGTTGGCGGTGTAGCGGTAATTAATGTTGGCGCTGCAACCGAAATCGAGATGAAAGAGAAGAAGGCTCGAGTAGAAGACGCATTGCACGCAACACGCGCTGCTGTTGAAGAGGGCGTAGTTCCTGGCGGCGGAGTTGCTTACCTTCGCGCACTAAAGGTGTTGGACAAGCTAAAGGTGAACGACGAGGAGAAGATTGGTGTGCAAATCGTCTCTCGTGCACTAGAAGCTCCGCTTCGCACTATCGTAACTAACGCTGGCCACGAAGCCTCCGTTGTTATCGACAAGGTGAAAAACGCTGAGGGCGCGATTGGGTTTAACGCTATGACTGAGGTTGTTGAAGACCTTGTTAAGGCTGGCGTTATTGACCCAACTAAGGTCACCCGAAGTGCTCTGCAGAACGCATCTTCGATTGCCGGCTTGATGCTGACAACTGAGGCCATTATCGCTGAGAAGCCTGACCAGAAGGAGGCTCACTCCCACGGTGGACACGGCGGCGGAATGGGCGGTATGCCAGGGATGATGTAAGGCAAAGAGCTTAAAATTTAGCTCAATGCAAAAAGGACGGCGCTTTACGGCGCCGTCCTTTTTTTTTGCTCAATATGCTGTGAGCTACTTTGTCGGACACTCCCCTTGCGCCTGGATAGAAACCCCGGCGCTATCTGCTACACAGTCGCTAGCGTAGGTCTTACCGTCGCAACCACAAACTGGGGCATAGATTTCAGTGCAGATTTCCGGCTTCGATGCGCAGCTTCCGGTCTGATCCGCCGCTCCGCATTGAGCTTCAATCGGATATTTACAAAATAAATCTTTAGCGCAGCCTATTCCAGCAAGTCCGCCGCAAGTAGCACCGGCCTTTCCGCCTTCATCGCTATCGGAGCCGCAGGATATTGCCGGAGACAAAAGAACCAGTAGCAGCATGACCACCATTTTATCTCTCATAAATTATCTCCGTATTTAGTAATTATCCATTAGCTAAGCCCTTTCAGCGGAAAGCCCTCCGCGGCAAAATATTTCGCCTGCTCCGAGGGAAACCGATAAACCCCGAGGTCTAATGATCTACCAACTCGGTCCCCGAAGGCAACTTCGACATCGGTTAAGGCCCCAGAAACTAAATGCTCAAATATCCTCCAATTCTGAACCGTCTCAAGAACTGCCTTGTCCCGCATCTCATCAACTGAAAAGCTCGACTCCTCGCCGGAAGCTGGGTTTTTAAACACAAGCTTGTTAGCAAACACCTTGTGCTTCTCCACCCGACCAAATGAGAATAACGCATCAACCTCGCTTAACCCGCCGCGCAGCAAAAAGTTAAGCCCCCTAATAGCCGCCCCCGTTCCCTTCGACAAAAACACGGTCTGTAAGTTCGACATATAGAGGAAACTCCCCCGCCAGCGACCTCGAACTTCACCCTGCTCTCCCTCAAGATACAGCGTATCGTCCAGGCACCGGGTAATAACCGAGAAGCCCTCACCCAACTCTCTGAGCAGGGTATTAAACCTGGAACCGTTCCAGAATTGATTCCGCTCCCTGAACCAGGAGTCGAGATAGACCTCGAACAAGCGGTGTCGCGCTCGCGCCGTGTGCCGCCGCTTGAGGTCTAAATCATAATAATTGCCGGTAAAGTAATAGACCGCCGGATGAAAGATCACATCTGTTACCTGATGGCTTAGCATTCCGAGTAAGAATGCCCAGAGCAACTCCCGCTCACTAACTTTCTCAATTTCGCTGATTCTTTTTGCGAGCTTCTTTAGCGGGACGAAAGTGTCTTCGCCACGATAGCCGTGAAGAACGCCTGCGATTTCGTCGAACTGATCCTTACCGAACCGATAGTAATAGGCGGCATCATGAGCCATTGCTCCGAGAAATGCAGCGGCGCGATACTGCTGCAAAACCCGTTGGCAGTTAGGGCAGCCCTCCCCTGGGAGCGCTGCTACTGCGCGGGTCAATACATCCCAATGTACTATCTCACGTGGCATAAAGCTAAACCCCGCTATGCGCCTCAATAAAAGCTGATATTCGTGTAAACACAGCTTGGTGCTTATGTCCTACTGTAAGCTCATGCTCACCTCCGGGGTAATAATCGACTGCTATCTCCCAACTACCAGCGTTATCAATTAGATAATAAATAGAGCTTGGCTCGACATGGTGATCGAACGGATCTTGAAGTATCAAGAGTGGGCATGTTAGCTGCTGGAGGCTATCCCTTAGTTCACGCCTGATCTTAAACAGACGAGAGAGTGCGCCAATCGAGTGCACAGGCAAGCTTTCATGCGCCACAGCAAAAGTATCCGGGCCACGCTTGCTCTTTCCGATGAACCCCAGCAGATTGAGTAGATTGTCTGGAAGATAGGAGAGAAGTGTGAGGGCTACCTCTTTAAACCGAGAGCGGAGTTTTATCGGTGGAGACATCGCCACGACAAGCGAAACCCGCTCAGGATAAAGAGTTGCCAGCCGCAGCCCCAAAAGAGCGCCAAACGAGACCCCGATTACAAAAATCTTTTTAGCTGACTCCACCTCGAGAGCGCGGGTAACGTCGCGTATCCAGTCTTCGGCTGTGATGCGCTTAAAGTCCTCAATTCGACCGGTGTGGCCAGAAAGCCTTGGCACAGTTACGCGAAAACCCATATTATTCAACACACTTGCCAGTCCTGCCATCTCAGCTGGGCTTGCAGTAATGCCGTGGATAAGTAATGCCGTCTCGGTTCGTGCTGAACCCGCGGGCGCAGGGAGAATAAACCCTTCACGGAAGGAACTTGCTAAACCCTGTGTGTGTTTTGCGTTGTTCAATAAATCAATCTTTATGAGCAAAATCTAAAAGGTACATTTGGCCAAGTCCGCTAAGAAAATCGACCTCAAAAAGCGGCACTTTAGTCTAGCATTGCTGCTTGCAATTCC
>CAYMWO010000088.1:0-11885 GCA_964393905.1 uncultured Bdellovibrionales bacterium | reverse complement strand
AATAGCAAAAACAATAAACAGCACCGGGAGATTAAAGACATCTGACACCGCCATTGCCGCAGGAAGAAAGAACATCAGAAACATCCAACCGGAGCTGACAGCTGTCTGAATTAATCGCGCAACGTACAACTCCCATGCAGAAATGGGGGAGGTGAGTATTAAGGGTAAGTCGTTTGAGCCAAAAAAGAATCCGAGTGCCGTAACTGAGTTTGAAAAAAGCAGTAACCAAAAAAAGGAGAGAAAAGACAGGCTAAGCATTCGAGCAATGAGAACAGGGGAGAACTGTTCGTGGCTCTGCAGTTTTACAAGAAACCCGCAGGTCCCCCAATAGATTGCAAAGACCAAGAGGATTGAGAGCGCTATCACCGTAATTTCGCGGTTAAAAAACCCCGCGCTCCGCTCCTTGCGCAGAAGGCGGTTCTTAAAGGAGAGAATCTGTGGACGGAGAAGGATAGGGAACATTCGCCAATCTACCTGCCGAAACTCAGTTGGAATACTTTGTATCCGGTTCGCCTTCTGAAATAATATCTAAGAACGCATTCTCAAGTCCCGGAGCCTGGGTCTTGGCTCGGGCGTAGAGATCCTGCAATGTCCCCAACGCGAGAATTTTCCCATGCTGAATAATTGCCAGTTTATCTGCCACCTCTTCAGCTACGGAGAGTGAATGCGTAGACATGAAAATTGTTAGGCCGTTTCTCGCCTTCTCGCGGAATGACTCCTTCAGCATCTTTGCACCTCGAGGATCGAGTCCGACCATCGGCTCATCGACTACAAGTATCTGTGGCTCGTGTATCTGAGA
This sequence comes from uncultured Bdellovibrionales bacterium, assembly GCA_964393905.1. Taxonomy (GTDB): domain Bacteria; phylum Bdellovibrionota_C; class UBA2361; order SZUA-149; family CAYMWO01; genus CAYMWO01. Next base: position 11,086 of record CAYMWO010000088.1, on the reverse strand, counting down.
TGCACACATCATCAATCGCTGCTTCATCCCATGGGAGTAGCTGTCGATTAAATCATGCTGCCAGTCGAGGAGCTCATAGTCTGCAAGTAGTTTCTCTAGCCTTCCAACGGCTTTACCTCGCGGCACTTTATATAAGTCCGCCATGAAAAGTAGAAATTCGCGGCCGGTGAGTTTCCCATAAAGATAGGGGCGGTCTGGGATGACCCCCATGAGAAACTTAGCTTCAATTGGATTCCTCTGAATATCGTATCCGCCTATTTCAACCGTTCCAGATGTCGGTTGTAAGACACCGGTCATCATTCTAATTGTGGTGGTTTTCCCCGCACCGTTTGTGCCAAGAAAGGCGAAGATAGTGCCCTTTTCAACCTCCAGATTAATGTTATCGACCGCAGCAAAAGAGCCAAAGCGCTTTGTTAGGTTAATGAGCTTGATCATGAAAGACCCCCAAGTTTCTTTTGCGCAATAAATGTTTGATATAACCTGCCAAGCTCAGAGAAGTCCGGGATATTTCCGAGCGTATTGTTATTCATATCATGCTTACATCTTTCAAACTCTTGAACTGTGAGAGGCTTAAGCTGAACCCCGCCGGAAAAGCCCATCTTGCTCCCTTTTGTGAGCCCCTCCAGCCCGTTGGGAAGGCGTAACGCGTATATTCCAGGAGCGCTCTCCACTAAAAAAACAGGTTTTGGCAGAGGAGCCTCCAGGGAATAAGAGAGATCGGGGGTGGTGAATTTAAGATCCACCTTTTCAAGCTCGCCAATTCGAGATGCTACTGCGATTTCCCCGCTTTTCATCGCGGCTTGCCCGCTGATCTTTTCAAGCTGCAAATAGTTGGCGAAATCGGCATTAAAATCTATCTTTAACAGCTCAGGAGCCTTGAATAATTTGGCCTGCATCTCCCCTTGAACACGAAAGGTCGCGGTTTGCGCTACCGAAAAATCTGTCGCTAAAAATCCAACGCAAGTCGGGCCCTCCGTATATATACCCCAGTTATGCTGCCCCATGACCAAAAGTAGCTCAATTGCGCTACGGGCCCGAAGTTCAAGTTTTGCTAACTCCGATCTTGCGCCCTGAATAGAGAAAAGGGAAAAGAGCAGGATAATTACGGCTGCGGCTCTTGGTAAAAACCGTTGGGTTTTGCGCGGGGTATCGAATATTTCAGGCATTATGTCATTTAGACTCAATTTGTTCTCTTCGGTAGCGGTATTTGTTGCCTTGCTTTCTGGATTTATCGCAGAAGATACTGCCTTTGCTCTCCCAGCAAAAACCTTTGGTTTATGGGTTGAGTCTGAAGGGAAAAATCAGCCATTTAAGTCCCCTACGGATTTTGAGCAGTTTGCCGAGTTCTCCAATTCGGCTCGGTTTACGGATTTATATTGTCAGGTATACAGAGGGGGGCGTTCTTGGTTTCCCTCTCTTATGGCTGACGATACTCCCTACAGAGAAGCGAAAGAGCAAGGGCTTGACCCGCTGGGGGAGACTATCCGTCTTGCACACTCACGGGGTCAGCGGGTGCATGCCTGGATAAATGTCTTCAACCTCACACGCAATCTCCATGCACCGTTACTTAAGGTTGTCGGACCGAAGGCGGTATTAACTGATAATTACGGCAACTCAATCTTATCCTATGACGAGGAAGGCCGGCCTCCCGGTGAGATTGGGAAATATTTTCGCTTAGGAACTCCCGCTATCTGGCTCGATCCCGGCTCTGAGCGTGTTCGGCAATATATAGTTGAGACAGTGCGGGACCTGATTGTGAGCTATCCCGAGCTTGATGGGGTGCATCTGGATATGGCACGCTTCCCCTATGCAATTCCCATTAAGCCCGCATCCTCGGTCGCTGGTGGGATTGATTATGGCTACTCTTTAGCGAATATTTCTCGTTTTAATACTTTTATTGGAGCTCTCTCGGAATCTGTTAGTGGGAAAACGGCTGAACCAAATGGCGTTTTGGCAAGCTCGGATGCTCGTGCACAACTCAACCGACGAACAGAGAGCCAGCCTAAGATTAATCCGCAAGAACTTCCCAAGGGAGATAGCTGGGACAACTGGCGCAGGGTTCAGGTCGGATTATTGGTCTCCGAAGTGCGCCAGCTATTAGGGGAGATAGCCCCACGAGCCAAGCTCAGTGCAGCGGTCCTTGCTTGGCCGGATCGCGCCTATCTCAGCGCCTTTCAGGATTGGCGTGGATGGCTACAGATGGGGATGGTTGATGCTGTGATGCCGATGAGCTACACGCGCGACCGGAAGCTGTTCGGATATCTTAGTAAGCAGGCCGCCGCCTTTTCAGGAAATGGCGATGTTGCGATGGGGATTGGCGCTTGGATGATGCTAAACGAAAACGGAGCGATTAGGGATCAGACAAAGCGTGCGTTACGTGCGGGAGCTGATGGGGTCGTATTATTTTCGTATTCTAATATGCTTTCTGAAATCGGAAGAGTGCGAGCAAAAGAGGTAGAAGAGCTACTCTTCCCGCTTAATCCTTAGGTCATTCAGAATCAATTGAGTAACTGAAGAGAGATCGGTCTCATCAATCCGAGCTTCAAGTGCGGCATCTGCAATGGCACAGATCAGATCCCCGAGCGTGGTCTCAATTGGCCCCAGTTCCTCAGTTTCCGTCTCAGTTGTGGACATAAAAAATACCCCTTTCTTTTTCGATGTCACACAGAGGCGATCGGTCGTATATTATTCACCCCTTTAACAAGAATAAATATGAACCCTTATAAAACCCTCAAGTTCGAAGATTTTCAGGAACTTGCGTTTTCCCACTATCTTGTCTAAAAGTTTTGCACTCCGGGCCGGAGTGGTGGAATTGGTAGACGCGCTGGACTCAAAATCCAGTAGGGGCAACCCTGTGAGAGTTCGAGTCTCTCCTCCGGCACCAGCTGTCGGCAACTCGGGTTTTATCGACGCTCACAGATTGCCGTCGCAATTTACCATCCTAACGAGAGCCTGCACTTCGAGCTAATTAGAATTACTGGCGCAGTTTCTTTAATGTCTCCTCGATTTGGATTCTGGCCTCAGCAATTAACTCCCGCGGATTTGGGAATTCAGCCCTATTAATTGGAGTTCCCACAATTAAACGCATCGTCTGGCCCCTTGGAATGGGGCGATATCGATGAGATGCGAGCTGCCAAGAACCATCAATCGTGACAGGCAGCACTAACGCTTCGGGCAGCTCCTCAAGGAGTGAGGTAAAACCGGCTGAATGAAATTGCTTGAGTTCCCCATCCCGAGCGCGAGTTCCCTCGGGGAAAATTACTGCGGAAAATCCATAGCGGTGAATTGTCTTGCCAAATTTGCGGATAACCCTAATTGATTCGCGAGCATTCTTTCTGTCAATCAGCGCGTTATAATCTTGTCGAAGATTAAAGGAGATGCTTGGGATAAAACGCCCAAGTTCCTTCTTCGCGACAAAACGCGGGGAGAGATGCGCAAGCACAGACGAGATTAGTGGGATATCAAAAAGGGATTGATGATTGCTAATGATTACACACTGTGTCCCGGCGGGGAGGGGATGAGTAACGTCAACTTCAAACCGCGTGCCCACTAGCCTAAGACTTGCCACCAAACAATGGTTAAGTAGGTCAACAACTCTGAGATGTGCCTGCGGCCCAAAAAGCCTCGCTAGCCGTTGCAGTGGATCAAATATCAATAGGATTCCAAGGAATGTGAGGCTAAAGGGAAGAGTAAGCAGCCAGTCCAAAATATCAACTTTCACTATATTCCTCGCTCTGCTCTCTGTTTCCAGCGCTGAAGTAGTAGGCTAACCGCGGGAGAAACTCGTTCGGCAACCTGAATGTAACAATCGGCTTGAGAAAAGATCTCCCCCCTAACTCCCTCTTTTCCATAGCCCTCAACCTGATGAAGATGCCGAGTACGGTCAAGAAATAACGCCAGTGCGACCTTTGCAGCCGATCGGTAATCGGACTGCTCGATATTAGCTAATAACTCTTGAGCGGGAAGTTTACTTAGCGCTAGCAAGTGCGAGACCTTCTCCCCAAAGAGCTTCTGAACTGAGACCTCAAGCGGACGTTTTGCCGTTCTAAGAACCCCGCAGGCAATAACCTCTGGGGACCTTTCCTGGAAATCATTAATTAGAATTAGACCTACCCGCCCAGGATGAGGATTAAATGAGACCCCCTCTCTGCGCTCAATATCAAGCTCTGACTCTCCTCCATGCAGTATCGAGACCTCAAAGGCCTGAGAGACCAGTTGCACCCCATGGGAGTCCACGGTCCGCCCCAACACTCCGAAAAGATGGGGAGATTTATGGGTAATTGTCAAAACACCAGAAAACATATAATAAACATAGTAAACAAGTAGGCTTTAAATTAAATTGCTATAACGCCGTCAAATTACCGGATTTAATAGCATATCGCGAGCTTAAGCTCTGTAAGAGCAAAAGGAGAGGGTTATTTTTCGCCACTTTAAAGCACTTCTCTGTTGGTGCTCGCTGACACTTGTATTTGTCTGCGCAGTCGCTCGTGCCGATTTTATTCCGCCCGATCAAATAGTTGTAAAAACCAAGCTCTATCAGCCAAAATTTATCGACTCCGTTGCGGGGGAGTACCGTTATAAAATCGCCTATCAAGGAATTCCGGTAGCGGATGCTAAGTTAACCGTCCGCTCAGGTGCTCCATTTTTCCCTAGCGCTCTCTCAATCTCCGCTGATGCTCAATCCAATGATGCCATCGATATCTTTTACAGACTGCGGCACCGCTCAGAGAGCTTAATCTCGCTTACTAATTATCGTCCATTTCGGTATGTCATGCGCCAAAAGGAGAATCGACGCGAATCCACTAGCGAAATCGCTTTTGGGGAGGACGGCACAATCGATGCCGTGAGCATCAAAGATGTAAAGAAGAACAAACCTGAGAGTTTCTCCTTTACCCCAAAGAACCCGGTGTTCGATCCGATCTCCGCCGCATTTCTCGCAAAGAGCATCCCAATTAAAGTCGGCCAAGATGTGGCTTTCGATGTATTTAATGGCAAGCACCGCTACCTGATTACCTTCCACATCCACGGCAAGGAAAAGATCAAGATTGGAGAGACTGAACGAGAGGCGTTTAGTATCACACCGACCGTTAAGAAGCTGACCGATTCTAAAGGTGAGGAAAAACTTCAGTCCGCCAGAATTTGGATCTCAACAGATGCTAGGCGGGATATTCTGAAGCTCGAAAGTAAGGTCTGGATTGGCTCTGTCTCCGCCACCCTGACAGGATTTAAACCCAGCGCTCCCTTACTTCAGCAGGTAAACCTTCAAGACGCGCCTGCTTCCGAAGGCTCAAACGGAGTAACTAGAGCACGTATGCGCTAGTATATTGAGCTCCATCACAGCTGGAACAGTCATTCGGGAAAAATTCTAAGACCCAATAACGACTAATAACTACAGATTGTTACAGCTTCATCTGATTTTTAACTAAAAAGAAATTTTGATTGCGACCTGGAATTAAAGCAAACCTTTCACTCGCTCGATACTCTAATAGATTAGGCGGCTTTTGAAGCTCACCCGGATACCTGGAGTAGAGAGGCTTTACTCGAGGTATCCGGGCAAGGTTTCCCCAGATTGAAGATATTAGGTTTTTTTAGGTTCGAACTTCAGAAGCTGCCGCTTTCTAGCTCCATAAATTAGAGATAAGACATGCGCCAAAGTTATAAAGAATCCGAATCCGAAACACCGTCCCATATCCTCTCGGCGCTCGAGGACCTGAATTCTGATATTTTGGAGCTCTCAGAAATTGTTGCTTTTGTCGCCTTGTCGGCAGACCGCATCAGTGCCAGTGAAGTTAATGACAACGACAAAGCTGAGCAATAATCGCTAAGTTTTAATTAAATCCGCTTCAGTATCAGGATGTCCTTCCTGGGATTTAGCTCTTCGATATGAAGTCTAATTTTGTCTCCCAGATGAAGACCGGCTCGTTCAGCAGGTGAGCCTTTAGCTCCTGCATTAAACGGCACCACTGTAAATAAAATATCCAATTCAGCAAGCGGCTTATGACCTTCAATTCTCATCACCATGCCGTCAAGCTCACTTACCTTCTCCTGCTCTAGATAGCGAAGAAGAAAATATCGATTGCGGTCTCTCTGAATAAATTGCGCCTCGTCTAAAGGAGCTTCAGTTAATTCAATGAGCTGTTGAATCTGGGCAGGCGAGTAGTGCGGTTTCCCAGTAGTCAAAAAAGTGGAAATTTGACGCTGATTAACCAGATCGAGCACCCGCCGAATGGGTGAAGTAACCTGAGCATATCCTCGAAGTCCGAGTCCGTAATGTTGCATCGGGCGGGAGCCTAGGACTGAGCGTTTCAATAGTCCACGTCTGGCAAAATCCCTGGCCGGACCCTCTGGAACATCTAGTGCAAACTCCTCTGGATTCACTTCTGGCCGCTCCTGGCCACGAAACACGAGGCTGATATTCTTCTCAACGGCGAAAAGAGCTGCGGTCTCATTAGCCAACACCATCAGCTCACTAACCAACTTATGCCCTGGGGTGTCCTCAAGTGTCTCCTCTAATTGAATTTCTCCAGACTCGCTTAATTTGGCGTTAAGCTCCCGTCGACTGAACTGTACTGCTCCGGCTTGTAAGCGCCGTAACTCCTGACCTGAGGCGGCCTCCCAGAGTAGAAGTAGGTCGGTCTTTATCTCCGCTGGGATTGAATCTAAGCGGGCATCGGGTTCGCCATAGAGAATGGCATCAACCTCTTCGTAGTTTAGTTTTCGCTGGACGCGGATTTTCGAAAGCAGGGCTTGCCGATTCGTGATTTGATATTCCGAATCCATCTCTACCAGGAAGCTCATCGCCAGCCGCTCTTCATTCGCAGTGAGACTTAGCACCCCTTCACTGAGGGGCGTCGGTAGCATAGGAATCTGGCTATCGGGGCAGTAAATCGAAGTCCCTCGCGAAAACCCTTCAGCTTCAAGTTGCGAGCCGGGCAAGATCACTGCCGCGACATCGCTGATATGAATTCCCAGGCGAAACCCCTGGGAAGTGCGTTCAATCGACAACGCATCATCCATGTCACGGGTGGTATCGCTGTCGATAGTGAAGGTGCGAAGCTTAGTGAGATCGTTTGTTCGTTCGTTTATTATCGCTGAATAATTAGCCTTAAGCACCTCGGACTCTTTTAGGATCGCCTGGGAGAAACGAACCGGCCTTCGAATTCGATGGATTGTCATATTCTCATCGGGACTAAAATGTCCGGCGCGAACCAGCATTATGTACGCCCGCTCATCGAGTTTCCCGGTCGTGGGGAGCCCCGCGGCCTTTGCCACCTCATCAAGCACAGTGGTTGAGCCTTTGGCGTCTTCCGCTTTGCCGCCCAGCGCGGCTAACTGCTCAAGCGCATAAATAGAATCCGGTAGCGGTTCTGTTTGCTTGTTCGGATCCTTAATTCTAGCCACTAGCGCTCGGATGAGTAAATCCCGCTGATGTTTTTTACCGGCCTCCGCATCGGCCTTAACTCTCAATGCAGCAACCGCATCGGAAGCTCTAGGCTCAAAACCAAACTTTGATCTTTTAAAAAACACTGTATCGGCAAGAAACTTACGCCGAAGCGCCAAGTGGTTAACCTGCGAGTTCTCGCCAAGGAGTTTGAGGGTCAACTCCGGAATAAAATATTCCCTCGGAGATTGTACTAGCTCTTCCCATAGATCTTGAAGTTCGATTCTGTCGGAAATTTCTTGGGCCTGGGTGATTAGCGACAAAAGATCCGTTGGCGCATTTCCTGGGAATAAGTAGAGCCGTTCTGAGGCAAGCTCCAACTCTTCTTGAGCTTCATTCCTAATAGCCCATTTACCGCGGCGGTCGGCCAATACGGTTGCAAGAATTGGTTTACCATGTTGCTCGTACTCAACAACCGAGCCCGGCCGAATTCGGTTTGATCCCTCATCTACAGATTTCTTTCCAGGCAACTTGCTAGCGGTCGAGGTTGAGCTAAAAGATGATTTCGGCGGTAATAATGCCATTAAAGCTTATCGTAAAGGTGTTTTTGCCAAATTGAGATAGCAGAAATTATCTATCTCGACGAATTTTATGGGAGCCGGTGCCAAAGGGATCAGGCAGCGAGCCTTCTTCTGGCGACTCTGGCAGTAGCTCTTGGGCGCTGGATTTCGACCCCGGCTTTTTGGTCATCTTCAACATCTGCTCAACCCGATACTTACCAGTTTGTGTTGTGTCGGTTTCATCTGCGGTAAGAGTATGTGCTTCGCTCTCTTCTACAGGAGCGCGACGCTTGCCTTTTCTTAGCGCGTCAAAGGCTAACGCTACGGCGATCACGACTACGGTTATGACAATAAGCGATTCCACCGGTGGACCTCTATTTTTACGCTATTCCCGCGAGAACGACCGCAGATTATCATGGAAGATTCTGGGAGGATACCCCTTTAATCTGCGCTTCCAATAGCTCGGGCAAGGGTTGATCTGATTCCTTAACTCTGACCCCCAACTGCTTTATCTCAGTAATAAATTTCGGGAGGCTCTCTCCGCAGGCTGAATAGAGCGCCATAATCCGCTCAGGGTCAGTTAAGTAAATTCTATGGGCAATAATCACCGCATTATTGAGAATGCTCCCAAGTTTCCGGTAACGGTCGGTCTTAAGCTCAGAACCGGATTGCTCCCAACGACTCTTCGCCGCATCAAAAATCTCTTGGCGTTGTTTAAGCAACTCTTCTTTTGGAAGCTCTCCGCGCTTTGCATAAAGCTCAACAAGACTCTGGTGTAGCTTTGCCAAAAACTGAGCAAACCGGAGCTCATCCGCTAGAGTGTTTGCCCCCTCAAGCGCTCTGACGCTTGCTGGGCCTTCATTCTTGATAAAGAATTCCTTACTACCGAGAACCCCCACAATATTTGCCAGGGTTTCGTTAAATGGCACATCGTTCCGAATCCAAACCGTGTTGTGTAAAATCTCGTGAATCACCGTATCCACCAGACTTACCTCGTCGAACTTAATCATCGTCGATAATAGCGGGTCGTTAAACCATCCGAGCGTGCTAAACGCTGGGCTGGGGCGAAGAAAGATGTCATACCCCTTAGCTTTAAGCTTCTCCGCCTCCTTCACTCCATCAGCTTTATCGAAAAACCCCTTATACGGAACCCGTCCGACGACAGGGAACCACCAGGTATAGGGCTCGAGCGAGTCCTTAGGCGTAGCGCTTAAGACCCAGACCAAAACATCGCGGTCAATTGAGGAGTATTGGGTGAAACTCTCCTTCGCGTTTAATTCGAGTGACTCCGCGTAGTCCCGAGCCTGAAGCACCAGTTTAAACTTTTCCTTAAGTTCAGGCTCAGTCTTCGGGGATTCGATTAGCTTGGCAATCGGTTTACGCTTAAGGAGAATCGAGGCTTCCTCGTAACCGGCACGCATAATGTAAAACGGTGAGCAGCCTGAGAGGAACATAAGCACAGCTAAAAAGCAGGACGAACTGAAACGCACTTAATCTCCTTGATATCTTATTCGGCGGGAGGTGGAGGCGGAACAAAATCCGGCTTTGTAGTTACCGATCCCGCTGGAAGATTGAGCGCAATCTCTAAGTTTGCCGGACCTTCGGGAGCAAAAAGATCAACTCCAAGAACGGTGGCTAATACTGTTTCTGCTAAGACATCGTAACCAACAGAATTGGGATGAAGCCCCTCGGGAAGATTAAATAATTCACATGGGCTCTGAATACAGGTGTTATTGTAGGCCCGAAGCGAGTCGGCAATCTCTGCGCCATTGGCCGATACCAATTCAATTAGGCGGTTATTATAGATATCGGTATATGGGCGAATGTTAGAGTGATTACCAACAAAAGGGGGGAGGGTGATAATTACCGGCGTCGCTCCGATGGCCCGAGTAATGTTAATCAGGGTTTGCATACTCGAAAAATAACTGAAGGCCGAAGCCTGCTGGAAGGCATCATTTGCCCCTTCCATAATGAAAACCAGATCCGGTCTGATAGCTGGTATCTCAGCCGCAAATCGTGGAACCCCACGAAGAGTTAATTCTTCTCCAGGGGCTCCGAGGTTACGAACTGAAATCTGTGCGAGATTTTCCATTCTTAGAGGATAGCCAGCCTCACCGATAGGAATAAACACATCAATATCATCAGCTCCCGGCTCTAGAAAATCGCCTACACCCTTCGTTATGCTATCTCCGAAAGCGACTATCCTTAACTCGCCATCCCCATTTAGATCCTGGAGTAAGGAGTTCGCAAGAAAATCTGGATTCACCCCTGTCGCCGGAGCCGGAGCAGGTGCAGGTGCTTCTTGCGATGTGGCAACGCCAGGGGCAAAACCGGCCAGCAGGATAAGGGTGATTGCCAAGATTTTTCTTAACACGGAATCTTCTCCAAAATTTGTTTACTTCTACATTAGATTATTTCTGCCGAGGCATACTTTCCCCTGATACTACAGCATCCGCCGGTCGTATCGGTAGCGCTGGGAGAGAGGAGAAACTCAGATAGCGCTTTGATCCATGACCGGATGTTACTTGAGTTACGGCGCGAGTCTTCATATCGATGAAAAATATCTGAAAATCTCCACGGCCCTTAGTAAGTTCGTGGACAAAAAATACTCCATTTCCATCCGGAGTCCAAACAGGGTCGTATTCTCTACCTTCTAAATCGGTGAGCTGCGAGGACTCCCCCTTTCCCTTATCTTGTAGATATAGGTCAACTGAGCCCCCTGATCCATAAGAATAGATAAAAGTATGTCCATCTGGGCTCCAACTTCCCCGACAAAAGCTCTGTAGGCCATCACTAAGTAGTCGACTCTTCTTACCTTCAATATCCAGCAGCATGATGTCCCAACCTGGCCAATAGCTACTTGTAGAATAGAGAATTTCATCTCCTCTCGGAGACCACCGGGGAACTGTGTTTTTTTTCTTTGAATTGGTTAGGGCGACTGGCTTAGAACCATCCCGCTCCATAATAAAAATGTTTGCCGAGCCCGATCCTAACCGCTCGCTTTGGAACACGATCTGCTGCCCATCTGGAGACCAAGAGGGGTCTTCGTCTGCCCCAGGACTTTTGGTAAGTCTTGCGAGTTGGGAACCGTCGGCTGCCGCTGTGTAGATCTCATTATCTCCAGAGACATTTGAGTAAAAAACAA
>CAYMWO010000087.1:0-11918 GCA_964393905.1 uncultured Bdellovibrionales bacterium | reverse complement strand
TTTGGGTCTAAAGGAATTCGCAACTGGAAAGCCTTTAAAAGTCCAAATTAAGCATGAGGATGGAAGCTCAGACGAGATAACAGTGAACCACACCTTCACATCAGAGCAGATTGAGTGGTTCAAGGCCGGTTCGGCCCTTAACAGCACGAAGAACGCCGCGTGATAATTGATATCGCTGAGACGCAAGTTGCCGAGAACTCCATTGTTGGGGTGGAGTTCAAGCCGTTAAAGTCCTTTCCGGATGATCGGGGATTTTTCCGTGAGTTAGTTCGAAAAACGGATGGGTTTTTCTTCGATACCCTGCCCGGCACACCCGATGAAATCCCCTTCTCGCAGCTAAGCCATAGCAAGATGGGGAAAAATACCGTAAAGGCCTGGCATTTCCATCACCGGCAAATCGACTGGTGGTATTGCCCACTAGGGGTGATTCACGTCGTGCTGTTTGATCTACGCGAGGAGAGCCCAACCTATCAGCGAAAGCTAGAGTTTAAGCTCGGGGACGCGGAGCTTGATAAAGAAGTAATTACAACCGTAGTCCGAATTCCCCAGGGGGTAGCTCATGGGTGTAAAGTTCTGACAGATAGTGCTCATCTTTTTTACATCACTAGCCAGTGCTACGACCCAGAAGATGAGGGCCGCCACCCGTTTAACTCAAACCTTGTGCCACATAGTTGGGGCGCCGAGGAGTTATTAACCGTTGCTCCAAATGACAAGCGCACTCATATTCCTAAATATGAACGGGTTAGCGCGCGTTAACTCTAGAGCTTATCTTCTTTTCTGACTTCTCCGGTTAGTGGAACAAAGCGAACGGCGCCTAAGTTTCTGGTAATAAGATTCTCCCCGTCTTTCTCGAAGACCATCAAATCTTCGCCCTCTCCATCGTAGCGCTCAATTGGAATCACCAGGCGCCCTCGGTTTGCAAGCTGAGCCATAAGCGTAACCGGTGGCTTAGGTGCCGCAGCGGTTACAAGAATCGCGTCAAAAGGGGCCTGCTCTGGGAGCCCCTTCCACCCATCCCCTTCGAGGACACTAACCTTGTCATAGCCTAGCTCAGCCAGCTTTTCCCGCGCACGCACTGCAAGTTCAGGGATTATCTCTACTGTAAAAACACGGGCTCCAAGCTCTGATAAAACAGCTGCTTGGTATCCACTCCCTGTTCCGATTTCTAAAACCTTCGCTCCCTCGCCTACCTGCGCCTCTTGGCTCATAAGTGCCACGATGAACGGCTGAGATATGGTTTGGCCGGAGCCGATGGAGAGCGCTCGGTCTTCATAAGCCTCATCACTTTCATCCGCCGGAACAAAAAGATGACGTGGAACACGGGACATCGCCTCAATCACAGACGGGCTCTTTAACGCCGCTCGCTGTAACCCCTCGCTTTGATATGGTCCAAGATTCTCAGTTGTCATCTGCGATCGTGCCCCCTCATCGGGTGATTTGCTAACTGTAGAGCAGCCTACTGTATAGAATCCTACCGTAGAGAACATCAGGAGGGAAAATATCAGAGAATTTCGATTAGTATTGATGGACAATTAAATTTCCTATGAAGATAAGCTCTTAGTTCTTCTTACATGTCGCAAATAATTAACCAAACTAGTCTTCTGAACCTGAGCATTAAATCTCACAAGTGCAAAATAACATTGAGTTTAATTAGGCTAAAGCTGAGTTAGCTCTACCGCCCGTGGATAACACAGCTAAGCAGCTGAAATTAAAAATTCATGGGTTGACGGGTAGTAATTATGGCTCTATTCTCTTTTCAATAATTTCAGCAGCTTGAGTGAGTTATTGGCAGGATTAGAGGTTTGGTTTCGCTTTATGATTTTGGGATTGAGATAACACCTCAATTCTTAATTTTTATAAGTTTACCGAACTTAAATTTAACCGATAAGCATCTATAAGCCAGTTAAAGTTTGGTATACTGCCCTGTGGTTTTGGGCGTAACTTAGTCCGGTTCAGATTTGGGTGTAAATTATGGAGCGCAAGGACAACGTCAGAGCAATTGACCGTGAATTCTCCGCGAAGGATGTGCAGGCGATTCTGCGTACCTTGTGTGGAGAAGAGGAAAAAATCGGACTTGCTCTGTTAAACTATTACGCCCGCACTGATTTGGTGCCAGCTACTGGCCGCGGTAAACAACGTGGTCGCACAAAATACAGCTATGCAGACGTAGTGCTCCTCTGCTGGCTCTTTCGCATGAAACGGGAAGGGCTCCCCGTAAACCGTTTTCGTCGCGGTATTAGCTACCTGAGAAAGCGACTTCCACGATTACATTCTCAGCCGAAAGACATGATTATGCTGACCGACGGCAAGAATCTCTTTATCAAGCACCGGATTGAAGAAAAGAGCGATATCGCTGAGGTGCTTACGGGACCGCGTTCCGGCCAGTATGTTTGGGCGTATTCAATTGGTTCGCTAATCGAGGAAGTTGATAAGGTTATCGACTCGCAGATGCAGCGTGCAGCCTAAAAGGTTGAATTGCTGAAATCCGAAGTAGGCTAACCAGTATGGCTGCTAAACCCGACCTCGCAGAGATTGTCTCTCATATCAAAGAATCCGCTCGGGTTAAGCTATTACTTGCAGACCAATCCGAGAAAATCGCCCAAATTGTCACAACCCTAGCTAGTACAATTAAACAAGGCGGTCGCATTTACGCCTGTGGAAACGGCGGCTCAGCCTGTGATGCGATGCACCTAGTGGAAGAGCTAGTAGCCCGTTATCAGCGGGAACGCCCAGGTATCCGCGCCCAGCACCTACTTGATTCGGGAACTATCACCTGTTGGGCCAATGATTATACCTTTGATGAGATCTTTGAGCGCCAAGTGGACACACTGGTGACAAAGCTTGATGCCTTAGTGGTCTTTACAACAAGCGGCAACTCACAAAACATCCTCCGTGCACTTGCTGCCGCCAATAAGCTTGGGGCTTCAACCATAGCGCTCTTAGGAAAAAATGGCGGTGCCGCAAAGAGTCTTTCGAAGCTCTCTTTGATTGTCAGCTCAGAGGTGACTGCACACATCCAAGAGTCGCACATCACACTCGTGCATATTATTTGCGATCAGTTAGAACAGCTGTTGTTTCCGGAGTTAACAAAGAGCTAGGACATAGCCTCTAACAGCGCCTGTTCCATTACCTGAATCGGGGCTTTTTCGCCGGTAAAGAGCTCAAACTGACGCGTGGCTTGATATAGTAGCATGCGCGTTCCTAAGATAACCTTAGCCCCAGCGCTACGCGCGGCCTCCACTAGCGGCGTCTCCTTAGTAACAAAGTCAAAGACAATATGCTGTGGGCTAAGCTCGGTGAACAAAAAAGGCAGCTCGCCGTTGCCTAAGTGTGAACCAACCGGAGTTGCGTTTATTATCAACTGATACCTGCCGATCCCCAACTTCCCGAGCTCGCTCTCTGTGATTGAGTTAATACCAAATTCCTCAGCAAGCTTGAGCCCCCGCTCAGCATTTCGGTTACAGAGTGTAATTGATTTCGCGCCCTTTTCTCTCACCACAAATACTGCAGCGCGCGCCGCTCCTCCCGCACCTAAAACCAATACCCCTAAATCCTTAACCGAAACTCCCGCCTCTCGAAGCGCCTCTTCAATGCCGAAGCAATCTGTGTTGTAACCAATTAACTTATCACCGGCATTAATCACCGTGTTAATCGCCCCAATTTTCTTGGCATCAACATCCAGCTCATCTACTAAATTGAACCCAACTTCCTTATGCGGAATGGTTAAGCTGTAACCGCGATAGCCCTTCGCCCGCATCTCAGCAAAAGCTTCTCGGGTGTTCTCCGTATCAAAGTTCAAATAGATAAACTGCAGTTTTAACGCAGCAAACCCGGCACTATGCATTGCCAGGCTAAGTCTAGTCGGACTTTTCGCTAACAGCCCACAAACCTGAGGCTTTGTAGCTTGTAAATTGGAATGTGCTTCTAAACTCATGAAAAGTCCTCAGAGTGCCGATAAATAACCAATAAACCGCACTCTTACGGGGCATGCAATGGCTGAAAGCCAAGAGCCGAAAACTCTCTCTCTAAGTTACAGCAATCTCTCAGCAGAAGGGAGAAGAACAGAAGCCGGACAGTCTCCATTTTCCGAGTTTTTGACCTATCTCGTTTTCGAAGCTCAAGGGGTGAGAATTGGTTTGGAGCTTAGCTTCTGCATCTGTCTCTACGCATTCTTTCGTGTAGCAGTTCCCTGGGCCGGGCTAGGTGTTACGGCCGGGGTTTATCCGCTGCTGGCCTGGTTTTTGAGCTGCATTCTGGTCTCACTCTTTGATCAAATCGTGCTTTGCCGCCCAGTGCATCTCTTCCGCGGCTCGTATGTGTTTGAGCTGCGTGGGCACTTCGATAAGGCGCTAGAGTTGTTAGAGCTTGTAAGCCCCGAAAGTGACGTTTTAGTTCCCTGCCCCAAGCCGCTATATCACATGCGCCGTGCCGAGATTTTTACTAAAGCCGGGCGGTTCCAAGAGGCTGAAAGTGAGCTGTTACAGGCAAAAGTCGCCGGAATTCATGTCGAGCCATACTACGTCGCGCGTAGCGAATTGTTTCGCGCTCGCGAAGATTACGAACAGGCGCGCCTCCAACTTGAGCAGTGCGAATCCCTTGTCGGGAAGACACCTAACCTTCGACTGGAAAGAGCGCTGACGCTCATCGAGGAGAGGAAAGATCTGCGTGACGCAAAACTCGCATTAAAAGAGGTGCTCTCACTACCCAACATGGAGCACATCAGCGGCGAGTCGACCCATACTCTGGCCGGAGCTTACCTACAGGTGACCAGGCTCTGGACTGGAGAGGCTGAAGAGGGTCTCTTGGGGTTAAATCAAGCTATTGATCAGCTAAAAGCGAGCGCCTTTTACCTGGAGACCCTTCGCCCAACGCTGGCCTCGCTTCTGATTGAGCGTGCCTATTATCAGGCTACCCATAAAGCTCCAGAGGAGGCAGTTAGCGACTTCAAACGGGGGTTTGTCTACTGCCTTAGCCCGCATCTAAAGAAGCTTGCTGCTAAGGTTAGAGAGGAACTGGAGTGGCGTTACAAGATATCGCTAGCGTGAGCCCTCTGCTATTTTCTGTGAGTTATTTTCTGTAAATAGCTGTAACAATAACAATTTATTCTCTATCTATTGGGGAAGATCCTGCATAATAGCTATTATCACGGACAAGGTTTGGTTCGTCTACCTCTAAGAGGTCATAGCAATTGCAGTTTTTCTAAGGTTGGGGATTAGGATGCGGGTCAGGACGTTGCCATATCGAGCGTTAATCCTGGGATTAGTGCTTATCACCCTTGCTGAGCGCTCGGTTGAGGCTCAAAGCCCACCGTTTGGTGGCGCAGGCGCTCCTCCGGTAACCATTCCCACGATAACTCCGCCTAGCATTCCAGCGCCGAATATTACGCTGCCCGCTCTTCCAACACCTTCTATTCCGTTTTCTCCAATTACGCCGCCTGCTATCCCGATTCCGACGATACCCAACATTACACTACCCAATCTTAACCCTGGTGGCGTCTTGGGAAACCCACCCTTTGGTGGCGTTGGGTCGATTCCAACTCCTTCCGTCCCCGGAATAACAATTCCTGGTGTCGGTTTTAAGCCCGACCCGCGTTTTGTTGGCAAAGATGTCGAGACTTACGAAGACGCCAAGAAGACGATGGATAAACTGCAACAGCAGCTGAATTCTGGCAGTAATGTCGGAACCAGTATCAACCAGCAGTTTGGACTTCATGGATCGAAGCGCGCAGGAGACGGCTATAAGAAGCACGACTGGTTTAACGGAAATCCAGCATGGGATGCGGATTGGATTTCCGATTCTGGAAAAATCGCCAGTAAATTTTTCTCCTGCCTGAGTTTTTCTATTAAAGGGCTGTGCAAGAAACTTCCTCCAAAAATTCGAATCGAGTTTTGGTGGCCGGAGGTTCAACTTGAAACAAATAACTACGCCATCGGGTCCTGGCTTGTGGGGCAGTACCGAGATGAGTTTATCCGCACTAAGGAGTTTCTCCTGCCTCAAGCGTTGACTGAGTTAAAAACCAAATCAGGGGAGAAGGCCCAATTCCCAGGGGGGCTCCGCAATAATCCGAATATCGGTCAGTCCCACACCGACGACACAGGCGCAATTAACGGTGAGCGAACACGTATGTATGAGTCTCACGTTTACCGTACATACTTTGATACCCTTATTTCAATACTTCCAATTGTGCCTAAGTGCATTAAAAACATGCTCCCTCCGCCGCCTAACAAGCGGTTTGCGGTGAACTGGTCGGAGTATGTGCTAGCCCCATTTTGGAGAGTGCCTGAGCTTTCTTATACACGAACTTTTCCGGCTACTACTCCGGGTAAGTATGTTCAGCTTTTTGGGAACAGTCCTTTTGTCGGAACTCTCGCCGGAACTGAGTATCACCGAACTTCGATGAGTCCGCTTTTGACCCATGTCCCACCCAAGTACAATAACATCCTTAATATCGGAACATGTGCCAGTCTTCGCGCATCCGATTGGAACCGGTTCAAGAATCCAATTAGTACCGTAATGGACCAGAAGATTCTTCCAGTTGGCTCAGCAGAACTAAAAAAGATCTGTTACCACCACTCAGTTGGCCAACTCTATCCGCTGACGGGAGATATCGAAGCCAATGCCGAAACGACAGCGGTAGTTGGAGCAATGCGGCGCATGATGGAGTGGGGTAGTTGGGAGTTCTGGAATAGTGCGAGCTTAGGGTTCGATATGCGCACCAATTATTTTAATGATTTTGACGGGGAGAACCTTTTTAGAAAAAAGAATGGTTCACTAAGTAGTGGAGGTCGAAAACCAGACAAATGGCAGAGGGTTTATCCAGAACCGACAGGTTGTTTCAAGATGGACGATGTTGATGAGAGAAACAGAACTCGGTTTCCGATTGGGATGCTCAATCCATCGCAGAAAGGTAGCCAGAGGTATGTACACTGGAATCGACGCCGTGCGTGCGTTAGCCTCTTTGCTGTCCCAGAGCTCTTGATTCAATTGCCAAAGCTCGCCGCACTCGTCGCAAACATCGCCTCCGGGGCGGGACTTCCAGGTGGCGATGCTTTTAGTCTCGGCGGCAGTTGTGAGCTGGAGGAGGAATAGGTGAAAAGCTCCAGCAAACTAACTGCCCTATTTGTGCTGATTACTGGAGCTCTTTGTAGCGGGGCATATGCAGACGATAAGCCCGGCGGATTCTTCGATAAAGATTTTGTCAATGAGGGGTTCTATGGAAGCGGGGCCGAGCAGGGTGGAGCTCCCGCCCGCACGCCGGCTCCAGCAACGGACTCCTTTGACCAACGAGTGCCAACTCGCGCTACCCCAGAAGTCACAACTCCGAGAACACGCTCCGATCTTTTCGGTCAGGGAGCTGCTGGCGCTGATCCAAAGACAGAAGATGAGATTCTAAATCATACAAACACCGTCATTGAGCGGCTTAAGGCCCTGCAAGAGCAGGGGGTAGGAGTGCTGGATGCTCCGGTAGCGCACCCGACACCCGCAGAGGGACATACTGGGAACGGGTTTAAGGAAATTGCTCCTCCGGAGGGAGTCTCCGGAATCAAGGAGCAACCCACTAGACCTAAGGACTTCTTCTCCCAAAATATGGGCACAGGCTCTCCGGGAGTTCTGTCATTAGTGGTCTCCTCTACTCCTGCTGCTCACTGCCTCAGCAAATTTCGGGATATATCAAACGTTCACCGCCTAAAGAATGTCCGGATTGGCGAGGTCATTGTCATCGGAAGTGGCTCAAAGAACTCTGCAGAGCTACAGACAATTCTCACCAGTAAAGAGCTGCAAGAGCTCGCTGAGGCTGACATCGATGTGCGGGTGAGCCCAGAAATCCCCGCGGGTCTGGGGGTCACCAGCTCTCCGGTCTGGGTGGTTTTCTCCGAGGGGAGAAAGCATATTTTTGAAGGCAGCTACGAGCCTAGCGCACTTTTTGATAGAAACGGAGGGTTTATCGCCCCAGAAACACTGCGTGGCACGACAGAAGCAGTTAACCCGGCAGAGGTTAGACCTGAGCAAAATGGAAACCAGGCACGCTAATGTTTAACAAGCTTCACACACTGATAATCTCCGCGCTTTTACTCCTAGTTAATCCAGCGATTACCTTTGGGGATGACAGCTCCTCTACTCCATCCTTGGAAGATAACCTGCCGATAGTTCGTTACGAGAAAAAAGCCAGTCGCATTTCGTTACCGGATCTTTCCGAACATGAGGGATTCTCGCTAGATTCGATTCCTGCGGCTGAGAGAGCAAAGGCCGACGCCTCGATAATGAATTTCATGAAACACGACTTCCCAGAGCGCATGGCAAAGATGATTGAAATCAAACCCCTCCCCCGCTGCCAAAGTTCCCGGGTGAGAAGGGAGCAGGTTTTTCAAGAAACCGAGAATTCACAGTCTATTGATTTCGTTTTCTATTCCCCACTAGACCCTGCACAGAACCGAAAAGCTGAAAATTTCGGTGAACGCGCGGTGCCCTACAAGCCGGGCTCAGAGGTAGGGATAAATAGCTCAAACCACGACCCCCGCCCTGCCTTTGCCATGATGACCGGCGTGGAGTGTCTCCCTACCCGAGTACACTTCGTAAACCTCCCCGAAGGCCGCTTCTTAGAGTTTAAGGAGGGAGACTTGGCGTTCGAGCAATAGAGAGCTCTCCGGTAAACTTAAATCTACCTCCCCCAAGCCCAAGGGCACGCCGCCTGATTTCTAAGCCATAACAGGTTAGGTAGAGGACATTTTTGGAGTCCAAATGAATAAGAATTTCAATAAGTTAGGTTCTATTCCCGGAGGTCTATCCGCTACAGCTCCCGCTCCAGCGGCTGAGTCGAAAGCGACTGACGAGGACAAGAACTATTTGGAGAAGATTAAGGGTAAGTCCAAAAAGACTGTACTCCTTTCAGCCGGAGCGATATTGCTCCTTGTCTCCGGACTTCAATTTGCAGGGGCGAAGGCCAATGTGAACCGAGAGACGGTCCCCGAGGATCGACTTCAAGGCTCAGGTCTCACCAGTTCTACTGAAGAGCATATTGGGCCAGGCGAAGTAGAACTTGCTCACTGGGGCGAAGTCCGGCCAGATGTTTGGTATTACCGAACTCCAAAGATCTCCTTCTACGAGAAACTTCTCTGTCTAGGCTTAATCAGCCGCAAAGGGTGCTCTGATGAACCAAGACACCCGCGTTATGAATCGATGAAGTTCTATGGTCAGCCGCTACCTGAGGTTGAGCCACCTAGACGCTACACCACTGAAATCAAAGTTAAGTAATTCGAGCCTAATCGAGTTAGTGTTCGAAGTTCGCCCGTTTCTTTGAAGGATGACCAATAAAGAAGTCATTTCCCAAAATCCAATTGGGGCACCGTTAGAGCAGCCAAAATGGGGGTTAAAAAGTTTTGGCCCTAAGCCCTAGTCAATACGACTCGGGCTTAGGGCCAATTTCTTAGAGAAATTGTTCTTAACGCTTAGGGTGCCTTCTCAACATTTGTTAAATCACCACAGTCAACGTTAAAGAATAGATCCACCATAGCTTGAAGGATAAAACTTCCGCACGCTACGACTATGAAGTTCATCGCTGCTCGGTATGCTCCAACTGCTGAAGCTATGATTGCGCCAATTCCAGCTACTGCCGTAATAAGTGCTCCGAAGGAGCCCTGCATCAGTCCGATTAATCCGCAGTAGGCTGCCTTAATGGCTTTCGTATCAATTGTCAGAGCACTATCTCCACCGGCACCGCCGGCACCTGGGACGCCTACCACTTGTGCATGGGATAAGCTCTCAAGGCCATGAGTTAACAGCGCCACGCCGCCTAAAAACATCACGGCTTGCCCGTGCTTTGCTAGGAGCGCGGCTCCTCTAATATGAGCAGTCGCGCAAACATCTTTATATTTACTAGAAATCTGTTTTAGATTTTTAATCATTTTAGCCCCACCTATATAAACCTCTCGCGATCGGCACCCCAACCGCACACTTCTACAATCATTATGCTGATTCAGCTGCTCGGTGTGCTGTTTGGAAGATTAAATGTTGCAATTGGGAAAGAGAGGCTCTAAAGGCTAGTTTATTAGTGTTATTAGCCGGTTACACGCCTCAGTGGAATTTTTAAGCCAATCAGATGGCCTCTCTGACTTACTTTTTTTACCTGATTTCCTACCTCTTTTTTTCTTAACCCCCTTCTCTGACAGCTTAGACTCTGGCTGCTCGGGAAGATTTTCCTTATTACCAAATCCGCCCGGGCCAAGGTCGTCGTCGCATACCTCCGCCGCCTCATCTAAAACCTCCTCAGTAGCATCTCCTCCTTCTTCCACTTCATTTACATTGAGTGAAAAAACTAGGTAGTCAATGGCCCTCGTGCAAGCCACGTAAAATAACCGTTTGCTCTCCGGAAGCCCCCTACTTTTGATTGTCTCATCTATAAGTAATTTTAAAATAGTCTTTCGGGTCTTCTCCCCCTCCTCTTCTTGAACGCTGACTCCAAGCGCCCAGAAGGACGTCTCCCCTGTTACCGAACTCTCTAGGGAAAGTGGCTCAATAACAGTCGAATCGGTTTTTGGTGGACGCCACTCAAGAAATGGCAGTACCACAAATGGGAACTCCAACCCCTTGGAACCGTGAATCGTCATCAGGATTACAGGGTCGTTGGAATTGTTTGCAATTGGTGCTCGGCTATCCTCCTCGCGCTGTCTGGCAATCCAAGAGACCGCTCCAGCCACGCTTCCATCTGCCTCACCAACAAACTCCGCTCGGGAAAGACTGTCGATAAAGCGTTCAATATTGCGATACTTTTCAGAAAGCCCGGCGACACTATAACTACTCTCCAGGTTAAGTGTCTTTGCAATATGCTCGAGAAAACCCGCAGCAGTGAGGAGCGGTAAAGCTCCCTTCATTTCAACAAATATCTGTGCCAACGCTTCAAATCCAGAATTCCGAAGGGAATTAGCGCTGGCATCTCGATAGTTAAGAAGCTCCCTGTCCGTTAATCCAATAAGAGCTGAACGCAAGACACCATAAAGCGCGACTTCGTCTTGCTCGTTATTTAGCCACTTAAAGAGATTCTCAAACTGGAGAATCTCTTCCAACTCATAAAACCCCCGATTGTGTGAAATGCTAAACGGCACTTCTTCCAACTCCAGCGCCTTTGCCATTCGTAAAAGATCTTTCGTGTCCCGGGTTAGAACCGCGACCACAGGAAACCTATTATGGCCTGCGACTGCATCCAACCCGATATCTCCCGCAACAATCCGCTTAATGGCCTTAGCCACAACTACACTCTCATAAGCTTTATCCTCTGACCTTAAACCGGACTTCGCCAAATTAAGCTTTAATACACGAGGTTCATTTTGGAGTTGTCTAATTGGATTCATCTCCTCTGGCCGAACCGCATTATCGGCCAGGGGAAGTCCGTTAGGAGAAAAGTCCGAGTTGAAAAGCTCATTGAATAGTGTGTTGTTGAAATCAACAATCGGTGAGGCAGAACGATAGTTATCCTTAAGCGTAAGCTCTTGCCCACCACGGCTAATAATCTCCGCAGTCGCTTGTCTAAAGACTCGGATATCCCCGCCTCTAAAGCCATAAATTGCCTGCTGATTATCTCCGACAATAACAATACTTGCTCCGACAGGCCCCAACTTCTCTGGTTTAGTATCAACCGGAGCAAAATAAGCACTGACTGCTTTAACTATCTCCCACTGTAATAAATCGGTGTCCTGAAATTCATCGACCAGGACATGTTGAAATCGAGCCTTAAGACGCAATCTCAGGCTCTCCTTTCTTCCAGAAGGATCCGCTCCACACAGCATTTCGTGTGCTGAATAGATTAAGTCGTTAAAGTCTACGACCTCCAACTCTTGCTTCTTTTGGGAGAATCTCTGAGCGACAACATTTGACAAGAAAATTAGCGCTTTCCCAACTCGTAACCCCTCCAGTTCAGCCTCAGG
>CAYMWO010000086.1:0-12021 GCA_964393905.1 uncultured Bdellovibrionales bacterium | reverse complement strand
CTGTTTCTCGTTTGGAACGCGCTCCCAAACAAGAAACAGCAGAACTCTTCTTGACCCAAGGGAATAATTTTAAAGAACTGCGTGTTAATTGTTATGGGGGGTTAGGGGAATTTGGTGCGCCAAGGCAGCGCAGAACCCCATTTCCCCCATAACCCAAGATGGCGGAGAGGAATCTCCGCAGCACTAGAGATTTGCCCGGAATTTGTTTCGGGACCTGCGATTTTCGCGGGGTTACTTGGTTCCGGCTCTTTCTTATGACTGGTTAGGGTAGAGAGACTATTTTCTAAATTGTAGTTGTTTTACGTACGACCGGAAACTTCTATCGGAGCGTTCGTTTAAGGTTCGTAGACTTTATGAATTTTAGACGGACGCTCCGGCGTTCGAAGTTTTCTGGCTCGTTGTATAAACCAGTCCCCCTTTATTTGGGGGGACGCAATTCGTCGTTATCGACGAAGAAAGAGGGGCCATGGCCCTTCCGATCGAAACTTTCCGCGAGAAGATTCTCGCGGCGGTCGCGGGTTCGCCCGCGGTCGTGGTCGAGGCGGAGACTGGGGCTGGAAAGAGCACCCAGGTTCCGCAGTACTTGGTTGCGGCGGGTTACCGGGTGGTCATCACCCAGCCCCGCCGCCTCGCTGCGCGGACCGTCTCCGCGCGAGTCGCCTACGAGATGGGCGAATCGCTGGGCGGGACCATCGGGTTCCGCACGGCGATGGAGAGGAGCGACTCCGCAAGGACGCGGGGGCTCTTCGTCACGGACGGGCTGGCCCTCGTCCGTGAGCTGATGGGCGCCGCCCGCGGCGATGTCCTCGTCATCGACGAGGTCCACGAGTGGAACCTCAACATCGAGGTCCTGCTCGCCTGGGCGCGCCGAGAGCAGGCTCGCCTCAAGGAGGCCGGGAAGCCGGTGTTCCGGCTCGTGGTGATGTCCGCCACGATGGAGGCCGAGAAGGTCGCCGCCTACCTCGGCGGCGCCCCGCTCGTCTCCGTTCCCGGGCGGATGTTCGAGGTCGTCGAGCGGCCTGCGGGCCGATCGATCGCGGCCGACGTCTCGGCGCTTGTGGCCGAGGGTCGGAACATCCTCGTCTTCCTCCCCGGGAAGAAGGAGATCGAGGAGCTCGCCGGGGAGCTCCGTCGGAGCGGCCTCGGCGCCGAGATTTGCCCGCTCCACGGAGAGATGGAGGCCGGTGAGCAGGCGAAGGCCTTCCGCACCGACTACACGCGGCCGAAGGTGGTCATCGCGACGAACGTCGCGCAGACCGCTATCACCATCTCGGACATCGATGCCGTAATCGATTCCGGGATGGAGCGCCGCGTGGAGGTGGTGGGTGGCGTGGAGGGGCTCTACCTCCGCGCCATCTCGCTTGCCGACCGCAAGCAGCGAAAGGGCCGTGCCGGCCGCTGCAAGGTCGGCATCTACATCGACCACTGCCCCGCTGCCGAGCGCGCGGAGTTTCCGACGGCGGAAATCCTCCGCGTGCGGCTCGACCAGACCGTTCTTCGCCTGCTCGAGGCGGGAATCGACCTGGAAGAGCTCGAACTCTTCCACCAGCCCAAGGTGGAGGAGGTCCGGCGCGCGAAGGAGACGCTTCGCGCGCTCGGGTGTGTCGACGCGGCGGGGCATGTCACCCGCGTCGGCAAGGAAGTCTCCAGACTCCCGGTGTCCGTCCAGTTTGGGCGGATGATCGTAGAGGCCGCGCACCGCGGGGTCCTGGACGACGTCGTGACGATCGCCGCCCTCCTCGAGGTCGGCGAAGTCACGATGCGCGCGAAGGACTTTGCGCCGCCTCCGAAGTGGACCGAGTGGGTGAAGGACGAGCGCGAAAGCGACGTCATGGCCCAGCTGCGGGTCTACACGGAGGCGCGAAAGCTCAAGGGGAACGACGCCCTCGTGGAATACGGAATCCACGTGAAGTCGTTCTATCGGGTCGCCGAGACCCGCCGCCATCTGGCGGAGAGCTTGCGCGGGATGAAGTGGGGAACGACGAGCTCGCGCAAGGACATCCTGCTGTCCCTCTGCTCGGGTATGGTCGACCACCTGTTCCGGGGGAGCTACGGCTCGTACCGGAATGGCGACCAGATCGTCCGAGAGATTGGGAAGGAGTCCGTCCTCCGAGCGGTTCACCCCAGCCCGGAGTGGATCGTCGGGCTCCCGTGGGACTTGGAGATCAAGGTCCGCGGGGGGACGCGAATCCTCCGGCTGGTCCACATGGCCACGAAGGTCGATCCGACCTGGCTGGCTGAGGTGGCCCCGCACCTCGTCTCCACGGAGACCGGACTCGATCCGACCTATGATGCAGTTCAGGACGGCGTGGTCTCGACGACACGCACCCTGTTCCGCGGTCAGGTGGTCGGGGAGACGAAGGTCCCCGATAGCGGTCACCGAAGGGCCCCTGAGGTCTTTGCTCGCCACCTGGCTGGGCTGATCTCGGGGGGATACTAACCCCGTGGTCGCTCGGCTAGAAGAGGGTGCCGCCTTGTCGGCGGCGCCCTCTGTGACAACCTTCCACAACCCCCCCCGCCTGGGGGGAGAAAGAGAGGTGGCCATGGCCACCGAGGCAGCAGTTCAGGCCGTCCTGAACTCGAACCGTGCTCTGCTGGAGAGAGCACGGGAGCTGAACATCCGGGCGGGGAAGGCGGTCTTCCCCGCCCCGCGTTCCGAGGAGCTGACTGCATGGCTCCTCACGCGGCTCGGCGGTGCGACGAGCATCGCCGGGATCGCAGACCCCGAGGCGCTCCGCCTCCCGCCGCTCGACCCGGCGAAGGTGGAGGCAGTTCTCACCGGGAACCCCGACACCGTCGAGGTTCCCGGCGTGGGGGTCTGCCCCGTCACGTACGGGGAGGCATACTACGCAAGCGACCCCCCGGTCGCTTGCGTGGAGATCGGAGACCTGTGGAGGGCGCTCCCGACCACGGGGGAACTCCGACTTCCCTCGGGGCGGGTCGTCACCCTCTACGGCGGAGGGTGCTCGGCGACCACCTTTGGCGAGTTCCGTCGCCAGGCGGGTGCCGGGCATGACGGCCGGCTCTGGGAGCGGTTCCCGAAGCCGGAGCTTGCTCTCCCCGACACCGGTCGGGACGACGGGTTCCCCGCCCTGGTGGAACTCGTCTACGGGGTTTCGGCGGTCGACGGCCGCAACCTCGTGGGGTACGGGGCGATCTACGGGTCGCCGCCGCACTACGAGGGCCAGGCCCCGACCTTCCAGGGCACGTGGCAGCAGGAGCGCGCCCTGGCGGAGGAGTACCACTCGAAGGCGAGGAGCCTCTTCAACACCTGGCGCGCGAAGCGCCGGGTGGAGGAGGAGGGGCTCGCGGCGGCGCTGCGGGAGGCGACCGCGAAGAGGTCGAGCGAGGAGGCAGCCAAGCGGGCCGAGTCCGATCGGTTGCTCGCGCTCACCCGCGAACTTCTGCGGACTCTCCCCCGGTGCCCGGCCTCCGGCCGCCGTCTCGGGTGGAACCCGGAGGATGTTCGCGCCACCGAGAGCTCGGAAGGGCTCACGATGGACGGAGATCCGATGGATCTGATGTCGGGGGAACTCCTCGGCACAAGGGCGTTCCGCGGCTTCGAGGCCGGGATCGTCCGGGTCTGGACGATCAACGGTCGGGTCCTCGAGGGGCTGGTCTACCAGCTCTGGGAAGGGAGCGCCTTCCGGCTCGTCCTGCGGTTCCGAAGGGAGGACGATGTTGCGGCGCAACCCGCGCCAAAACCCGTCACCCCGAAGGAGTCGACGAAGACGGCGGCGCCTGCGAAGGCCCCGCCGGTGGAGTCCCGCGTTTCTGGGTCACAGCCCGCCGACCCTGCCGCGCTCCTCTCCGCTCTCTCCCGGCTCGGCCGGGTCGAGGCGGGGAGGCCGAAGAAGTAGTCTCTCCCCCTTCTCCCCCGTTCCTCCCAACGGGGGCCGTCCTAAGAAGGAACATCCCCGCGGGCACTAGGACTTCGGTCCGACTGCCCGCGGGGACTCTGAACAACAGGTGGCGCAAGCCGCCGGTTACTAAGAGGTTCTAACTAAAGGACTGGTTTTTTTGAACAGTTTTCCCAAGGGCTTAAAACCCGGAAAAAACTGTTCGCCTTTTTTCTTCTGCTATTGGGCAACGCCTTTAAGAATCCTGCCATAACGATTGTGTGTTGTGTTTTTCAGGTTTGGTAGTGCGATTAGGTTTCCCTGGGTTTTGTTTTTGTAATTCACTTATCCCAACCTAAAACATTTTTCTTTGAAATTCGGTGGCTTGCGTCTTAGGGCGTAATGCGGCCTGCATATGTGTAGATGAAGCTACTGCAACCCTCATTGGGGGCCGTCCGAAACGGTCCGCAGTGAGGTGTGTGTTGCAGTAAGGTTTGTTAAGGTTTTTTTATTTGGCTGGAGATGGTCGGTAGTGGTCGGATTTGTAGTGTGCGGAAGGTGATGAAGTGTTCTGGAGATTCCTCGGGTTGGCTGAGTGGCATTGAAAAAGGACCTTAAACTGCTTTTTAAAAAGTTGTTTAAGGTCCTTTTTTTCCCCCTGTCCCTGACACGGATGACGCCTTTGTGCGTGTACCGTGTCTGGAGTTCTCGCCATGAGCACCCCGTCCCGCCGCGCCCCCACCGCCCCCCGCGTCTTCTCCGTCGGAGCCCCCGCCCCGACTTTCGCCAAGCTTCTTCCCGCGGACCTGGTCGAGAGCGCGCGCAAGCGCGTTCTCGCGACCGCGAAGGGCACGGCCACGCGGCGGCTGAACCGGGCGAGGGTGCCCGTGACCCCCGCCCTGCAGGCCTACTTCGCGGCGATGCGGGCGTAGGCCCCTTCGCCGCTGAGACCCCGACCCCCGCGCGCTTTCCCAAGCGCTTGGCGGGTCGGGGTCTCTCAAGGTGTTATGCAACACCCACCTCACTCATTTTCTGTCAATTCGCCAATGACACTCTAAGCGCGGTTTAACTCATAACAATTCTTGGTATTCCGAATTAAGGAAGAAATCCCCTTATTCGTGGCCCTGATCTTTTTCTAATCTCATTTGGGTAGAAGAGCACTGTTTCAAAAAGCGTTTGCTGCATAGCGGCGACATGTTTTTTTGTCACATTTCCTTTTTTGACCATCGAAAGAACTCGGCGGTCTTTTGGTTTGCTATTAGGAAGAAATCCCATGGCAAGTACCAAACGACCGTCGAGGAGAGCTGGCTATTTGGGGGAGCAACCCGCACCCCCTATACTCCCGGATTCGTCCGGGCGGAGCCACGTCAATGAGTGAATCAATGCGCCTCATCTCCATCGATGTGGAGTCCAACGGACTCCACGGCGCCGGCTTTGCCGTCGGCGCGGTCGTGCTCGATTCCTCCGGAGCGGTCCTGGACCGCTTCGAGGGCCGGGCCCCCATCGAGGGCCCGGTGGACAAGTGGGTGGAGGAGAACGTGCTGCCGGCCCTGTCCGGCATGGAAGTCACGTTCGACACCTCAGCCGACCTTCGTACGGCTTTCTGGACCTGGTTCCAGAAGGCGAAGAGCGGCGCCATCGTCCTCGCGGACGTTGGTTGTCCCGTCGAGACCCGCTTTCTCGCGGCGTGCATTGACGACGCGCGCGATGAGAGGGCGTGGGGGGGACCGTATCCCCTTCACGAGGTCGCGACGCTTCTGCTCGCGGCGGGGTTCGACCCCGACGTGAAGCGTGAGGAGTTCGCGGCCGAGATGATCGCCGGTCGGGAGGTGTGCAAGCACCACCCGGCATGGGACGCGGAAGTCAGTGGCCTTTGCGCCGTCAAGGCGTTGAGGGCCCTCGGCCGCGTTTCGTAGGTGATCGAGGTCTGGGTAGGGGGTTGGGCCGTCCTGGCCCCCTACCTGGACCATTTTCTAAAAACGGTAAGTTGACTTCGGTTTTTTCCGTAAGGAGAAACAGTGCTCTTCCCCGCCTTTTACTTTCAGGGGAATTTCCGACAAACCTATCAAAATCACTATGGGGTAAAAAGTTCCCCCCAAAGCTCATCAAGGAAAGTGGTCAGATGAAGGTAGCGAATTCCCCCGCTTATCCGCTCTCTGTTATCGAGACTCACGAGGAGAAGATTCTTGAAAACGGCTTCTTCCTTCAGTGCTCTCAACCCCTTTGCGTGTCGATCTGAGACATGTCGGTTGGCTTTTACCTCTACTGCAGTGTGATTCCCAATAATAAAATCCACCTCCAGTCCTGAAGTAGTTCGCCAGTAAGCAAGAGCTTCGCCAGAGGAGCCAGGGGAATATGAGGAATGTGTATTCAGCTCGTGAAAGACATAGCTCTCCAACGCGGCACCGAACTCTTCAGATCCTTCTACGAGCTCCCGTCGCCCTTGCAAATAGCGGGCAAGACCGATATCGAAAAAATAATACTTATCGCGGGCAGTTGCTTTCCTTTTCTTGGATTCTCTCCATGCAGGGAGCCTGTGAATCAAGAGAGTGTCTTTCAAGACCTCAAAATACTCGCGAACTGTCGTGGGGGGAAGCTGCGCGTCGTTTGCGATATTGGTGTAATTAATAATCTGAGAATTACAAAGCGCTGCAACATCAAGAAAGCGACTATAGGCGGGAAGCTGCCGAATGGCGGTCTCATTCGCTATTTCCTCTCGTAGGTAAAGTTCCGTATAATCGGCAAAGTCAGAGAGATAATCTTCTGAAAAATACATCGAGGGCAGAAGCCCGCTCATCAGAGTGCGATTGAGGTCGAATTTATCACCGAGCTCAGAACGAACGAAGGGATGGAGGTTTTTCCACTGAGCTCTCCCACCAAGTAAATTTACGCCATTACGACGAAGCTTCCGAGCGCTTGAGCCGGTTAGGAGAAAGCGTACCCCGTGCTCTTCGATGAGAAGCTGAACTTCGTTCAGAAGTTCTGGGATAAGCTGAATTTCATCGATGACAACAATCTTATCCGCTTCTCGCAATTCCTCCCGCATGAGGTTTGGTCTACGGTTCAGAGCCCGATAGGTATCGACTTCCAACAGATTGTAGACTTTTGCATCTTGGAGTTGATTTCTTACTAACCAAGACTTTCCAGTCTGGCGAGGACCGAGCAGAAAACAAGACTTTCGCTTTAGAATTTCCTTCAGATCGATGGATCGAGAAATATTAGTAATTTCCATAAGTTATAGCTAAAAAGGGCAATTGGTTCGCTGTATTTCATGAATTATAGCGAATCATACGCTGAATGTGAAGAGATTTAATGGAAAAGCTCAAGGTCACACCCCCCACCCAATCCAGCATAACCCTCTTAACATCTTCGATCTGGGGATTTTCTTGTCTGATTTGGGGTTTTTAGGGGTTAGTTTTTAGGTTTAGTTCTAGAGGGTTGCTGTGAAGGGGTTAGGCTTTCGTCTCGCTTTATTAGTTCCATTTCTAGCAGTAGCTGGCGTTTCGGCTCAGGACTTCGATAATGACGGAGTTTTAGACGAGACTTTGTTTCGTTCGGCTACAGCCCAATACTTTATTCATTTGAGTTCGCTCTCCGAGCCGTATCAGTTTGATCTCGGCACAAAGGGTGGCTATCCCGTGACGGGTGATTTTGACGAGGACGGAAAGACCGACCTCGGCTCCTTTGACCCGACAACCGGCAAATGGAGCATCCTTCTTAACTCTGATGGCTCTCGACACACAGTAACATCCAACGCAATCGGTGAGTTCCCCGCCCCGGGGCGCTACGAGGGCGGGCCATGTGCACAGCTTGCCACCTATAACCCAAACACCTTTGAGTGGACGGTCCCTGGTTGCGAGAGCAGCACTGCAGTTAAAAAATTCAAATTCGGTAAACGCGACAAGTTTGCAATTCCAGTCCCTGGGAACTACGACGGGGATAATAAAGACGACTGGGCGCTGTTTACCCGTTCGCTAAACCGTTGGGAGATTTATCAATCAACCACCGACCGGGTGCTGACAGTTTATTTTGGTCAGCACGGTGATATTCCAGTGCCGGGGAAATACGGGGACTCAACTACTAAGGTTGCCGTTTGGCGGCCATCCACCGGGCAGCTGTTGGTGCGTGGGGCAGATGGCAAAGAGCAGGCAGCTAAGAGCTTTGGCCTTTCCGGGGATATGCCCGCGGCAGTGCTTGATGGGAATGTCGATAAACTCAGTGTTTATCGGCCGTCGGCCATGGAGTATTTTATTTCAAACGGCAGTACCGCGGTTCAATCACAAAAATCGTTTTCATTCCTGCCGGAGCTTGTAGCGACTTCCGGAACAAACCCAGTTCAGCTAAATGCGGCGGTTCCGCTAAACCTTGCGGCAAAGCTTATGGACCGCGGTCCGACTACTGATGTCGATGGTGATGGTGCTGATGATATTATCTTTAGCGGTGGAGTTGGGAGTGGTACGGAATATTATATCGTTAAAGCCGACGGCAAGACCCAGATTCAGAGTTTAAACGCTGCTGGCTTTCCAGTGGTCGCTGACTATGACGGGGACGGTGCGGCGGAGATTGCAACGGTTGTAAACAGTAACGGGCTTCTCTATTGGGAGATTCTCGATCAGGCTGGGAACAGCCAGGAGATTCAGTTTGGCCTTAACGGCGACCAGGCTTTCTCGGCGCATATGGATAGCGACGGGAAGAGCGACCTTATTGTAATACGCAAAGTCACCCCTTATCTACAGTGGTATATTCGCCTGGCGACAGGCAAGGTTGTCGGCCCACTCCTTTTTGGTCTGAGCGACACGGGCGATGCGCCAATACTTTCTGATATTGATGGTGACGGAGCAGCCGAGATTGGTATTCGGCGCAATCTGCTGGGCGGCATCTACTGGTACTGGGCCGAAATGAGTGACCTAGTGCGCGGTAAGGGAAATAACCCCTCGGCGATTCAATGGGGGTTGGCGCCACCGTTTAAGGATTTCGGCTTCTATGCAGATGTTAACGGCGACGGACGTCCAGATCCGGTAATTGCGCGGGACTACCTTGGAGGCATCACCTTCTATAATCGACTCTCCTCTACGTTCAATACAACCGTGGCTTGGGGACTAACCGGAGATATCCCAGTTGTTGGCCGCTATTTTGGTAACCCGTGGGTGGATTTTGCGGCGATTCGCCCGAGCACGGGGGAGATTTACATTCGCGGGGCTAAGGGCGGAACTAAAACCGTAAAAATCCCATACGGCGCTAATAAGGTGATCTTACCGGATGGCAGTGTATATCCGCTTGGAGATGTGAGCGGCGCTTCGGGTGCGTGTGATGTTACGACGGATTTCCCTGATGGTGCGCGGAAGGGATACCTCTGGAAGCCAGACCGTGATGGCGGTGCGGCTGGTCCTGGGGGAACCATTGGCATCCCGGCAGACGATTACTATCAACTAGCAGATATCTTGCTCCTTGGCCGAGACGGCAAAGAGGTGGCTGATGTGACAAACCGCTACTGTTGCGCAAACGGCGACCGTGGCTGGTGGGATCCGAGAAAGAGTGGAGAATCAATGGCTCCTTATGCTCCAATTACGGTGATGTTTAAATACAAGAGTGGAAAACGGGTTTGTAAAATAGTTCCAGACCCACGAAACCGCTACGACTGATCTGATAGATACCCCTATAACTAACCCTGCGGGGGGTGGAGAAGGAGAAATCCTAATCCATCCCTCGCTTTTTTTGGCGCTTTTAATGGCGCTATTTTCTTGTACTTCTGCTAACACGTTCTCTTATCTTATTTACAAGAGGACGAATCTTGAACGCACGACTTAAAGCCGATCTATGTTTGCTGCTGACGGCGCTAATTTGGGGAGGGGGTTTTGTCGCGCAGAAAACGCCAATGGCTTTTGTTGGGCCTATTGCCTATAACGCCATGCGGTTCGGTCTTAGTAGTTTGGTAATGGTTCCGTTTGTTCTCCGTTATTCCTCAGGTTCTCCCACGAGGACGGAAATCCGCTCGGGAGTGCTTCTTGGAACTTTGCTGTTTATTGGCTCGGTGTTACAGCAAATTGGGGTTTCGCAGACCACAGCGGGCAAGGCTGGGTTTATAACCGGCCTGTATGTGATTCTCATTCCGATATTTTTGGGACTGATTTGGCATGAGAGAGTTCAGCGCGTAGTTTGGCTCGGGGCTCTGCTGGGAGTCGCCGGGTTATATCTTCTCTGTATTCGGGAGGGGCTTTCACTTTCAATCGGGGATGCCTGGGTCTTGGCCTGCGCTGTCACCTTCTCTGTGCATGTGATCTTAACGGGGAAGTATGTGACGGGCGGTGAAGTGCTATTTATTGCGGCGTTTCAGGCTGGTGTCTGTGCGGTGCTAAGTGCAGTGACTGGGTTTTATCTTGAAGAAACCAAGCTCTCAAACATCCAGTTCTACTGGCCGGAGCTACTCTACTCGGGCGTTCTGGCCTCGGGTCTGGGTTTTTATCTGCAAGCCTCGTCACAGAAAATCACTCCGACATCGCACGCTGCGATTATTTTAGGGCTAGAAACGGTCTTTGGTGCACTTGCCGGCTGGTACTTTCTCGGGGAGTTGCTTACGCCAAAGCAGCTCTTTGGTTGTTCCCTGATTTTCTCCGGAATTGTTGTCTCGCAGCTTTCGGTTTTGAGAGGGGATAGCTCTTCTGGAACCTGTGGCAACACCACCGGGAGTTGAGGTCCTCCCGGTGGTGTGCCGAACTGTGCTTGTCCGACCCGCCTAGGCGGCAAGAGCCGCGATGGCGGTCTCGACGTCGGGAAATGTCGGGCCCTTCAGGAAGAAATCGAGACCGAGCATCTTCAGCTTGGCCTCGGAACTCCCGTTCAAGCCGCACAGGACGAGCGTGAGCTCGACGT
Source organism: uncultured Bdellovibrionales bacterium (assembly GCA_964393905.1). Taxonomy (GTDB): domain Bacteria; phylum Bdellovibrionota_C; class UBA2361; order SZUA-149; family CAYMWO01; genus CAYMWO01. The sequence goes on along the minus strand of CAYMWO010000086.1, from coordinate 1,312 downwards.
CCCTGGCGGCGGGCAGGATCAACCCGACGTCTTCGTACGTCAGGTGTAGATCCTTCAAGTCCATTAGGATCTTCCGAATCCCCCTGGACTTGGCCGCCTGGAGTGCCTGCCCCATGGCCAAGCGCGCTTCGTCGAGGGAGGCCTTGTCGTTCTCAGGGCCGAACTTGACGACGAGCAGCCCGTTCCTTTCGGAGATAGACAGCTTCATGGTAGCTCCTTCCGGCCGCGTTTGCGGCCTTCGAATAACACTGAGTCTGCAAAGTAAGTTGCAAGCAACACACATTACAGACTCAGTGTTTAAAAACCTTTTTGAAAAGCTATCCCACCCAAGGGTGTAACGTACGCAATCGCCGTACCCCTGGGCGGGGAAAGTGAATTGACCCGAGATAAGTTTTAGAAAGAACGGTTCTCTAAATTCTACATGAATATATGAAGCTAATCCTATTAAAGCCCACAACAAGGTCTCAGAGACCCTGTTGTTTTTGTAGTTACGGGGAGTTAGGTAGAAAATTTGGAAGGAATGTCGCCTTGTTCGTTCCGTTTTGTTTTCTGAATTAACCAAATCGAAAAACGAACGAAGCGCTTCGTCTAGATTTTCAACTAATGTGGAACCTTTTCATTAAGGGGAATAACAAGGTCTCAGAGACCATGTTGTTTGTGTGATTTCAGCCGGTTAGAAATTCTCACTGATTTCTAACCGCATTTATTATCACTTTCATGGGCTAATGGGTTATAAGAGTTACGAAATTCTGAAAACCTTTTTTGGGTAGAAGCTGGTACCTGCTCATAACCTAGCACCGCTTGGTTATGAGCGAGGTGATGGACAAAATCGGTTTTTCTTCAAGCCGTGCGCGGAGTGTGTTTGCTGCACACTGCGTGCACGGCTTGATTACTTGAGACCGGGGAGGGTGACCCGGAATCTTAGGCCTGCCCGTGCTGTTTGGAGGAAAGATGGCCACGAAGGTCACCCGGTCGCGTGAGCAAGTCACGTCGACGGGTTCGTGTGTGCGGATGATCGTGAAGCGAGGCGGCGCGATGGAGGTCGGCCGCCTCAAGGTGTTTCTCGTGCTCGTCGGGCCGCTCCCCGATTCGGACGACGTCGTCCGGGCGGAGCTGCGGTCGTTGCGGGAGGACCTCGAACTCCTGTGCCTCTCGCACCTCTACTTCACCGTAGAGGGGCTCAGGGAAGAGGACCGTGAGCGGTTCCTCCGGCTCCTCGTGGAGGTGTTCGCGGGCCACCCCGGTCTCTGCCGAGAGATCGGGTGGCAGCCTGCGACGCTCCCCTGGGGCGCGAGCTACGAGATCATCAGCG
>CAYMWO010000085.1:0-12035 GCA_964393905.1 uncultured Bdellovibrionales bacterium | reverse complement strand
GCATGGTGATAATAATACCCAATACCGCCGCAACGATACCGATACCCGGTAGGGCGTCACCAACCTTCGTCAATAACGCTGGAATCCTAGCTGCTTCAGCGTGGTGAGTGTCAATTTCAGTCTCCATCAGTTTATCAAGGTCGAAGGCATTCACTACACCATCAACAAAAAGTCTGAGGGAACCTACTAACAAATCCATCGCATGATGATTGTGGGCAATCGCAGGGAACCTGTTAAAGCGTTCACTTTCATGAGGATTCGCTAAATCTTTTTCTACACCAAGCACACCCTCCTTTCGGATGACGTTAAAGATTGTAAGCAGCAATCCCATCAATTGTTGATAGGTAGCCTTATTGATTCCACTACCTTTAAATATTTGAGGGATGGCCTTGAGTACCTGAAAGAAGGTTGGCAGCGGAGCTGAACCAATCAATGCGCCGAGTGCCGCACCGCAAATAACAACATACTCTGAAGGCTGAACCAAAACTTCAAATGGTCCATGCGCCATCGCGAATCCACCAAACACCGAGGCCGATACGACGATAATTGAAATAATGCTGCTCATTTTTCCTTGTCTGTGGGCAAAAAAGTTTTGAAAACCCTGTGTCTGTTATCGGCGTGTTGAGACATTGTCTTGAAGGGAAGCAGGGAAATAAGCTCCCAGATTAGTTGATGAAATTAGTTGGGATTAACCTCCTCCCGTTTTATGGCCCTCTCTGCTGTAACTTGAGGCCAAATAATGCAATTTTTTGGGGGAATCCCCTTTAGCGCTGAATCTTGTAAGTGCGGGCGGTTATCCTAATGACAAACCAAGCAGTACTCGATAATAGAACGTAAATAGTTAACAAAAACCGCTGATTACTTGGAACTTTTATATGGGTCAAAATGCATCGCAGGAGTTTGCTGAACTCAAACTTCCAGACGGTAAGGTTGTAAAGCTTCCAGTTGTTGTCGGAACAGAGAATGAGCGAGCTATTGATATATCTCGACTGAGGCAGGATTCGGGCTATATCACCCTTGATAATGGTTACGGGAACACCGGGGCTTGCACTAGTGCCATTACATATCTCGATGGCGAGGCTGGCGTACTTCGCTACCGTGGCTATCCAATTGACGAGCTTGCACTTCATTCCTCGTTTGTTGAAACTTCTTATTTGCTCATATACGGCGAATTGCCTCAGAAGAAACAACTTGAAACATTTACAGAAACACTTACACGCCACACGCTGATTCACGAAGACATGAAGCGTTTTTACGATGGGTTTCCCCGAGATGCTCATCCGATGGCGATTCTCTCTTCTGTGGTATCGGCTCTTTATACTTTCTATCAAGATTGGGATGACCCAAAAGATCAAGACAAGCAGGATTTAGGAATCATAAGGCTACTGGCGAAGTTGCCCACAATGGCGGCGTTTGCCTACAAGAAGTCCATTGGTCAACCTTTTATCTATCCACATAACGACCTCTCTTATTCCGCAAACTTTTTGAATATGATGTTTGCGACTCCAGCAGAGGACTACTACATAGACCCAGATGTCGTAGCTGCGTTGGACTTGCTTCTAATTTTGCACGCTGACCACGAACAGAACTGCTCAACTTCAACTGTTAGACTTGTAGGTAGTAGTCTCTCAAACCTCTACTCTAGCATTTCGGCGGGCATCGGAGCCCTTTGGGGGCCGCTTCACGGTGGCGCTAATCAGAAGGTAATTGAGATGCTTCAGGAGATTAATGCCGGAGGAGCTGATGTCGGCAAGTATGTAGAGTTAGCTAAACGAAAGGACAGCTCCTTTAGGCTGATGGGTTTTGGTCACCGTGTTTACAAAAATTACGACCCTCGAGCCAAAATTCTAAAAGAGGCCTGCCACCGAGTACTCGCGAAAATGCCACTCAGAGATCCGCTGCTTGAAATCGCGATGAAACTGGAGGAAGTTGCTCTTAAGGACGATTATTTTATCGAGCGCAAGCTTTATCCGAATGTCGACTTTTATAGCGGTATTATTTACAGCGCTCTCAGAATTCCTATTCCAAGTTTTACTGCTATGTTTGCCCTTGGGAGGCTGCCTGGTTGGATAGCGCAGTGGCGCGAACAACTTAACGATCCTGAAACTCGCATAGGTCGGCCGCGGCAAATATACACTGGCGCAACACAGCGGACCTATCTCCCGGTCAGTAAGCGCTCCTGAAAACTTCGACATTCGCTGAGTGATTTTGAAACTCAGTGGAGAGCAAAGGGGTTGGCTTTACCCTTATGGAAGCGGGTAATTCCGCGCCAAGTCGACTCAATGCGTGCTTTGCGATCTTCGCAAAAGGGGGTAGAAGCGTTTTTCGGATCTGCACAGTTGATATCGGGCTGCAAACTGTTGGTCGCCAACCCTTCTTCGATTCTTTGTAAGAATCTTACGGTACTCCCCATCACTTCGCCGCCTTCAGAAATCCAAACAAGAGCAACTACCACGGCCACGAAAAGCAATGACGAAAATCCGACGATTCTCTCAATTAGCTTTTGGCGCTTTTTATACTCCTCATACGACTGAAGGGATGCACCGCCTGCATGCTTGGCTCTCGAGGACCGTCGATTGTCCGCGGAAATGACAACTCGGGTTTGAAACTTGGGTTTTAACTGAGCTGATAAGTTCGAGTCATCAAGGTTTTCTAATAATTTGTTACGGTCCGAAATAGCGGTGCCGCCGGTTGAGGTTTTATCCTTAACCCTTGCCCTTGGCATTGACGAAGCAATTCCAGCCCGACCGCTGCTGAGTGACTCAAGTGCCTTCTCAATGTCTCCTCGACCACCGTTCACCGTAGGTGACATCACGGGCGTTGCGCTTTGGCGCTGCTCGGATCGGACTCGTGATGGATAGACAATCAGAAGCATTAAAAAACCTTAAACCCGAATATTCTTTTCGTGTTTATCGGCAGTTAAGCGGAAAAGCTAAATCCGTCTAGCATCGGGATAGTCAGCAGAAAGGTGATGAATAGCAGTAAGTTAGGTCAATTTTAAGGATTATTAACTGGGCTGTGGTAAATCGCCCAATACTTTTATTACACTACCTGGTTCCAGACCCCAGACCTTGCTGGAACCAGCTGCTACTTCCAGAACATACTTCGCTGGGCCCTTGCTTCTCCTTGGCTCTAAACTGTGCGGCGTCGCGTTCTCGATTATTGAATCGACTCGGAAATCTTTATCGATAAAGACAATATCCAATGGTAGATAGGTATTCTTCATCCAAAATGAGCGCTCCTCTGCGCCTGGAAAGACAAAGAGCATCCCTTCGGTTTCCCCAAGATGTTTACGATACATAAGTCCCAGACTTCGAGTGGATTCGTTACAGACTACTTCCGCTGCGATATTTATAGATCTAGTGGCTGATTTATCGAATATCTGGACCGTAACAAACCGTTTATCGCTGCTACAACCTAAAAGGATAAGTGTCAGCGCAATTCGAGCAAGCAATAGTATGCGATTTTTTGAAATCAACCCTTTACTCGCTTAATCTCAGCGGTAAGCTCCGGAACGGCCTGGTACAAATCCGCGACGAGCCCGTAGTCTGCCACCTCAAAAATCGGTGCGTCAGGGTCTTTATTGATTGCCGCAATCACCTTTGAGTCCTTCATCCCCGCTAAATGTTGAATAGCCCCGGAAATTCCAACTGCTACGTAAAGACTAGGGGCAACGACTTTACCAGTTTGGCCAACCTGCCAGTCATTAGGGGCATATCCGGAATCTACCGCCGCTCTACTCGCACCAATAGCCGCCCCTAAGGCATCGGCAAGAGGGGCAATGTAGGTCTGAAAATTTTCTGCTGACTTCATTGCTCTTCCTCCGCTAACTACAATCGCAGCTTCTGTAAGCTCGGGTCGCTCGCTTTTTACAGTGTCAAAAGCCACAAACTCCTGAGAGAATGTCCCACCCAAGTCCACCTTAAGTTCCCGCACCGGCGCAGTTGCGCCCGTGACTGAGGCAGGTTCAAAAGCAGTTCCTCTGAGTGTCGCGACCTTCTTTTCGGTAGTGATTTCAACTTCGGCAATTACGTTTCCTGCATACATCGGTCGCCGAAAGCCCTGGTTTTCAGTAAAGGCCATAACGTCGCTTGCCTGGCCAGCCTGGAGGAGTTCGGCAATACGTGGCATCAGATCCTTTCCTCTCGTGCTACCGAGTGCGATTACAAGTCGCGGCGAGAGCTGCTCAATCACACCCTTAAGCGCCAAAGTATAGGGTACCGCTAAATATTGCCGAAGGGCATCCGATTTCACAAAAACAACTTCATCAAGTCCATACTTAGCCGCTTCATTCGCGGCAGACTCTGTCCCGGCTCCACCAATCAAAATGCCAACAGCTTTTCCGTATCCGTGGTGCCTCTTAGCCTGTAGTGCGGCAGCGATTGTCACCAATGCTCCTTTTGGGAGCTTTTCTTCAAAATTTTCCAGATAAGCTACGATCACCGGTTCCCCCTATGTCCCTAGATTACTTTGGCAACATTTTGGAGCTTATCAACAAGCTCTGCCACGGACTGTACCTTTGAACCTGCCTGCCGTTTAGCGGGTGGCTCCATAGAACGGATTTTGACCTTGGGAGCAGCTTCCACACCAAGGCTGGCAAGCTGAATCTCTTCCAAGGGCTTCTTTTTTGCTTTCACAATTCCAGGAAGCGAGGGATATCGAGGCTCATTGAGCCGAAGATCCGTAGTGACAACTCCTGGTAAGGAAATCTTTATAGTCTCAAGACCACCATCAACCTCACGTGTGACTGTGGCACTGGACCAGTCATCCGAAACTATGAGTTTTGACGCGAAAGTTGCTTGTGGAAGATTAAGTTTCGCCGCAAGAAGTTGCCCAGTCTGATTAGCGTCAGAATCAATGGCTTGCTTTCCCATCAATACGAGCTTGTATTCTCCCTTTTGATAAATTGCAGCCAGAACTCGGTGAGCTGTATCAGAATCAATGTATTCATCAGTTAATACCAAAATTGCCCGATCTGCACCCATTGCCAAAGCTGTGCGGAGCTGCTCGGTTGTCTCCGCCGGGCCAATTGAGACAACAACAACCTCTACATCACTCTGCCCATCACTGATGCGGGCCTCTTTGATACGCAGAGCTTCCTCAACGGCAATCTCATCAAAGGGATTAACTATCCATTTGATCCCCTCTGTTTGAATGCCTTGCCCGTCAGGACGGACTTTGACCTTGATCTCGTAATCCGGAACCCGTTTAACCGGGACTAAAATATGCACCATTGTTATGTCCTTAGTCTCATTACTTCATCGGTTGATTACAACAATTGTGCTAACCACGCCAGAAGCTGAGGTGGATAGTCCCTTCATCCCCCTGAAATTTTTTCTCTAGTTGTTTCCCTACTTCTTTATCGAGGAAATCCTTGCTAAACGACAGGTATGAAGATTGCGTTTTATCCTAGCTCCTGCGTCCCATTCCATGGACTTTCACTTGATGAACGTCCCTTGGGCGGGACGGAGACAGGGATGATTCGCCTCAGCGAGGCAATGGCAAATCTGGGGGCTGAAGTAGTCGTTTTTACTGGTGTGGATAATCCACCTTTAACGAAGTCGTTATTTCTACCCTTTAGGGCGTTTCGGGATCTTGGGCCGGTCGATATTTTTGTCAGCATTCGTGACTGGAACCCCTTACTAATACCAATTAGCACGAAATTCCGTTTTCTTTGGACAGGAGACTCTTTTGATCAAATTCAAAATGTTGGAATCGGAGACAGGAGGGTTAGTGGGCTAATCGACAAGTTGTTGACAGTCAGCGATTGGCACGCAGATACACTTTGTGCGCATTCGGGATTTCCTCGAGATAAATCTTGGCCAATCCGAAACGGAGTTCACTTACCGTACTTTACCGGCGCCGAACCCCGCAAACGAAAGAGATTGATTTATTCATCCACTCCATTTCGAGGCTTGGCGCTTATTCCACAGATATACACCGAGCTGAAAAAACGCCATTCCGACTTGGAACTTCATGTGTTCAGCGGCTATTCTGTTTATAAAGGTCCTGCGGGATATTCTGAATCAGCAGAAGCGGATTTTAAGGCGCTAACCCTTGAGCTACAAAGTCTTCCGGATGTCATTGTCCATGGTAACGTCCGTCAGCAGGAACTGGCTCGCGAATTTATGCGCTCTGCTATCCTACTTTATCCAAATACATTTGCCGAAACCAGTTGCATCACTGCAATGGAGGCTCAAGCTGCCGGCTGTGTGACAATCAGTTCAGCGCTAGGCGCACTTCCCGAAACGGTCGGGGATGCTGGAATACTCATTTCAGAATTACCGGGTTCGCCGGCTTATATTAAGGCCTTTATCGATGCCACCGACCGTGTCCTTGCGGATGATGTGCTATTTAAGGAACTCTCGGAAACCGCCCTAAAGCGAGGTAAGGAGCTCGGTTGGGAAACAGTAGCAACTCGATTTATGGATTTTTTATCGACTGATTTTGGGGTTGGTTAGGGGAGCTTGGATTTGCTTGATTAAATGGATCCGCGACTAACTGCCGCAACAATGCCGCCGCCTCGTCGTTTTGCCTCGTGATTTTATATAGCTGTTCCAGTGCCTGCCGTGCGCGTAGTAGCCCCGGGTTCTCATCTAAGGCCTGGAGGAGATATTTCTCTCCTAGGTCAAAATCCCTACAGGCGAAATAAATTGCGCCTAAATCCGCCTTTGCATCCGAGTTTTTCGGAAACAGTTCTAATGAGCGCTTTATGTAATGAACAGCTTCAGAGCATCGACCCATCTTGGCTAGTGTCTGCCCAAGATTCCAATATGCATTTATGTAGCCAGGCTTTAGTTGGAATGTGCGGCGAAAATGCTTTTCAGCCAACGGATATTTCCCCATTCTAAGAAAGAGTACTCCCAGATTACAATGAGCGTCAGCGCAGCGGGGATCAATCTCCAGTCCACGTCCCAACACTTGAATGCCGCTCTCGAACTGCTGCAATTGGCATAATGCGTACCCCATATTTACATAAGCCTGGACATTTTTGGGATTCAAACGGATGGACTCTTTAAACGAATCCAGGCTCTCTTCAAACTTGCCACTGCAATTGAGTTCTACCGCCAATTCGAAATGCGCTTTCCAGTCACTAGGTTTTTCTCCCAATTTTGCTCTGCCAAGTGGCGTATAGATTTTCGTCTTATTCTTTTGCGCCTTTACTTCTGCGGTGTGGCCATAGTGATGTATTGGAATATGAGCATACTCAATTGACAATTCTGGTTTCTCTTTGATTGAATGCTCAACTAGTTCGTGAACGACGCCGCGATAGTGAATTCCTCGCTTGTTGGGGAAAAGTCGGACCAAACCGCTCTCAAAAAACCCCCCGTAATCCTTTTCCCACTCCGGGTACTGCCCCGTCACCGCCACGAATCCGCTCATCCGTGGGTCGTCAGAGTAATGCCGTTGCTTAAAATGATAACAGCTGTTTGGGCTTAGCGTAAGAGAGACAAGGGCGGCATGATCCCTTTCAGCAATGGCTTCATCAGCATCTAGGATAAGAATCCAGTCGCCAGTGGCTTTTTCTAGTGAGAGATTTCGCGGGACTGAGAAGTTATCTGCCCAGGGCTGATGATACACTTTAGCGCCAAATTCTTCGGCGATAGTAACCGTATTGTCAGTAGAACCGGTATCGACAAGAATTATTTCCGAGACAATGGACTTAACTGAGGCAATCGCAGAGGCAATCCATGCCTCTTCGTCTCTTGCGATCATACATAGACTAATCTTTGGTAAACCCTGGGTCATACAGGGCTTATCGGCTGAAATCCCCTAGCTCTGGAGGTGGATTTCGGGGATTAGGTGCGAATTTAAGCAGTTATGAGGAAGTAAGCTCACGTGCAATTACTAGGCGCTGAATCTGACTCGTGCCTTCATAGATTTGCATTAGCTTGGCGTCTCTCATTAGCTTTTCAACTGGATAGTCTTTGGTATACCCATAGCCGCCAAAAATTTGCACGGCATTAGTAGTAACTTCCATTGCCATGTCAGCGGCAAAACGCTTCGCCATTGAAGATTCCAGTGAGTTCTTCATTCCGCAATCTGCCATCCATGCGGAGCGATAGGTCAACAAGCGCGCGGCATCTATATTAGTGGCCATATCTGCCAGCATAAACTGGATTCCTTGGAAATCGGCGATTGCCTTACCAAATTGTTTACGTTCCTTAGCGTAGGAGACCGCATGCTCCAAAGCTCTGCGCGCAATGCCCACAGCAATGATAGCGGTGAAGGGGCGAGTAAAATCCAGTGTGCGCATGGCAGTTTTAAAACCCTCGCCCTCTTTCCCAATTAGATTTGCAGCCGGAACAAATACGTCATCAAAAATAACTGTCGTGGTATTCGAGCAGCGTTGTCCGAGCTTGTCCTCATGATGACCAGTGGAAACTCCCGAGGTATTTGCAGGAACAACGAGGCAGCAGATACCTTTGTGTTTGAGAGCGGGATCCAGTGTCGCAAAGACTGTGTACTGACCTGCTACACCACCATTAGTTATCCACTGCTTTGCCCCGTTTAACTTGTAACCGCCTTCAACCTTTTCTAGTCTTGTCGATAATCCGGCAACATCGGATCCAGCTCCAGGCTCGCTCAGACAAAATGACGCCAATATCCCTTTTTCCGAGACTGCCTTCACAAAGGTTGATTTCTGTTTTTCATCTCCTGCCAATAGAATCGGAGCCAATGCCAGGTCGTTCGCGACTAAGGAGGTTGTAACTCCAGCGCAACCTGAGGCTAGTTCTTCGATGACAATAATGCCATCGACACTTGAAAGCCCAGTGCCCCCAAATTCTGAGGGCACACATATATTCAAAAATCCGTTAGAGTGCGCCTTAGAAATTAATTCCCGCGGAAAGTCACCGCTCTTGTCGAACCTTGCAGCAACAGGGGAAACTTCGCTTTCGACAAACTTTCGTGCACTATCTTGAAGGAGGTTTTGCTCTTCGGTGAGCTTGAACCCTATGCCATCAAAATAATTGAGCGCGGCCATAGGGGTTTAAATTAGTTACTCTTCCGGCTTTGGAGGTAAAACAGCCGCAGGCGCCTCTTTTACGGGTGGCTTAGTATATCGGCGAACAATTCGACCACGTGTCAAATCATATGGGGAGATTGCAACGCGAACGTGATCGCCGGGTAACACGCGAATATAAAATTTGCGCATTTTGCCCGCCAGATAGGCCAATACTTCGTGCTTATTCTCGCACTCCACCCGAAAGGTTGTGTTTGGAAAACACTCCTTAACTACCCCATCTAGTTCTATCTGATCGTCTTTCGCCATAAACCAATTTTGGAAATCATCTAAAATACTCTCTCAGAACAGCCAAAATACCGCTTTTCTGAGTATTATATGGGAGTTCCTACCCCTTCTTACATAGGACTGTCAACCCTTTGTGCGAGCATCGTTTGAGTCTGCAGACCAAATTGGAATCAATTTAACTCTTGTACCATTCAATTGTCCGTGGTACCGGTTTGCCAAGTAGGGCTACTACAGCTCAACGGAAACGGCCTTTAGCGAGCATTCTATGAGAATCGGTATTGGTGGACTCATAATCACGGCCTCCCTGACGCTAAGCACCGCGCCAGTTTCAGCACAAATTTTTGACGATGATTACGTTGATAAAGATTCTTCCACATTCGCCTTTGATTTGGGAATTTACTCCGACCGAATGTTTCGAGGGCAGAATTTATATAACGGCACCTCAATTCAACCCGAGGCTCGGGTAGACTTAAACACTGAGTTCGGTACTTTTTATGCCAATATTTTTTCACATATTGCCACCGAGGATAAGGATCCGCGCGCTGCCGGCAGCGATGACTTTGACGGCACAGTCGGGGATGTGACGGTAACCGGTGCGCCAACTGACGTATCTTTTAATGAGCTGGATTGGGAATTAGGTTATCAAACTCGACTTGAGCCGGTTGTGATAACCGCAGGTCATACCTGGTACACCTACGACGAATCGACGACTAGACTCGTTGATTCAAGTGAATTTTTCGGACGTGTCGGATTGGATGCAGTGGCAAACCCATATATCATGGCAGCTTACGACTACGATGAGCGCACAGGATGGTATTACGAAGCCGGTCTTTCACAGCCGTTTCCTCTAGCCTCACTTAATGCGCGAAGTTTTATTACTCCAAGCATTACTATGGGCCTCAGTTCGGGTCTCTCCGATAAAGACAATCACCCTATTTATGACGACAGCGGAATCGCATTTGTGGATGTCGGAGTTAAGGGAACCCTATCTGTTTCGGAATCCGTCGCTCTTGAACCGGACGTACATTACTCAGCCGGAATAGATGATGCTACGACAGACGACTTGTGGTTTGGAATGAATCTTAAGACGAGTTTTGGCCTGTAGTGACAACCCTGTTGCACCTGGGCAGCTGAGCCGGATTTTTGCACAGCTGTCCGGGTGCTTTTCTTAGATAGAGCCTTTAGCTAAGGGGCTATTCTTCATCATCGAAATCATCAGCTCCAACTTCAGAGAAATCAGCGTCATCCTCATCATTCCCTGAAGCTTCTCCTCCGAGGTCTGCCTGATCTCTTACATTGCCAGCCGGAAGCTGGTTACCGGGAGATTCTTCAAATTCCCCTTCCAGATCCTCCTCAATGCGAGCTCCTCTCGGCCGTTCGTTATCCCCACGTCGCCGATTATCTTGCTGTCCTTGACCCTGACGGTCCCTTGGATTTGGTCCTTGATGACCGCGCCGGTTTTGATTTCGGCCACCATTACCCCTTCCGCCCCCCCCATACCCTTGCCCCTGACCTTGGCCCTGCCCCTGACCCCCTCGCCGAGAGCGATTATTACTCCCTCGTCCTCTCTCTCCATCTGAAGACCCTCGACCTTCCGAGGAGCCTCCTCGATAGCTTCCGCTCGAACCAAGATGCGAAGACGAATCTCCCATTCCGGATCTACCACCAGACCTACCACCAGAGCGATTCCCTGAAGAGCCGATCTCATGAATGGTCAGTGGAACATAACCAGGTGGATACTTGTGATCTCCCATTTAAACTTTTCTAACTCCCAGAGGATTGACTAGTAACTTAACCAGTTAAAGACACGGTCTTTTCTATCATAAAATGAGCCTGCTACTAAAGCGCACCAACCTTCCGAAATTTCTGGTAGCGCCCCTCGAGTAGCTGTTCAACGGAAAGCGACTTTAACTGTGTGAGATGTTTGGCAATTGCCATCCCCAACAATTGAGCAGCGCGATCGTGATCCCTGTGAGCGCCTCCCGGCGGCTCCTTGATCACTTCGTCCACAATCCCAGTTTCCGCAAGCGAATGTGCCGTAAGCCTAAGGGACTCAGCGGCCACTTTGGCGTAATCTGCCACATTCTCGGCATCAGACTTCCCCCATAGAATCGACGCACACCCTTCTGGAGTGATGACAGAATAGATTGAATTTTCCATCATCAGTAGTCTATCGCAAACACCTAATGCTAAAGCACCTCCGCTCCCACCTTCTCCAATCACTGTAGATATAATCGGAGTTTGAAGTCCTGCAAGAACTAGCAGATTTCGCGCAATTGCCTCTGCTTGGCCACGTTCTTCTGCTTCAAGACCTGGATAAGCCCCTTGAGTATCAATAAACTGAAGTACGGGCAGGTTGAATTTTTCTGCCATCTTGAACAGTCTTAGAGCTTTGCGATAACCCTCTGGCTGAGGCATCCCAAAATTACGTTTTATGCGATCCTGAGTACTGCGACCACGCTGATGGCCAATAATCATCACCGGCTCGCTTGCAAATCTTCCAATTCCGCCAATAATGGCGGCATCGTCTCCGAATAAACGATCCCCGTGAAGTTCAACAAAGTCAGTAGATAGCTTATTAATGTAATCGAGGGTAAACGGTCGCTCAAAATGCCGGGAGAGTCTGACACGCTGATAGGGAGTTAGATTTCCATATACTTCAGCACGAACTCTCTCTAGCCGTTTCTCTACTCGCTCAACATCCCCAACCTGAGAAAGATCTCCACTATGAAGCAGCTCATCCTCGGTGCCGCGGGAATCCAATTCCCCGCCGAATGCAAGG
>CAYMWO010000084.1:0-12125 GCA_964393905.1 uncultured Bdellovibrionales bacterium | reverse complement strand
CACCGTGAAAAACTGCCTGCAGATTTAAGCGAGTGAAAAGTTTACTTAGGAGGCTGACACCTGGGACCAGGCCGTTTACTTAGGAGGCTGGCACCTAGGACCAACCTAGGGCAAAGGGGTGTTAGGGGAGTTCTATGTATTTGATTTCGACGACTTCTAGGTCGCGAATGCCTTTTGGGGTGCGGAAGGTTACGTAGTCGTCGACTCGGGCCTTGAAGAGGGCTTGGGCTAGGGGGGAGAGCCAGCTTATTCGGCCTTTATCTACGTCGGTCTCGTCGGCGCCTACTATCGAATACGTTTTTAGTGTGCCTTCGTCGTCGCGGACCGTGACTGTTGCGCCGAAGAGCACTGTGTCGGATTTAACCTTTAGCGGGTCGACTATCTCCACGTTGTCAAGCCGCTTGGCAATGAAGCGTATACGCTTGTCTATCTCGCGGAGCTTCTTCTTACCGTAGTGATAATCAGCATTTTCGGAGCGGTCGCCGTTTGAGGCGGCCCAGGAGACTACGGCTGTTACCTCTGGCCTGGTCTTTGTCTTTAACTCTCGAAGCTCGTCCTGTAGCCGCTTGCAGCCGGCGGGGGTGATGTAGTTCTTCGAGCCCTTGGGGATTATAGGCAACTCCTCATCATCGAAGTTGTCGTCTTCGCCGCCTTCAGGCTCTTTGGTAAAGGCCTTACTCATTAGAACCCAAATCGAGTCCGAATCTCTGGCAAAAGGGCATCGATTTTTACCCGTGTTTGAACCAATGAGTCCCTATCCCGAACTGTGACGGTGTCGTTTTCTGCAGTCTCGTGATCGATTGTAACGCATAGCGGCGTGCCGGCTTCGTCCTGGCGTCGATAACGCCGGCCGATATTCCCACTGTCGTCATAAGTCGCGGTGTAGTTCTCGCGCACCATCTTATAAACCGCCTCGGCTTTCTCCGGCTGGCCGTCTTTTCTAAGGAGCGGAAAAATCGCAACCTTTGTCGGGGCCAGACGCGGATGGAACTTTAGCACAGTTCGCGTGTTGCCCTCGACCTCTTCTTCACAATAAGCATCAATCAAAAAAGTCAGCACAGCGCGGTCAGTTCCTAAGGCAGGCTCGACGACGTGCGGCATGTATGTCTCGTTAGTTACCTGGTCACGCCAGATAAGCTGCTTGCCGCTGTGGGCGGAGTGCTGCTTTAAGTCGAAGTCCGCTCGGCAGGCAATGCCTTCAAGCTCCGACCAGCCAAAGGGGAAAAAGTATTCGACATCGGCGCAAGCTTTGGAATAATGCGCCAGCTCGTCCGCTGCGTGCGCTCGAAGCCGGAGCCGGGTTGGGTTTACTCCTAAACCGGTAAACCAGTTGATGCGCTCCATTTTCCAGTATTCAAACCACTCGTCATCAGTGCCCGGTTTGCAGAAAAACTCCATCTCCATCTGCTCGAACTCACAGGTGCGGAAGGTAAAACGTCGGGTGGTGATTTCATTTCTAAAGGACTTTCCCTGTTGCGCAATGCCGAAGGGAATCTTAACGCGGGTGCTATCAACTACGTTGGGGAAGTTCACAAATATCCCCTGCGCTGTCTCCGGTCGAAGGTAGACGATGTTTGCCGAGTCCTCGACAGGTCCTAAGTGTGTCTTAAACATCAGGTTAAACATCCGCGCCTCGCCCCAGATGTGCCCGTCTTTTGCGTTCTTTGCGCATTTAACCGGAGCTTGGTCGAGGTGATCTTGTCGCACCCGGAGTCCACAGGCGGAGCACTCAACTAGCGGATCATGAAACCCAGCAACGTGGCCCGAGGCCTCCCAGACTTTAGGGTGCATGATAATAGAGGCGTCGAGCCCGACAACATCATCCCGCCGGTGAACCATCGCGCGCCACCACGCGTCCTTAACGTTTCGTTTTAACTCAGCTCCGAGGGGACCGTAGTCATAGACCGAAGTTAGGCCGCCGTAGATCTCGCTAGAGGGGAAGATAAACCCACGGCGCTTGGCGAGTGAAACTATCGTATCGAGTGATGTGACGCTTGGTGTGGGTTCCATAGTATTAATGTCGGTTAACCTAAAGCCTTAATTTGTAACTCTGCGAGCCTGTCTAATATCTCTAAGGGTTTATTTAACCCTACGGGCTCGTTCAGGGCCCTCAAGCGCGCCCCCTGATATCGCTTTTTTTCATTGGTTACGATATCTTGCGGGAAATTACGAGCCCTTATTCGCATATATAACCCTGTTTTTGTAGATGAACCTAATTATTTTTGAGAGAAATGAGATTACGGATGCCTCCTTAGCCGTAATGAATCGTGAAAAAGCTCGGGGTTTTATCGAGCTGCACCAGCCACAACCAGGAGACGAGTTTCGTGTCGGCGAGATTGACGGAAAAGTCGGCTTGGGGCGGGTGTTAGCAATTGGCGATGATGGGGTGCGGTTTGCCCTCGAACTTACGGAAACACTTCCGCAACCCCCAGAGATAAACCTGATTTTAGCTCTGCCTCGGCCGCAGATGTTGAAGCGGATCTTTCAAACCGTTGCCACATTAGGCGTAACTCGTCTGGCGTTAATTAGCACCAAGCGGGTGCAGAAAAGTTATTTTCAATCGCTGGTGATTAATCCCGAGAATACAAAAAAGCATTTAATTCTCGGTCTTGAGCAGGGAGTGGCGACGTCCCTCCCGCTTGTTACAGTCCATTCCGATTGGCGCAAATTTATCGCCGAGGGGTTAACTGAATTTGTCGGAGCGAAAACCCGTCTGCTGCTTGCGCATCCCCGATCTGGAATGGGGTTGGCGGAGCACTTTATCGCAAGGGGCGAATCGACAGAGCAGCTGTCTGCCGCTCCGGTGACAATAGTTATTGGTCCTGAAGGTGGGCTGACAGATGCCGAGGTTAAGCAATTCGAGGATTGCGGGTTTGAGACCTTTTGTCTTGGGGCGCGGATTTTGCGTGTTGAAACCGCGGTGACGGTTGTGGTTTCGTCTATTTCACTGTTGCGAAATATCGGAGCCCACCTTGTAAATGGCAATGCTGCTAGCAATTCGGCCGCAAGTTCAAATTTAAATAGGGGATTGATTTAAGGTGATGGGCGAGGAGAAAGCGCCAGAAGTGGTCCCAGAATTAGTCGAGGAAGACGAAGGCGTTCTTCCGCCTACTGGGGAGCTTGTCGAGTCTGATGGGCTAGATCTCGAGCGTGCTCTTGAGGATTTTGCTCGGGGCTCAACAGATGGCGCTCGTAGTAGCTCAGGCGAGCTTGTTCGCTACGATCCGCTTGAGAGCTATCTCTCAGAAATTAAGCACATTCCCACACTCTCCCGCGAGGAAGAGCACCAACTTGCTGTTAAGTATTTTCAGCAGGGAGACAAGGTCGCCGGTTATAAACTAGTGCTGGCGAACCTCCGCCTAGTGGTGATGATTGCCCGCGAGTATCAGCGGAATGTGCAGAACATTTTAGATCTCGTCCAAGAGGGTAATATTGGCCTGATGGAGGCCGTTAAGCAGTATGACCCGTTTCGCGGGATTCGATTTCCCTCCTATGCTGTTTATTGGGTGCGGGCGTATATGCTGCGCTTCCTCATTAACAATATCCGACTGGTAAAAGTCGGCACTACTCAAGCACAGCGGAAATTGTTTTTTAATTTGCAGAAAGAAAAAGAGCGCTTAGAGTCCGAGGGCTTTGCGCCCGAGGCGAAACTCCTTGCGAGCCGTTTGAATGTAAAGGAGTCTGAGGTAATTGAGATGGAGCAGCGGCTAGGGCTGCCCGAGCTAAGCGTTGATGCCCCACTCGGTGGGGCGCATCGGCATGGGGAGGAGGGAGCTGACCTCTTAAGTACGCTCTCAGATGGTAGCGAAAGCGCAGAACACACAGTCGTTCGCGAGCAGTTCTCCGCGACACTTCGTGAAGCTCTAGATGAATTCAAAAAGGGGCTGGATGACAAAGAGCGGGCGATCATCGAGCGCAGACTTTTTACCGAGGACCCGGTTACGCTCCAGGTTATTGCCGATGATTTTGGTCTCAGTCGGGAGCGCATTCGCCAGATTGAAAGTCGACTAAAAGATAACCTCAAAAGTTATCTCTCCGAGAAGTTGGAGATCGAGGAGATTGAAGATATCGTCTCAGGTTAGTAATTGAGTTAAGAATAAGGCAGAGCATCTGTAGCTGGAACTTTAAAGGTGGAGAGAGATGGCTAAGTCAAAAGAGGACTTTGGAGCGTTTGGATCGCGTCGTCGCGAGAGGACCTCTCCGCTTAAGATATTTATTCGCGTAGTGGTTTTAGTTGCGCTGCTGGTGGTTGCACCGGTCGCCTACTTTGGCTGGACTGATGTCGCGTTAAACTTATTAGAAAAAACCAACCCGACAATTAATGTGCCCAACCCGCCGGTTGGCCTTGGGGAGGATACGCTGATTATTAAGTTCCAACTTGCCGATCAGGGCGCGGGGCTAGATGAGGTGATTGTCCGCAGTGAGCAGGACGGTGAGGTAAAAGATCTTCTGAAAAAAGATTATCATGGGGAGCGGGCCACGGATGACGTTGTGAGCCTGGAGATTCCCGGTAAGAAAAGTGGGCTTAGGGAAGGGAGCGCACGACTGCTTATTACGGCCTTTGACCGAAGCTTTTGGAGCAACCGGGCACAGGCAACGCTGGATCTCAAGGTTGATTACAAAAGGCCTGAGATCGAGGTCGTTACTACACAACATAACGCTGTCGTGGGCGGAGCCGAGCTTGTTTTCTACCGGCTAGTGGAGAGCGACACCGCGTTTAGTGGAATCAAGGTCGGAGAGGGGCTGTTTCCCGGGTTTCAGGCCAAGAACCTGGACAAAGACTTCGAAGGGCGGCCGGATATTTACTTTACCTTTTTTCCTATTCCGGTCGGGTTTGATCCCAAGAAAGATCAGATGCGGATTTTTGCGCGGGACTCCGTTGGCAATATGACAACTGCCGGAATGTATTATCGGATAAAGCCGTTTAAACAGCCGGTGGAGAAGATTGAACTGACGAGAGAGCTGTTGACAGGCCCGGTGGCGGAGCTGTTTGCCGATTATCTTAAGCTCGCAAAGGACGCAGGCAAATTTGAGGCGTTGAAGAATGCCGAGACCGATGAGGCGCTGGTTCAGCGATTTAGGGTTGTAAATGAGAATTACCGAGAGCTTATTCAGCAGTCGCTAGTTTCTTTGTTAGCGCAGCCGAAGCAGTCGCGGTTTTGGACCGCGCGCTTTACCCGTTTATCGGGTGCATCTCAGCGCTCGCAGTTCGCTGAGGACAGATACTATTCCTATATGGGGCTGGATGCCGGGCGCTCAGATCACTACGGAGTCGACCTTGCGGCCACTCCGCATTTGCCGGTTGAGGCGTCAAACAGCGGAATTGTGATCTTCGCTGATAGTTTAGGGATTTATGGCAAAACGGTAGTGATTGACCACGGCTTTGGACTTTCGACCCTTTATGGACACCTCTCTGCAATTGCTGTTCATGAAGGGGATCGGGTTGAGCAGAATCAGATAATAGGAAACACGGGAGCGACAGGGCTTGCTGGCGGTGATCACTTGCATTTTGAATTTCGCTTACACGGCATACCGGTTCGTCCAATAGAGTGGTGGGACCAAAACTGGCTGACAGATCATATCGATACAAAAATTGACGAGACAAAGAAGGCTTTGGGAATCAGTGTGCTGAAGCCGTTGGAGTCCACCAGGCGTCCGTAGCTTTAGGTAACTTAAGGAAACTTTCATGCATAGACGGTTTGTTGTTGCAGCGTTTGTAATTTGTGCCGCGTTGGGGGTGTTAATCTACAGTGCCGTGTTAAATACCGCTAAGGCGGTTGTTACAGTCGAAGAGTTGGCAGCTTCGAAGGAGCCTTATAAGAACATCCGGCTCGGGGCTCGCGTGACAGAGGAGAGTATCAGCTATCAAACGAACCCCAGTTTTCTGGTATCATTTACTGTGCGCGGAGTTGGAACGCCCGCTAGCGGAGCTAATTCGGCTGGGCAGGCTAAGATTCAGGTTGAATATCCAGGGATAAAGCCGGATACGCTTCAAGCGGGGAGGGATGTAATTCTCGAGGGGGATTTCGCCGAGGGGAAGTTTAAAGCGCGAACTCTGCTCACGCAGTGCCCTTCAAAGTATGTGCCCCCATCAGAATATAAGGCAGAGAATAGTTAGGTTAGCAGGTTATGGTTGATATCGGTCACTTTGCACTTGTCTGCGCCTGGCTCTTTGCCCTTTACGGAATGTTGGTTGGCGTAATTGGCGGTCTGCGCCAGAAGGAACGGCTAGTTTTTTCCTCGAGAAACGCTCTATATTTAGTCACGCTTTTTTCGATTCTCTCTCTTGTCTCGCTAGCGGTGCTTTTTCTGGGGCATGACTATCGTTACAACTATGTCTGGCGGCACTCCAATAATGCCATGCATTCGGCCTATCTAATCTCGGCTGTTTGGGGTGGGATGGATGGCTCAATGCTGCTCTGGGCCGTGCTTGGTACACTTTACGCATCGTGCGCCGTTTATTATTCCCACTCAGTGCCGCGAAGGCTGTTAGCTTGGAGCCTTCCAATTCTAAATGGTTCGAACCTGTTTTTCCTTACAATTGTTCTCTTTCTCACGAACCCCTTTCGTTTAATACCGGGAGGTGCTGTGCCCACGGACGGGCGGGGGCTAAACCCGCTGCTGCAGAACCCCTCGATGCTAATACATCCGCCGAGCCTTTATCTGGGGTTTACTGGCTTTGTTGTGCCGTTTGCTTTTTGTTTAGGGGCGCTACTTAGCGGAGACCTCTCCGACACCTGGACTAGAGTCACCCGCCGCTGGACACTGATTGCTTGGGCGTTTTTGACCATCGGGATAATCCTCGGAGGAAACTGGGCCTACATTGAACTTGGCTGGGGCGGATTCTGGGCCTGGGATCCGGTGGAGAACGCCTCCTTTCTGCCGTGGCTCACAGGGACCGCGCTTCTTCATTCCATCATGGTGCAGGGGCGAAGGGGAATGCTCAAAGTCTGGAATGTGTTTCTTGCGGTGCTGACCTATGGCCTGGCTGTTTTCGGAACGTTTCTTACCCGCTCCGGGGTTGTGCAGAGTGTCCACGCCTTTGCCGAGACCGATGTGGGCTGGGTATTTCTCGCCTACTTGGGAACTGTGGCGGTGCTGTCCTTGGTGCTGATGGTCTGGCGCTTTAAATCGCTTCGCGCTGAGAACAGGCTTGAGAGCTACCTCTCCCGCGAGGCGGCATTTCTCTTTAATAATCTGATTCTGCTGGCCATCTGCTTTGCTACATTCTGGGGGGTAATGTATCCGGTTTTTAGTGAGGCGCTTACGGGAGAGAAGAGCGTTGTCGGGCCGCCGTTTTTTAACCAAGTTAACGTGCCGCTGTTTTTGATTCTCATCTTTTTAATGGGAGCCGGTCCACTGATTGCCTGGAAGAGAAACTCAGTGCGGCAGCTCGGTCGAGTGTTTGCCGTTCCGTTTATCAGCGGATCGTTAGTGACCCTGCTCTTTCTCTGGATAGATCCCGCGAGGCTCGAAGCGGCCCTGGGCTTTGGTTTGGCTGTCTTTGCGATGGCTAGCGTCTCGAGTGAGTTTAGGCGGGGAGCCAAAGCGCGGCGTGAAATCACGGGCCAGAAGGTGGGGGCTGGTATTGTCGACTTACTTCGTCGCCGCCCGCAGCGCTACGGTGGTTTAGTGGTGCATTTAGGGATTGCCATCATGGCCATCTCGATTACAGCCTCGATGGTTTATAAGGTCGAGCGAGATTTTTCGATAAAGCCAGGCGAGAGCTACACACTCTCTCGTTACAGACTGAATTTAGTTTCACTGGAATCCCGACGATTCCCTAATTACGAAGAGCTCGTTGCAAATATTGAGGTCTTCGATGCCCGGGACGGAAAGCGGTTGGCCGCACTTCGCCCTGAACGGCGGTATTATTTTGCTAGCGAGGAGTCTACTACTGAGGTTGATATTCGTATGACTCCTCGGGACGATTTGTATCTGGCGCTGGCTGGGCTTGATGCGACACCCGGTTCTGGCGAGGAGGATAATATCGATCTCAAAACTGCGAGTGCTGCGTTTAAGGCCTTTGTTAATCCGCTCCAGGTTTGGCTATGGTTTGGTGGGGTGGTGGTAATGCTGGGAGCGGTAATCGTAATTTCAGGCGCACTTCGGGAAGGAGCTCCACTTGAGGTAAGCGGGAAGTTGGCAAGTGCTGGAGTCAAGCTCCCTAATACGGCGCGAGAGGTTTAGAGATGCTCCCACAAGTCCTGACGGTCGTAAGCTTTATTTTGGCGCTCCTTGCGAGCTGGGTGGTGCTTGAGCCGTTTTTTAGCGGCGCGCTGGGTGAAACTGATTCGGGTGTGGGTTCTGGGCCAGAATTATTGCCAGAATTATTGATGGATGCTCAGTGCCGAAAAGAGGAGAGCTTCCTCGCGCTGGAGGAGCTGGAGCAGGATTTTGTTGCGGGAAAAATCTCCGTAGAGGATTACGAGCGCAGCCGTTCGGAGCTACTAGCGGATACGGCCAAACTCCTTTCGGAAGTTGAGCGTCTCTCCTGAGAATATTAGATGTCCTATCTTCAAATAAACTCGCTCTCTAAACGGTTCGGCACAAAGGCTGCCCTGGCAAACCTAACCTTTAGCGTGAATCGTGGAGAGAGCGTGCTGCTCTTGGGAAGAAACGGTGCGGGGAAGTCCACGCTGTTAAGTTGCATCGCTGGAGCTCTTAGAGCTGATAGCGGAGAGATAGTATTGGATGGGGAGGCGCTTTCGCCATCCAGTCGAGGATCGCGGGCTCGGCAGCAGAAGATTGGCTTTTTGGGGCACGAAAGCTTTTTCTATGCTGGGCTTACATTGCGGGAGAATTTCGAGCTTGTCTGCGGTCTGTATCGAGATAGCGATAGCTTTGAGCGGATTGAAAGCTTCGGGGCGGAGCTACGGCTGACACAGTTCTTTAATCTGCGAATTTCTGAATGCTCCCAGGGGACGGCAAAGCGCGCTGCGATTATGCGGGCTATGTTGCACCATCCGGAGCTGTTGCTGCTAGATGAGCCACTTGCAAACTTGGACCCAGAGGGAAGGCAGGCCGTGCTGGAGCTGTTACGGATTCACCTGGGCTCCGGGCGGACGCTGATTATGTCGACGAACGAGCCGGATTTCATTGCGAGTCATGTGGGTATCTCCGTTATCTTAGAGTCCGGGAGGGCCGCATGAACTCCTTTGGTTTGCTTCTCCGAAAAGACCTGCGGCAGCTTACTCGCGCTAAGGAGACACTGATTTCGAGCTTTGGCTTCGCGCTATTGGTGGAGATTGTCGCTGGGTTTTCCTTTCGGCGCACCGGTTACGGCGAGACCGAGCTGCTGCTTTTGACCCCGGGGGTAATTTGGGTCGCGTTTCTGTTTTCAGCGGTTATCGGCTTGAATCAGTCGTTTGTGCAGGAGGAGGAGAATAAGGCGCTGCTCGGGGTGCTGCTCTCGCCCGTTTCGCCTGTGGCGGTGTATCTGGCAAAGTTTTTTAGCAATTTGCTGTTTGTCTTCTGTCTCTTTTTCTTTATCACTTTGGCGCACGGACTTTTCTTTGGGGTAGAGATTTTTTCAAAATTGCCGCTGTTGTTGTTGCTGGGGCTATTAGAGAGTATCGGCTTTGTGGCGCTGGGAACGCTCTTGGCGGGGATTGCCGTGCTTACCCGCGGGCGGGAGATAATTCTGCCTCTGATGCTTTTTCCGCTCTGCCTTCCCTTATTAGCGGGCGGGGTGTTTCTAACTCAGGGAGTGTTGGAGTCTGGAAGCATCTGGTTTGGAGAGTTCTGGTTTGTGCTGGTGTGTGTGTTTGATGTGATTGCACTTACCTGCGGGGTATCCCTTTTTGAATATACGGTTGAGGGCTAGATGAAAGTTAAGGATTATATCAATTTAACTTACCTGACGGGTGGAGTGATTCCACGGGTGGTGTTACCGGGCTTGAGTTTGCTTTTGGTGCTAGCCGCAAATTACATGGTTTTTTGTGTGGCGCCTGCGGAGCAGGTGATGGGGGCGGTGCAGAAGATCTTCTATTTCCATGTGGGCGCTGCTTTAGCTTCATACCTGATGATCGGGTTCTTGTTAGTTGGTAGCGTTGTCTATTTAGTCCGCCGGGAGCGGGAATGGGACCTGATGGCGGAAGCTGCGGCGGGGGTGGGTTTTCTCCTGTGTTCTATGGTGCTCGTCTCGGGGATGATTTGGGGGCATTCAGCCTGGAACACCTGGTGGCGTTGGGAGCCACGGCTGGTATCGTTCTTGGTGCTGTGGCTCATCCTATTTAGCTATTTATTACTTAGGAGCTATACTGCGGGGGACTATCGGCAGGCGGGGTTCGCTGCAGTATTGGGAATTGTCTCTGCGGTGAATGTGCCGATTGTGATGTTCTCGATTAAGTTTGTTTCGCATGCCGAACAGCTGCATCCCGAGGTTGTGGCGCAACAAGGGCTAAGAGATAGTCGATATGTATATGCGCTCATAGTCGCAATCTGCGCGGTCTGTGTCTTTGCGCTGTGGTTGTGGGTAGTAAAGCTTACGCAGCTTCTCCTGCGGGAGACTTTGACTGAACTTGAAATTGGAAAGGAAAGTTAGGAGTTTTGATGGAAACCCCAGACACATATAACAGCTTATTTTTTGGTTACAGCGCCATCTGGTTATTGGTGGTATTTTTTGTGGTGCGCCTGATGGCGGGCCAGAAAAAGATTGCCGCTGAGCTTACTCAGCTAAAAACCCAGCTGCGGGTTAAGTAGGCCATAATGGAGAGCGGTAAATCCCGGATAGTAGCATCGGAGTTTATTAAGACCGCACCAGGCCTGCGAGACCTCCCGCCGCCAACGCTGCCAGAGGTGGCGTTTATCGGGCGCTCAAACGTTGGCAAATCCTCACTGCTTAATACAATCTGTCAGCGCCAAAGCTTGGCGCGGACCAGCCGCACCCCGGGGCGGACTCAGGCGCTGAATTATTTTCAAATCGAATTTATTCTCGACGAAGAGGAGCAGTCTTACAGGAAAGAGGGATATCTTGTTGATCTGCCGGGCTACGGCTTTGCACAAGTTGCGGCCAAAATTAAAGCCGAATGGCCAGAGCTAATTAAACGCTATCTGCTAGAGCGCGAGACTTTAAGAGCAGTATTACTCCTGGTTGATAGCCGACGGGAGATTGGCGAGGAGGAGCGCTGGATTACAGAGCTGGGACGCGATGGGGGATTTTATCTGGTTTTAACTAAGGCGGATAAAATCTCACGAAACGAGCTCGCCGAGAAAAAGCGAAAGACTGCGAAAGAGCTCGCCATCTCACCTGAGCTAATCTATTCCACGGCCCTGGTTGGAAAGCACAAGACCGGCGCTGATGAGCTACGCGATACGGTCTGCCGCCTGCTTCTCTGAGATGCCTCACGTTTCAGTCATAATCCCAGTTTTCAATCGGCCTGAGCTGCTGCTCTTAGCGGTGCAATCAGTGCTGGCGCAGAGCTTTACGGACTATGAGCTGATTGTGGTCGATGATGGTTCGAGTGTGCCGTTAGAGACCGTGCGGGAGTTAGTTGAGTCTCGAAGAGGGCAGTATCTGCGGCTGGAAAGTAACCAGGGTGTCTCGGCTGCGAGAAATGCCGGCGTGGCTCTCTCATCGGGGAAGTATCTGGCGTTTCTGGACTCGGACGACAGCTGGTTCCCGGAAAAGCTTGCCCGACAGGTGAAGTTCTTTGAGACACATCCTCATTACCGACTAGCCCAATGCCGGGAGGAGTGGATTAGAAACGGTGTGTTGGTGAACCAAAAGGAGCGCCACGCTATGCCAGACGGCGAAGCGTTTGAGCGCTCGTTAGAGCTGTGTGTGATAAGCCCATCGGCCGTGATTTTGGAGCGTGAGCTTATTTGTGAAGTCGGAGGCTTTGACGAGCGGTTTCGCGCCTGTGAGGATTACGATCTTTGGCTTAGAATCACCTGCCAACATCAAATCGGACTTTTGGATGAAGTGCTGGTGCGAAAGACTGGGGGGCATAGTGATCAGCTCTCACGTTTAGAGCCGCTTCTGGATCGGTATCGGGTGTTGGCTTTGCTGAAGCTTCTGGCTCAGGCGGTGCTAACGCCGGAGCAGAGAGGGGCGGTGATGGCCAAGCTTA
Organism: uncultured Bdellovibrionales bacterium; assembly: GCA_964393905.1. Lineage (GTDB taxonomy): Bacteria > Bdellovibrionota_C > UBA2361 > SZUA-149 > CAYMWO01 > CAYMWO01. Next base: position 51 of record CAYMWO010000084.1, on the reverse strand, counting down.
GAGAAAAGGCGGCGATAATAGAGAGTGGTGCTAAGAAGAGGGGACTCGAAG
>CAYMWO010000083.1:0-12188 GCA_964393905.1 uncultured Bdellovibrionales bacterium | reverse complement strand
AGTGGGTGGTGATGTAGTCTACGACGCTCTGGTGAACGGAAAGGTGTCGTGGATACTTATCTCAATTGCGTTTGGAATTATTATCTTACTCTTCTTTATCTCCCGAAAATTTCGTGGTCAACTCGAGCCCAACTAAAATGCCAAATCCGATTCTTGAACCCTATGACAAATATAATCAGTTATTAGAATCTAATGTCGCGCCTCTTGATTGGGTTAATCCGAAACCTGCGAAAAAATATGATTTGGCTGTTATTGGAGCCGGGGCTGGGGGTCTGGTATCAGCCCTAGGGGCGGCAGGGCTGGGTGCGAAGGTGGCACTTGTTGAACGAAACCTTCTAGGTGGTGACTGCCTAAATGTAGGCTGTGTGCCTTCAAAGGCCATATTGTGTGTGTCGCACTACCTGAGCGAAATTAAGCGGGCAATAGATTTTGGAATATCAACTCAGGAGGTTACTTCTAATTTCCCATTTATAATGGAGAGGATGAGGCGCATTCGCTCCGAGATCAGCACAAATGATTCCGCAGCTCGTATTACATCCTTAGGTGTAGATCTATTCTTAGGTGAAGGCAGATTTGTTAGTAGTTCGGCTATCGAAGTCGGAGGTCAAGTTCTGCACTTTAAACGAGCGATAATCGCCACAGGTGGTCACGCCACAATTCCGGAAATTCCAGGGATAAAAGATACTCCTTATTTTACAAATGAGACTATATTTTCTCTTAAAATACTTCCTCCCAGACTAGTTGTGCTTGGTGGAGGGCCAATTGGTTGTGAACTGGCCCAAGCGTTCTCGCTGTTTGGCTCCCAGGTAACCCTTCTAACTCGTGGCTCGCGAATTCTTTCAAAGGAAGACCTTGAAGTTTCCGAATTAGTGTTCAGCGTACTCTCTACGAACGGTGTAAATATTGTCCGTAATGCCAACATTAAAAGGGTTATCCAAAATGGAGGCCTAAAGATGGTGGAGTATGAGTGCGGGGGGGATAGGTCGCGCTCTGAGTGTGAGGCCATATTAATTGCAGCAGGAAAAGAGCCAAATGTTTCGGGAATAAACCTGGAAGCCGCGCGTGTTGCCTATGATAGTAGGCACGGAATAAAAGTTGACGAGCGACTCATGACAACAAACCGCCGAATATTTGCTGTGGGAGATGTGTGCATGCATGAGAAGTTTACTCATCTCTCGGATGCAACAGCAAGAATTGCCATTCAAAATAGCCTTTTTCTTGGAAGAAAAAAGTGGACGGCTCTAGTTGTTCCACGGGTCACATACACTCAACCGGAAGTGGCTACGGTAGGGTTAAACGAGGAGGCACTTAAGAGAATTGGCAGGCCATTTAAATTAATAAAAAGGGAGTTTGCAGAAGTTGATCGGTCAAGGGTTGAGAGCGACCTTTCGGGTTTTGCTAAAGTCTTTGTTAATCCCAAGTCAGGGAAAATCCATGGCGCTACTATTGTGGGATCTCATGCCGGGGAAATGATAAATGAGATAACTCTGGCGATGGAACGTGGAATTGCGCTCGGATCGCTTTCGAGCGTTATACATCCCTATCCCACGCGGGCTGAAATTATTCGCCAACTTGGAGACTCGTTTAATAGAGAGCGAGTTACGCCTGGGGCAAAACGGGTGTTGCGGATGTTCTTGAAGCTTTTATTTTAGAATCTGAGCGCATGGATCTGGAGCAGATTCTAGATATTGCGAGTTGATTCCGCATCGCAATATTAAAATTTATGCGATTATTGCTCGGCTACTTTGTAATCCCAATGACCACGCAGGTAGTTGATCACTAGTTCTTCCAATATGGGCGACGAGTTCGGCGCTCTCAAAACCAAGATTTCTTAGAATGGGGCTTAAATGTTCAAGATGTTCAAGCAAGAATGAGCCAACGTCGTTTTTCTCAACAGTCAGGCGAACCAGGATTTCCTTTTGTCGATGGGCAATATCTACGTCGACTAGTCCCATAGATGGCAAAGGAACTGTTACCTGAATTCTTTGATAGGGTTCGGTGTTCCTCTTCGAACCCTTACTATCCTCGGATTCGGACTCTCCCTTTTTCTTTTTACCAGAGCGAGAGTCGACAGTAATTTCACTGTGCGAAACGAGACCCTGAAAAAGAAACGGAAATAGTAGTAGCGCCGGCTCACCAAGCGCCTGCATTACTGGATTCAGCTGAGTTAAGGTTTCTTGAATTCCTGCCATTTGGTCTAGTCGCATGGCGAGCTGCTGAAGATCGGATACTGTTTTTGCATCAATCTTTTTGATTCCGTTCTCGTTTTCATAGGCCGTGATAAGTGAAAGGGCTTTTTCAATACTTTCACGACTATTTGCTGGCTCTGAGCTGGCTTTTCTGAGCTCGCCCAATACTTTCACCAAAATCTGTCGTTCTTTTTCGGCGGATGCTCCCAGCTTATCATCCTTGGCATGAAGGAATCGGTCGCTTATTAGGTCAGAAATTAGAGTGACGGACTTTGGAGTAAGTTCCTTTCCTAAAACACCCGTCATCAAATTGATAAGCTTTGCGCTTTCAAAATTATCATCAGAGCTCTCAAGAAGGTTTTTTAGTTCGCCCTTAAGGGCTCGGAGCAGCTTTTCCTCTGTAGTGAGTGGCTGTTGTCCGACGAATGATCTAATTAGTGCTGCGGATTCCTTGAGGGAGCTTGCGAGAGTTCCGTCGGCAGTTGATATTAGCTCGGATAAAGCGACCCTGGGATCAGTCAGTTTCTCTGTGCTATTCAATACAGATAGTAGTTTCTGCAATCCGACTTTGCGTGGGTCCAGTGTGCTAAGATCATCTGGCAGCGAAAATATCGGTAGGGCTTGGAGTGCGGGGACGTTACTTGCTTTAATTAGTTCTTCGAGCTGTGCTCTGAGCGAATTTGTCTGCGAGATGCCAGCCGCTTGGTTGGGTTTTGAAATCTGGAGAATCTTTAATAGCAGCTGATTATTAGCTGCCTCTGAGACAGTTGCTACGATATTATCCCCAACCTCGAGATTTGAGGGGAGTTGGGCGTTAATAAGCTGACCTTGAAGCGCTAGCATGCGCTGCTGCCCGGCCGGGCCTTGCTTGACGCTGAAATTTAGGACATCCCCGATTGCGACATTAGCCAGCGTGCGCCCCTTAATTTGGGAGTTATCGACCTTGATCTGACGTAAGGCTGTCGGATCAGAGTTAACGATCTGGGTAGTCATAGGAGGCCAAGCCCGTAGTTCCAAAGCAAATATCGACCTATTTTGTTGAATTCTTTAAGTCTTTTACGCAGCCCGGAGAAACTGCTATTTTCGCTCAGATTCAGGTGAGGATATTTTGAGCAACTGCTTGCTCGAATTTAAGAAGGCTTAAGGGCTAATATGCGGATTCTGAACAAGTTGATGGTGACAATTGGATGGGGCTTTGCCTCAGTGCTACTCCTGTGTTTCCTGGGGGTTTTAGCTCTTATATGGGGATTCCGGCCGAATTTTGAATCTAAGGAGCCGGTTGAAATCAAAACTGAAAATGCGGTCGGGGTAGTATCACTTACTGGAGAGATCTTTGAATCAAGTGAATTCAAAAAGGAGCTAGATGAATTTCTAGAAAATGAAAAGATTCATGCGATAGTAGTTCGCATTGATTCTCCTGGAGGGGTTGTCGGTGCCTCGCAAGAACTTTATCAAGCAATTCGCTTAGCCAATGAAAAGAAGCCAATCGTGTGCTCACTTGGAAGTATTGCAGCCTCTGGCGGGCTATACGCTGCCATGGGATGTAAAAAGATAATTACTAACGGCGGAACACTGACGGGTTCTATCGGGGTGATCATGATGATGCCAAATGTTGGGTCTATTATGGATCGTTTCGGGGTCAATATGTTGGTCGTTAAAAGCGGTCAATATAAGGATGCAGGTTCACCATTTCGCCCTGTTACAGCAGAGGATAAGACTCTTTTGCAGGGTATAGTCGACGCCACCTATCAACAGTTTGTAAAAACAATTAGCGTCGGACGTAACTTACCAGAGGATAAGGTGCGGGCCTTTGCTGACGGTCGAATAATAATCGGCGAGGAAGCAGTTAAGATAGGCCTCGCAGATGAAGTCGGAGATCTAACTCGAGCCGGGGAGGTGGCACTAGGTCTTAGTGGGGGAACTGGGAAGCCAGAGCTTGTTCGTAAGAAGAAGCCGACCGGACTTATCGCTGCTCTTGGTGAGGCAAGTTCAGGGATTCAGAGTTTCACTAAGTTTTTAGCTGCTTACAACGAAACGAGACTCCTGTATCGAGCATTCTTTTGAGATCACGCTTCCCACGATAACCGGTCTTGAAGGTGGAAAGAGCGTTGGTACTGCTTTATAATGGAACTTCTGAGTTTTGTTGGGTCTAACGAATTATTTAGTTTTTTTTGGGATTAAGCATGTCTGAGGGGGCGGCAAAAATATTGGTAGTTGAGGATGAGCCCACTGTGAGAGCGGCGCTTGAAGATAATCTTGTTTTTGAAGGGTATAACGTCGTCACGCGGGATAACGGTATTGATGGAGTGGAGGCCTTTAAGACCGAATCTCCTAGCTTGGTTATACTAGACGTTATGATGCCTGGTCTTGATGGGCTTGAAGTTTGCCGTCAGATTAGAATTCTCGCTCCTAATATCCCGATTATTATGCTCACAGCTAAGGGATCGGAAGTTGATAAGGTTGTGGGTCTTGAACTAGGAGCGGATGATTACCTGACTAAGCCATTTGGCATGCGAGAACTATTCGCGCGAATTAAGGCCTTACTTCGCCGTGCTAATTTGAGAGATGAGAGCCCAAAAGCTGAAAATGGTTCGGGCTCTAAGGAAGAACTAAGATTTGGTGAAGTTTGGATAGATTTTCGTACATATCGTGCACGTCGCGGAGAGGAGGATATAATTCTTTCGGCAAAGGAGTTTGAATTGATTCGATTCCTTGCTAATCAGCCAGATGTACCGGTGACAAGAGATCAACTTCTTGATCAAGTTTGGGGTTATAATAGCTATCCCACAACACGCACAGTCGATAACTTTATCGCCCGACTAAGGGCGAAAGTGGAAGAAACGCCGGATCGGCCAAGGCATATTCTTACCGTGCATGGAGTGGGATACAAATTCGTGAATTGACCCTCTAAAAAGTACTTTTTATTTGCTGATAACTTCCTGATATTTATGTGAATTAAACGATTCGGAATCCTTTTTCGCTCCCGGCAATCTGAATGGGAATACGGTTTTGCGGGTTTTGGCAGTTTAAGGTTGGTCAAGGTTTTAGACCAATAATGCTCTAAGGTAGGCGAAAAAATGAAGAACTCTGCTATGACATCGAACCGCGAATCATTTGAATTTGGAAATACCGGGCAGCTCAATTGTGCAACTGTTGAAGAGTATCTCTCACTCTATCTAGATAAAGAGCTTGATTCTGAGATTTCTGAAAGCATCTTACTCCATGTTGAAGGATGTACGACATGTTCATCTCTCATCTATGATCTTAGGAATATACTTGAGATCGCCAAGACGCTTAACAGCGCACCCATTCCACCTGAGGTAAGTTCTCGCCTGCGTCAGGCCCTAAAGGAGCAGGTTGGGTTTGACTCCAGTAAGGGCTGAAATTAGCACAAAGCAGTTACTAAGTTGGACCTGCTATCTTGTTTCCGCTGCCCGCTTAGATGTGCTAGCTTGCAGTTAGGATAATACTTAGCTGGGTACACATGTCTGTTGTTACAACTATCTTGATTTCGTTGGCCATCGTTATCGCCTTGTTGGCGATAATCTGGCTGTTTTGGGATCGGGCAGGGAGAGGTGAGAACGAATCTCCGGATCATAGATGGACAGACCCGAAGGGCCATGGTTAAGCGGACAGAATTTATTTTCCAATTGCTTGGGTGCTTTCTTTTTTTACTCTTTTCTGGCGCGATCACTTTAGTTCGAGCCCAAGACGAAAACACTTCAAATTCCGAAACCACCGGTGTCGATTCGTCAGCTGTTAGTCCCTCCAAATCTGCAACTGCTGAGACAATTGCCGGGGTGTTTTATGGAAATCTCATTTTTATTCATCCACAGAAATTTTCGCTGATTGTTAGACCTATTGGCGGCAACAATAAGAAGAAAATGTTTTTTGTCGATCGATCTTCTAAATTCACGGTTGATGGTGTGCGGCGTGATATCGATTGGATTGAACGAGGAGATAAGGTAGCTGTACGATACTTTGCCGAAGGAAATATGGCCGTAGTCGAGGAACTTTATGTGGTGTTTGGAGACTTTGTTCCCGAAGATTATGTTGTGAAAAAGAAGAAGAAAAAGAAGGCGGGGAAACCGTCAGCGGAGCATTAGAAAACGCAAAAAAAAGCGCGACGAGCTTTTGGCAGCGCCGCGCACATGGTGAAAGGCTACGGATTTTGAGGGCAGCAGCTTTTCACCTTAGATTTGCAAAGGACGCACCAACCCTAAGGCCATTACGTTCCCCCAAACCGAAGCTTAGAACACAGCCGTCTTATGCCCTTTTGGGCTGACTCACATGGAGCCAGCGGACTCATTGATACAATCTCCAGTTACCTGGAAATCGCTCCCTCTTGTTTCCTGCTAAGTTAAGGAGTTGCCGCCTTAATGCTTAACACTGTTTTCCCGAGTGATGCTCAAGGAGCTTGCCAAAAGAGAGTAATTCGTTATGCCGGTTACCCAAAGCATTCGGTTCTTCCGTTTATCGAGGCAGGGCTGAACCCTGAATCTACTGTCCGAAAGTTTTAACACTTCTGGAAGTTTCGTGAGGAATCCGAATACTCTCTTCGCTCTAGGATTCTATCTGTCACATTGGTCAGTTGATTTCAAGGGTCGAGCAAAATATTTTTCAAAACAAAATTAATTATGCTGCTGAGAGTTATGAAGAATTTTGCATGCAAGAGTCTGCGCTCCGTGAAATCCAGTCCTTAAAATTATCCCCCGAAAAGTTATTGCTACACTTCAGCTGTTAGTAACTGGGTTAGTGAGCGATATAATTTGAACAAGCTAAGGCGCGAGTTATAAACATTAATGAATAGCTAGATAATGGTATATTCCAATAGCCCGCTGTTATCATCTAATAACCGCGGGTTATTGGATGAAAAATAATATTTTTTACAATAAGTGAATAACTGTTCCGAAGAGCCGTCGAAATGGCAATGAGTGATGGGTTCCAGGCAAACATTTTTCCCTGATTACTTGTCAGCTTCATCCTCCTGTATACCTAACTTTTCTGTTTTGCCCTGGACCGAAGAAACAACCCTTCGGTCCAGGGTTTTTTACAACTCACTGAAATCCCTAATAGTTTATCTTGAATGCTGTAGTATTAATGTTGTACAACTGTCTTCCCTCAAGAGAATGGTAAGTAGTTCCTCAGTCCGTGACTAAAATGGAATCTAGTATGCGTGAATTTCAGCATTTAATAATGACTTACCCAGGAAAAATCTTCGCCATTCTAGGCGGCTTTTTGGTGTTGGCAATATTTTTTCAATTAAATGTTAATGCCGCAGATCCTTCCGAAACTATTGTGGTGACCGACAGGGACTCCTTTGAAACCAGCAAACTGGATATTGGAGCCGATGGAAGGGCTGATTTGCGAGTTTATCTAAAAAGCGGTGGAGAGGTCGTAGATGGATATAAGATCTCCCTCGTTGATAATGAAACTCGCAAGGTAGTTAAAACGTTACTTAGCGATGCGGAAGGTAAGGTTGTATATGGCAATCTTGGTCCCGGAACATATACCGTAGTGCTGAGAAGAACGGAGGAGCAGAAGAGAAACAGCTCAGTCTTAGTGGGGAGTCTCGTGCTCAGACCGAGCAAAGCTCAATTGGACTCATCGACTACCTCGACAACTCAGGCGCCTACTTCAATTTCAGTTCCGTAATGGGTGACTTTGATGGCTGAAATATTGCCCTGCAAATATCGTTTGGTTTTAATAGCTAGTATCTTCATCGCGTTCATTTCCTCTGGATGTGCGGCCCAAAAGGAATCGGCCCGCTACTCATTGTCAAGGAAGCCCACTCCACCTACAAAGCTTTTACAGACAGAACGCAATAGTGCGACAAATCATCATCGTAATCCAGGTGATTTTAAGATTAGCGTGGAGAGTGGGGGAGTGGAAGTTAAGGACTTCAACCAGCCGCTAGTTCACCATATCTATCTTAGTTCGGAGCAAATTGAAGAAGTCGTATCTGAACATCAAATAATATTGTCTTCCAGAAAATCAAAGGGTGATTTGGGAGCAAAACCCCAACTAGATGGTCAACAGCAGGTTATGGGGGTGGCCATTACCTCATCCAATCTGGAAAGCATGCTCGCCCCAATTGGATTACAACGGGGAGATCTAATTACGGCTATTGGGCGTAGGCATTTCCGGGACTTTGCCGATTTACCTGGATTATTTCTTGAGCTTGATGACAAAGGTGTGGCCACGCTTACATTTGAAAGGCAAGGTGTCCCACATAAGAATTTTTATTATTTGGCAAAGTGAAAAATTTATCCGGAGAGCTCCAGTCTTCCCCAAGGCTTCGTTGGCCATTAGATATCCAGCGTGTTGAGTCCAATAACGGCCAATTTATAGTATTACGCGATCCACTCGGCATAGCCACTGAGCCAGCAGTTATTCCAGCCGCTATTATGCCAATTCTGGCTCGATTTGATGGGCAACACACTTTACAGGAAATTTTGACAGAAAGTTCTCCTTACGGGGTAACCGCTGAGTTCTTAAACAGAATAGTTCTTGAGCTTGATGCCCTAAATCTGATCGATACAGACCGAACGCGGGCCCGCTTAGGTGAGTTAAGAGAGGATTATCGATTGCTACCTGAACGAGAGGCGGCGTTGGCAGGGGTTGTGTATTCAGCCGATCCCCAACAGCTAAATCATGAGTTAATAGACTACATTTCTCGCGCTACTCGCGGCGAGAAGTTTTCGCTCAAAGGCGAGCAAAAAACTATTTCGATGATATGTCCGCATATTGATTATAGACGAGGATGGGAGACTTACGCCGCCGCTTATCGCATTCTAGAAGTTACTCAGCCCCCGGATATTATCATACTTTTGGGCACTGCCCACCAACCGGCAGAGGGCATTTTTCATCTGACAGATAAGGACTTTAAGACTCCATTAGGAACCGTTCCGGTAGCAAAGAGTTTGATTCATGAACTTGCAGAATTTTATGGCAGCGAGAGATCATTCAAAGAGGAGCTATTACACAAGCGAGAGCACTCGCTTGAGCTTCAGCTTCCATTCTTAATGCATAGATACGGCAGTGAAAACCCGCCAGAGCTTCTTCCAATCTTGGTGGGCTCATTTCACCCTTTTCTTGCCGGGCACTTGCAGCCAATCGATAATAGTGAGGTTTGCGACTTTATTGATGGTTTGTCTGGTATAACCAAGAATTTGCTGAGTTCTGGTAAAAAAGTGCTATTTTACGGGGGAGTGGATCTGGCCCATGTGGGGCTTAATTTCGGTGATCGCGAACGAATAAGCGAAACGGGGTTACAACAGCTAGAACTCCGGGATCGTGAACTTCTTGACTGCGTTTTAGAAGGAGATGAGCAAGGACTATTTGAGCATATAGCCTCAGATCAGGATAAGCGACGTATTTGCGGATTCCCATCGATTTATACAATGCTTGCGTCCATGAAGCGCGCTGGAATTTCAGCCACTGGACATCTGATCGATTATCAGCAAGCAGTGGATAGTAAGTCAGATTGCGTGGTCTCTTTCGCCGCTGCAGCTTGGACCCTCTGATAGGATTACGCTACAAATGGCCGCACGATCTGAGTCCGTCTCTTCTTTGGCCACTTTTTCATCAAATAAACTGAGCTAGTCGGAGTTTTACCTTGGCATTGAATTTTTCACTTTATAATTATCCTTGGGCGTATCGCCTCGTGATGAAATGCCTATACCGAGATGATTATAAGACCAAGTTTTTTCAAATTGCGAAGGAGGTTCCCGAAGGCAGCTCCGTTGTAGATATATGCGCAGGAGATGGGGCACTATTTAAGGAATGCTTAAAGGAAAAACATGTAACCTATCTCGCTTTGGATAGCTCCCCACAGATGGTTGCTGAGTGTGAAAGGCAGGGGTTAAAGTCACAACTGTTTGACTGCTGGTCCGATGTTATCCCGCCAGGCGATGTTATTGTTATGTCTTCCAGTCTTTATCAATTTCTTCCTGAGTGTGAACAGATATTGAGCCGCATGCTAAACGCTGCAAGGCATAAGGTAATTATTACGGAGCCAATTCATAATTTGTCTAATTCTGCTGTTCCGCTGCTTTCTAGGCTTTCTAAGTTTTTAACACGTCCAGTGGGAAGCAAGTGCCGATATCAGGGGAACAGATTCGACGAGGAGTCATTAAAGCTGCTTTTTTCACGCTTTCCAGAGTTTGTTCACTCCGATACACTGCCATGCGGGCGTGAGATGTTCGGAGTGTTTATAAAAAAGGCAGTATGACCCCGATTCCCCTGACTAAACCCTATCTTGCGGTAAGTAAGAATACGAGTTCGATTGACTGGTCTACCCAGGGGCATCTTTGCGGAGATGGCCCTTTTTCCCGCCAGGCTGAGAGCTTAATAGCGGACAGAACTCAGAGTAAGTATGCTTTCGTAACCGGCTCTTGCACACAGGCACTTGAATTAAGTGTTCTGTCACTCGGCTTAAGTGCGGGAGACGAAGTTATACTTCCTAGCTTTACATTTATCTCAACTGCTACTTCGCTAGTTCGTGCAGGGGTTACCCCGGTCTTTGTTGATATATGCGAAGATACGCTAAATATAGATCCCGAATCTATCACCGGCGCAATTACTCCACGAACGAGAGCCATTATGGTTATGCATTATGGAGGCGTAGCTTGCGATATGACTTCGATTAAGAGTATCGCGCGCAAACATCAACTTTTTGTGATTGAAGATGCGGCACATGGGATTGATGCATATGTTGAGAAAAAGCATCTAGGAACGTTGGGAGATGTGGGATGCTTCAGTTTTCATGAAACAAAGAATGTTACTTGCGGAGAGGGCGGTGCATTTTTGACCAATAGTGATGAGATTGCTGAACGTGCCCAATTGATTCGTCATAAGGGAACGGATAGGGTGCGGTTTCTTCAAGGTGCTATCTCCCGTTATTCTTGGCAAGAGATTGGTGGTAACTTTCTACTGGCAGAGCCCCTCGCGTCATTATTGATACCGCAATTAGAGAATTTGGATTTTATAACCTCCAATCGCCTGAGAGTGTTTGAAAGCTACATGGCAGGCCTAAAAAGCTCCGCAAGTCTCGGATATTTTCGGCTTCCGGTCATCCCGGCTGGGTGTCAACCGAACGGGCATATCTTTTATCTACTATTTGCAGACGAGGAACGCCGTATCCGAGTAGAGGCTGAAATGAAAAGGAAGGGGATTGGGGCGACTTTTCATTACCAACCACTACATTCATCTCCTTACATGAAACGAAGATCTGAGGAGATTCCAGAGTTACCGGTGACAGATAGTGTAAGTAGGCGACTACTAAGGTTGCCGATCTATCCAAGCCTTGATTCGGAGGAAGTTCAATATATTGTTGAATCTCTTAACCTAGCAGCTAAAGAATTTTGTTAGGTATCTTGGAGATTGATGGGTCGCTTCTCAATATTTTGGTTAATCTTAGTCGGATTTCCTGCACTCTTCCTCTTATCCATAAAAATAGGGTTGGTGCCCGCGGTTTGGTACGATGAGGGAGAGTTTCTTCTAACCGCTCGAAGTATGGCCGAGACCGGACGTTATGGATTGCCACTATATGATGAATTTCGTGGAGCTCATATTTCGGTTGGGCCCATCGTGCTCATCCCCATTGCTCTTGCATTCAAGACTTTCGGGATTAGTGTCGTTGTCGGGAGAGTAACGATTGCACTTTGGTCCCTCGCGGCTCTGTATTCAATTTCGATATTGGCTGGCCGAATTTTTGGCAAAAGGGCTTCGTTGCCTGCGGGTATGCTTCTTTTAATCTTTTATTCGCCCAGGTTTATTTGGTATTGCCGAACGGTATTGGGGGAAATCCCAGCATTAGCTTTGATTATGTTGGGTTTCATTTTTCTAACTATGACTTCTGGAGACAAGAGGGAATCATTAGTGACTCCGCTTGTGTCAATTCTCCTCGCAGGAGTTTGTTTTGGCCTTGCTGTGTCTGCTAAGCCGCATTCAATTTTTATATTTCCAGCGCTATTTATTGGGGCATTATGCAGCACG
>CAYMWO010000082.1:0-12230 GCA_964393905.1 uncultured Bdellovibrionales bacterium | reverse complement strand
TTCACAGAAATAAAGCGGACTTGGTCTTCCGATATAGTTCTGATTAAGGTCGGCAATCTCAGCGAGAAATTTACGGTCGCGCTTGGCGGCAAAAAAACTCTCTTCAAGTTCAACTAACGCCGGAATTAAAACCTCTGGCGCATAGCGACCGCCATACTCCCCGTAGAAGCCATCCTTGCTTACGCGGAAATCCGCCTTAGTGAACTGTTTAGGGCTTTTGCGGCGCTTCATTTCCCCGATTGAGTTATAAGAGACTGAGTCTCGCTGATTAACTGGGAGAGGTTCTCCCCTGGACTGCCCACCTTAACAAGAGATTCTCCAATGAGAAAGCCTTGGGCTCCCTCTTTGATAAGGCCAACGATATCCTGAGCGGAGTAAATCCCGGATTCACTAATAACTGGCACAGAAGCGGGCAGGGGTTGGAGCTTGGACCCCTTTATCAGCTTAGGTATGGCCGCAATTAGTTCCCCTGTAGTGGAAAGTTCAGTAACAAAACTTTTGAGGTTACGATTATTGATACCAAGAATTGAACGAGCCGTCCCTGGATTGGAGACAGACAGCAAGGCTAAGGCCACGCCCAGCTCCTCTTCCGTGTGAACCTCCATTAGGACGTCCAAGTTGAGTTCAAGTGCCTTAAGATAGAGCTCCTTAAGTTTATCGGGAGCAAGAGCCGCAACTATCAGCAATATGGCATCCGCCCCCGCAGCCCGCGACTCGTAGAGCTGATACTCATCGACGATAAAGTCTTTTCTTAAAATAGGGATAGCGACACCTGCCGCTCTGATTTTCTTTAGAAAATCTAGATGCCCCTGAAAAAACTTCCGATCGGTTAGGACGGAAAGACAGGCCGCCCCGGCAGCGGCGAACTCCTGTGCTACTGAGATTGGGTCTAAATCCTCTCGAATCAAACCCTTCGAGGGAGAGGCGCGTTTAATCTCTGCGATAATGGCCGGAGTCTTGTGGTTTGTAAGCGCCAGGGTAAATCCCCGGGGGCTTGAGCTCTGAAGGGCTTGAGCTTTAACAGCAGCAAGAGGGAACTCCACTTGGGACACGGCTATTTCCCGGTGTTTTTCCTGGATGATTTCTTCTAGAATCGACATCGGGCGGAGTTCCTGAAGGTTACTAAGACCGTGAACTCTATCTCAGGCGAGGGGATAAATAAAGATTCGTGGCTCGCCAACCGTCTGTTGTGGTGTAACTTGCCGGGCAAACTCCGAAGGGAAAGAGCGCTTGATAGTGCAAGTATTGCGCCTTATAGAGATAGTGCTCGAATAGAATACATGAGAGACGATTGTTCATTGAGGAAGTTTTTTGGCCACTAGTAAAACTAAGAATAAAGCTCGAACAGCTAAAAAGTTTCGAGTTGCGCTAATTTGCGGCGGACCCTCTCTGGAGCGGGGAATTTCGCTAAATTCAGCCCGTTCCGTTTGCGACCATCTGATTAACGCCAACATTGAAATCTGCCCGCTATACTTTGACTTTAGAAAAAACGCCTATCTAATTTCGCGTGCCCAACTTTACTGCAATACCCCCTCGGACTTTGACTTTAAGCTGAAATCATCAGCCAAGCCGCTTTCGCGAACCCAGCTGCAGAGATTTTTAAAGACCGTGGATTTAGCCTTTCCTGCTATGCACGGACCTTTCGGCGAAGACGGTGGAATTCAGAAAATTCTGAGCGAGCTCGGAGTTCCCTACGTCGGCTCGCCCGAGGCGGCCTGTCGTTTAGCGTTTGATAAATTCCACGCAAATGAATTTATCCGAAAGAATGGTTTCTATACCCTGCCGTCGATAGACTTAGAACGCGGCGGGCGCGATCATAAAGGAAAAATCGCGGAGTTTTTCAAAGCCCACCGCATTAAGCGCGCAATTGTAAAGCCCGCCACTGGTGGCTCCTCGATAGCTGTCTACTCCGTCTCCTCGGAACGGGAGGCATTGCAGGCCACAATGGAGATAATGTCCAAGCGGGTGGACGGCCGAGTGGTAATTGAGCCGTTCTGTGAGGGGACTGAGTTTACGGTAATCATTTTAGAGAATCGCTTCGGCCTACCAGTGGCAATTTTGCCAACTGAGATTGAGCTCGATTATCGCGATCATCAGATCTTTGATTATCGGAAGAAATATTTAGCCACTCGCCAAGTGACTTACCATTGTCCGCCCCGGTTTAGTAACGGGCTAATCGAGAAGGTTCAGATTCAGGCCGAGCAGCTCTTTAAGCTTTTCGGAATGCGCGATTTCGCTAGGTTTGATGGTTGGATTATGCCGGACGGGAACATCTGGTTTTCGGACTTCAATCTAGTAAGCGGAATGGAGCAGAATAGCTTCCTCTTTATGCAGGCTTCCAGGTTGGGAATGAGTCATAGGGATCTATTGCGCTACGTAGTAAAAAACGCCTGCCGCCGCGAAGGTTTAACCCTACCTGCAGATGAAGAGTTGCCAAAACGCGGACGCAAACCGTTAAAGGTAATCTTTGGCGGTGGAACAGCCGAGAGACAGGTATCGCTGATGAGCGGGACTAATGTCTGGTTAAAACTTCGACGCTCGAAGAAATTCATCCCCGAGCCTTATTTGCTTGACGCTAAGGGGTATGTTTGGCGACTTCCCTACGCCTTTGCCCTGAATCATACCGTCGAAGAGATTTCAGACATGTGTCTAAGCGCTGAACAGGACGATGCGCGACTGGCAAAGCTCAGGCGGGACGTGCTCACTCGATTAAGCCCACTTCCCGGGGAAGTGAACGAACCTTGGTTTCTTCCCGAACGGATGACACTCGAAAAATTTATTTCGGACACCGAGAATCTGTTTATCGCCCTGCACGGCGGAATCGGCGAAAATGGCGAATTACAGAAGATTTTGGAGCGGCGGCAGATTCCCTTTAATGGACCGGGCTCGCGGGCAGCGAAGCTCTGTATGGATAAATATGCGACTGGGTTAGCGCTAAAAGATCTTGCCTCTCAGGGAATTCACACTGCCGGGAAGACGTTGGTGACACTTAATGATTTTAAGAAGTTTACCGTTCGTGACTATGAGATGTACTGGAGTAGCTTAACAGAGGCGCTTGGAAGTGAGACCGTTATTGTTAAACCAGTAGATGATGGGTGCTCCTCAGGCATCGCTCGGCTGCACACCGCCCAAGACCTTCGCACGTATATCCGTTTTGCTGCGCGCTCCTTAGCCGCAATTCCTCAAGGTTGCCTGACAAACCAACATGGGATTATTGAAATGCCCACCGTTAAGATGCGGCGGGTTTTATTCGAGGAGTTTGTTGAGACCGATCGAGTGCAGGCCATCAACAACAAGCTCCTTTGGAAGCGTGTAAGTGATTGGATTGAGATTACTGTGGGTGTGATTGAGAGAGCCGGTAAGATTGTGGCCCTTAACCCAAGCGTAACCGTAGCAACTGGTAGCGTACTTAGTCTGGAGGAGAAATTTCAGGGAGGAACGGGGGTGAATATTACCCCGCCACCAGAGTCGCATGTTCCACCACTAGTCGTACACAGAGCGCGAAAGCGCATCGAGCTCGTAGCCCGGACTCTAGGGCTTCAAGGGTATGCGCGGATTGATGCCTTTCTAAATATCAAGACAGGGGAGATAATAGTCATCGAGGCTAATTCTCTTCCGGGCTTAACGCCCGCGACGGTGATTTATCATCAAGCGTTAGCAGAGAGACCTCCACGATTTCCAATGGAGTTTTTGGAGGAGATCTTTGAGGCGGCCCTCAGGAGATATTCGAAGCGATCGCGGGGAATCTCTAAGAATCGTGGATTACTAAGGGTTGTTAAGTAGCTCTTTGGTTGGGCTGTAAGATAATTAAATGAGGTGGAGATGATTGAGGCGCAAAAACTCAGCAAGCGATACGGCAGTGTGCATGCCGTTTCCGAAATCTCGTTTACAGTGAATCATGGCGAGGTAGTCGGACTATTAGGGCCAAACGGCGCTGGTAAGACAACAACTATGCGCATGCTAACCACCTTCATTCCCCCCTCTTCTGGGACCGCTAAAGTTGCCGGGTTTGATATACGAACTCAGGCTGACGAAGTGCGTCGGAATTTGGGATATTTGCCGGAGAATCCGCCCATATATCCGGAACTTAAAGTGCGCGAATATCTGACATTTGTCGCAAAAATTAAAGGTGTTGTCTCGCCTAAGGTTAGAAGTGCAGTGGACCAGGCGATAGAGAAGTGTTCACTCACATCCGTAAGCGACCGACTCTGCGGCGACCTATCTAAGGGCTTTCGTCAACGTGTGGGCTTAGCGCAAGCCATAGTCCACGAACCCAAGGTTATTATTCTAGATGAACCTACTAGCGGACTCGATCCAAGCCAAATTA
Organism: uncultured Bdellovibrionales bacterium; assembly: GCA_964393905.1. GTDB lineage: Bacteria > Bdellovibrionota_C > UBA2361 > SZUA-149 > CAYMWO01 > CAYMWO01. Next base: position 7,903 of record CAYMWO010000082.1, on the reverse strand, counting down.
TTGAGATTCGTCAGTTAATAGCTGAGCTACAGGGAAAACACACCGTGGTATTAAGCACACACATCTTGCCCGAGGTAGCACAGACCTGCTCTCGGGTTATCATTGTGGCGCGTGGGCGAATAGTAGTTGAGGGACCGATTGCTGAACTTACTTCCGGGAAGGGGCTTGAGCAGCGCTTTCTAGAGGCCGTTTCCGAAGAACCGATAAGCTCAGAAGCAATTAATTAAAAGCCGAGTCAAACATGAGAAATATTTTTGCCATTGCCAGGAAAGAGATTAAATCCAGCTTTGTCACCCCTGTGGCCTATGTTGTGATGGCCGGATTTCTTTTAATATCCGGGTTTTTTTTCTTCAGCTTATTGCAGCAGTACAACACCGTTCTTCAGCAAGCAGCGATGATGCCGGACGTCTCGCCAAACTTAAACGAGTGGGTCGTTGTCCCCTTCTACCAAACACTTGAGATAATCCTGATTTTTATTATTCCGATTCTCACAATGCGTTCAGTAGCAGAGGAGAAACGCCAGGGGACGTTTGAGCTGCTGGCAACTTCACCGATTTCCGTTGGGGAAATTGTCTGGGGCAAATTCTTTGGAGTTTCCTTCGTCTGTGTCGCGATGTTGCTATTAGGATTTATTTTTCCGGCAGTCCTGATAGTTTTTGCTGACCCAGAGGTGCCCCCGATTTTCATTGGATTCCTTGGAATGCTCCTTTTTTCACTATCCTTTGTAGCGTTAGGAGTGGCAGTTTCGACCACGACAAAGAGCCAAACTGTAGCTGGTATTGTTAGCTTAGTAGCTCTCCTCCTGCTTTATATTATCGACGCTCCGGCGGCTAAACTTGGCGAGGGGGCAGCGGCCGTATTTCGTTACATGGCACCTTCGAACCACTCTCAACAGATGCTTAAAGGGGTTCTAGCTGGAGGGGACATGCTTTACTTTTTCAGCTTAATTGCACTCGGAATTTTTATTTCAAATAGAGTCTTGGACGCAGGAAGGTGGCGGTAAAAACATGAATCGTCGAACTCAATTTCTCGGAATCGCAGGTCTTGTATTTCTAGTATTTGCCGCAATCATTCAGTTTCTTGTGGCCTACGATGAATACCATTTCATTCCAGCACATTTTGTCCTGGGGCTGGTGCTTCTCGTGTTCTTTACTTTGCGAGGGGGTTTGCAAGCCCTTAGAAGTGTTGCGGCAAAACGTACTGCTGGGTTCGGAGCAAGAGTTACACTTTTCTCGGCACTCTTTCTTGGAGTCTTGGTTGTTATTAATGGCATTGGGGCGAAGCACGAACTGTTTCGTTATGACAGTACCGCTGAGAAGGTTTACACTCTTTCCCCAGAGACCAAGAAAATCCTCGATAACTTAACTAAAACTGTTCGCATCCGCGCCTTTTATCTCGGTGGCAAAATCGACGATCCTGGAGCTAAGGATCTGCTGGATCGCATGGAGAGGTATACCAATAAGGTAAAGGTTGAAGTTATCGACCCGGAAAAGAAGCCAACTCTGGTAGAAAAATACGGCATTAGTCAGAGCTCCACCTTACATTTTTCATTCGACGGAGAGGATAGTAAGCGCGAAACGAAAGTCATGCGCGATATTGGCGAGCAGGAGATAGCCAACGCGTTTATCAAGCTCACACGCGGCGGAGAGAAGATTGTCTACGCACTTCAAGGTCATGGCGAGGCAGATCTCACAAGCAATACAGAGGCCGGCTTCCTGTTTTTAAAGGAGGCAATTCAAGGTGAGAATATTGCTGTTAAGGAACTGAAGTTTGAAGGTGAAGCTGGGGTTCCCGAAGACGCCTCGGCCTTGTTGGTTCTCGCACCAAGAAAGGAGCTATTACCAAAGGAGCGCGCGGCTATTGAAAGCTATCTCCATAAAGGTGGGAATGCGCTTTTTCTCAACGAACCCAGAACGACTACTGATATCCGGGATTTGGTTAAGCCTTTAGGAATAGATATTGGAGAAGATGTTGTCGTTGATCAAGTCGTAAGACTTTTTGCCGGGCCGGGTCTTGGCGTGCAGCCGATGGTTACAAAGTATGGCGAACATCCTATAACCAAGGACTTTAAAGAAAATACTATCTTTAGTATCGCCTCATCTGTGCGCAGGAATGGCACGCTTCCTGCGGGAGCGGTGGTTACGGAACTTGCCTTCACTAGCGAAAATAGTTGGGCAGAGAAGAACTTTGAGATGCTCTTTGGTGAGGATCCGAAAGCATCGCGGGACCCTGATGATATCAAAGGACCGGTCTCCTTAGGCGCTGCGTTTGAAGGTTCGTTTAAACTTCCCGGTGCCAATGATCAATCATCTGCTGCCGATAAGTCCCGAGTAGTAGTTATTGGCGATGTGGATTTTGTTGCAAATGTTAATCTTCGGCAGCTTTACAATCGGGACTTTTTTCTAAACTCCCTAAATTGGGTGTTAGGCGAGGATGGACAAGTTACAATTCGCCCGCGCACGATAAGGAAATCCCTAAAGGGTCTGACAGTTGAGCAGTTTAGTGCGATCTTTCTTTTTACCGCCGTGCTCTTACCAGAGCTAATACTGCTGGGAGGTCTATCTGTTTGGTGGTTCAGAAAGAAATGATCGGCTTTAATTTGATAAGTCAAAGACTGGTGCGGGGATGAATTTCCGAAACGCGTTAATTATGTCTCTCATGCTCGTGCTGGGAGGGTTGTATCTACTCAAATTTGATTCTTTAAGAGAAAACGAGGGGCCGGGCTCCGGGGAAAATCATCCGTTTTCGGGGTTAAAGATTGAGGACTTCCGCTCGTTATCAGTTACTATACCCAACGGTCCGAAGGCCGGAAGTTTTACAGCGGCTGCCGCAAGCGGGACTGCGACGGGAGAGTTTTTTCTGACAGATCCTCAGGGAGTGCCGGTGGAGAAGCCGGTGCTTGAGTCGATGCTTAAGGCGCTAGTTGATTTGCACATTAAGAATAGAGTTGAAGCCTCGGATATTGAAGGCGACGTGGCTGTCTATGGGTTAAAGAACCCCCTGCTTAAGGTAAGCTTTTCTGCCAAAGATCTCACTCATAATCTTGAGTTTGGCGGTAAGCATGCGATATCTGGAAGACGCTATGTCCGCATAGATTCTAAACCGGATATTTACTTGGTTGATGACCTCACTTTTGCTGCACTGACCAAGACTAAACTCGACGTTCGGGATCATCGGCCGCTAAAGTTCAACACCGCTAAAGTGTCGCAATTGATTGTGCGTAGAGCAGATGGGGAGCTCCGATTTGTTGGTGGTCTCGAGCAAGAAGGCTGGAAGTTACAATACAGTCCACCAGCTAATACACAAATAGCATCCAAGCAGGAATTTACCGCAGATCAAAAATTAGTTCGTGAGATTATCAGTAAATTGACTCGAATAAAGGCTAAGGACTTTCCCGCTGCGGGAATTGAGGCCGCCAAAGATTTTGGATTGGACTCGCCAAAATTAAGAATCGAGATCGTCGGTCCCGAACCTCTGATAGTATCAATCGGAGAGGTCGAAAACAAAAATACCGAATCAATTAATGCTAATGACAACGAAGAAGAGCTTGTTCGGGAGAGGTTTAACTACTACCTCAACGTAACCGGCGAGAAGTGGGTTTATCAGGTGTCTCAAAGCATTGTTGCAGTATTGAACCAACCGGTCGAAACTTTCCGAGATAAGGCGCCGTTTAGTTCGCTTGTTCGGGATAAGATTTCGCGCGTACTGATTAGTAAGAATTCTGGCAATGTGGAGTTTTTCACTTTGGCACGTGGGGCTGATTTGAAAAGCTCAAAATGGAAGGTGGAGGATTCCCTCTCGGTAGTTAGCAGCACGGGAGCAAATAGCGCTGAGGGAAGCCCAACACAGATCTCTAACTGGCTGGAGAAAATTGTAAATTTTCGAGTGTTGTCGTATCCGGGAGTCGGTCAAAAAAATTGGGCTAAGATTCAAATAGATCGCCCAGAATATGAGATTGAAATTATTACAGCGGGAATGGACAAGGGGGTTAAGCTAATCTTAGCTAACGAAGTTGAAAGTTCGACAGATGAGCAATCTGGCGGTGGAGACGCCCCCAGGTACGGAGCAGTTAAATTTTCAGACGACTCCTTAATCCCTATCGTTTTAAGTGCGTTAGACTTCCGTGAACTTGTTAAAGAGAAAAGCTATTTCCTCGCAACAAAGCCAAACCCAGGTTCTTAACACCCAATGATCGCCCGCATCATTAAGTATTCGTTGATTTTTGGTGTGGTACTGGGCCTTATTCTCTCCGTTGTGGGGGGAGTGGTCGGAGCCTATTTTTATATAAGGCTGACTCGCGACTTACCAAAATTTGATCGTCTTAGTGATTACCGCCCTAAAGCCGTTACCTCAATCTATTCCGATGATGGTACATTAATGGCCGAGCTTTACGAAGAACGTCGTTATCCAGTAAAATTCGAAGAAATTCCCTTGAGAGTTCGCAATGCATTTCTTGCGGCCGAGGACGCCAATTTCTACAGTCACCCGGGAATTGATATTACCAGTATCTTTCGCGCGATGTGGGTGAATTTACACCATAAGAGTTCTAAGCAGGGCGCATCAACGATTACCCAACAGATCGTTAAGTCACTTTTGCTAACGCGTGAGAAGACATTTGAGAGAAAAGCTAAAGAGGCAATCCTCTCATATCGAATCGAAAAAGCTCTAACTAAGGACGAGATTCTATCAATCTACCTAAACGAGATTTTTCTCGGGAATACGGCCTATGGCATTAAGGCCGCAGGTCGTGTTCATTTCCACAAGGAATTGAATGAACTGACTATTGCTGAAGCTGCTTTCTTGGCAGGACTTCCGCAGAAACCTAGTTACTTGATGGAGCTTGCGCATCGAGGCGAAGCGCTTCAAAGACAGCACTACGTATTACAGCAGATGTTGAGCAAGGGTATGATAACCGCGGAGGAAAAGAGCGCCGCAGAGAAGGAGGAGCTTAAGATTTTCGGAGTTGAATCGCGAACATTTTTGGCACCCTATTTCGTTGCTCATGCTGAGACGGAATTGGCGGAAAAGCTTCAAAGTCTTGATAAACGGCTGACTCCAACCAATCCTGGAGGGTTCCAGGTTTATACCACTGCCGATGTTAAGGCTCATGAAATAGCCGAGCGTGCGGTGCATAGAGGATTGCAGGAAGTCGACAGGCGCCGGGGCTGGCGAGGGCCACTTGGGGTAGTGGATAAAGAGGGTGCCATTCCAGTTAAATTTACGAGTTCGATAACAGACAAAAATCAGCTTAAACCATTTATTGTTTATCCGGCACAGATTACCGAAATTCAAGGTGGTTCGGTGAAGGTTAAGCTGGGTGAGCTATTCGGTAGTTTCGATCTAAAGAAATCGACTTGGGCTAATCGGTTTCTTGCAAAGGATGATCGGGTTACTGGAATAGACATCGCGAAATATTTGAAAGTCGGTCAGATTATCGAGGTCTCGCTTGATTTAGATAACACCAAAGACTTAGGGGAACTTCTTCCGCTAAGGCTAAGCCAAACTCCGTTAGTTGAGGGAGCTTTTGTAGTAGCCAACGCACTTACGGGTGAAGTTAAGATTATTATCGGTGGCTATGACTACGAAAAGAGCCAGTTTAATCGCGCTACTCAGGGCTTGCGGCAACCCGGCTCCTCATTTAAGCCTTTTATCTATCTCGCGGCTGTTGATGATCTCGGTTTTACCCCTTCTACGATTGTTCCGGACGAGCCCATCAGCTTAGTGGCGGGTAATGGTCAAATGTGGAGCCCGCAAAATTTTGATGAAAAATATCTTGGACCGATTACTCTAAGGACGGCGTTACAAAGATCACGAAACGTGGTTTCAGTTTATTTGTTAAACAAAATGGGCGTGGATAAGGGGATTCAATATGCAAGGAAGTTAGGAATTACCACGCCCATAGGAAGGGACCTCTCGATTTCCCTCGGAACTTCTGAGGTGAAGCTTATCGAACTGGTACACGCTTACGGAACATTTGCTGCAGGTGGGTGGCTCTCGGATTCACTTGTTGTCTCTAAAATTCGTGACCGGGATGGAAAGTTACTCGTTGAACAGCGCCCTAAACAAAAGCAGGTTATTAGCGAGGAAAGCGCCTTTATAATGGCTAGTATGATGAAGGGTGTTGTGGAGCGGGGAACAGCAACAATTGTTAAAGAACTTGGAAAACCAACTGCGGGAAAAACCGGAACAACAAACGATCACATGGACGCATGGTTTATTGGGTATACTCCTGAATGGGCCGGAGGAGCCTGGGTTGGTTTTGATGTTAAGAGACCGATGGGCAAACCCGAAACTGGAGGGCGAGCAGCTGCTCCAATCTTCCTGTATTTTATGCAGGAGTTTCTGAAGGATACTCCGCCGCTTGATTTTGAAATTCCGGATGGCGTAATTCCCGTGCCGATAGATCTCAATTCCGGCAGACCCGTGGAAGCGGGAACCCCGGGGGCCTTCATCGAGTATTTTAAAAGCGGAACCGAACCAACCAGAGACTCCGGAGCCTCAACACCACCCGGTGAGTACCTCTCCAGCCAGGATTTTTAACACCTCATAGAGATAGCCTGGAATCGCAGAGCGCTCTCATAACACTCTATAATTACTGGACAACCATGTAATTATAGGGAGGATTGAGCGCTTGATTAGATATGAATTTGCAAGACTGAGGTTAGCGACAGAACTAAGTTGTGGAAAAGAAGAGAGAATTTTGTTTTAGTGTTCCTGGTAAGTTAACTGCAATTGCTGGATTCCTTTGCGTCATTATATCCGACTCACATTGCTTATTCTCTCATTGGCTATAGCGATGCCGCTGGCTGGGGGTGCAATTAGTGAATCATTTGCCGCTGAAGCGAAACTTCCATTTTCAGTTCCAAAGGATCCACAAGACCTTCCACAAACAGCGTTAATAATAACGGAAAAGGGAGATTTTGAAATTGAGTTTTACCGCGAGGAGGCCCCGATAACGGTAAGGAATTTTGAGTATTTGGGCAAAAAAGGGTTCTATAAGAACCTTACATTTCATCGGTATGTGCCTAATTTTGTCATTCAAGGAGGAGATCCTTTAGGCACTGGAAAGGGTGGACCAGGATACTCTATCCCACCAGAAAACTCTGATTTGCGGCATATTCGGGGAAGCCTAGGGATGGCGAGACTCCCTAGTGAGGTAAATCCAGAGAGAAACTCAAATGGTAGCCAGTTTTATATCTGCTTAGGCTCTGCACCGCATCTTGATGGCTTATATACTGTGTTTGCTCGTGTCATAAATGGCCTAGAAAATGTCGATAGGCTTCGCCCGGGGGATCGGATTTTAGAGGTTAAATTTCCTAAGGACTAGATGGGTTCGGGTAAAAGTTAGAAGAGGAAAGTTTGAAGGGACAAAAAAATAGCTTAACCCGATGTATCTCGGTTGCGGTAGCGGTGCTTACATACGCTGCGGTAGATCTCGCAGATCTTGGGTCAATTGCTGGAAGTAACCTAGCCCAGGCTGAGAGTAAAAGCGAGGGTGGGGCAGCAGAGCATACTGCGCCAAAGCGTGGAGATGCTAGACGTCGTCCAAAAAAGAAAGAAGCTGCAAAAAAAACAGCGAAAGGGGAGAAATCCAGCGAGAAGACTTCGGCTGAGCCGGTTATCGGCTCAGGTGGAGAGTATTCTTCAAATGATTTCGATGAGGAATTAGTAAAGACATCTACTCTCGATGCGGTGCTGCTGCTTGACTCTTCTGGTAGTATGCAGCGGACAGATCCGCAGAGATTGAAAGATCAAGGAGCCAAGCTCTTCCTTCGCTTTCTTGCCGCCGGAGATCGTGTTGCGATAATGCAGTTTGATAGCGAGACCACCCAACTTGCGGACTTTACTCCAATCGATCCCAACCAGCTCGCCACACTCGATGGTGTAATTGATAGCGTTAAGA
>CAYMWO010000081.1:0-12237 GCA_964393905.1 uncultured Bdellovibrionales bacterium | reverse complement strand
CTACGCAGCCAGAGAAAAAAGGGAGAATCATTAATAAACTAAGAAGCCCTAGCGCGGGAATTTTCATAGTTTGGCCACGGGAATTCTGCATTTAGCTGCTCCTTTGCGTCGTTTAGAGGATTGCTCCGTCAAGAGATTAGAACTCGTAATAAAGACTGGTCTTATAGCCCGAAAAGCACTCGCTTTTCAAAGGAACTTCCTTTAAGTGCGGAGTTTTGAATTTCAGATCGGTTTAATAGGTTTGATACTGAAATAGGGTCCTAATTCGGGCTTATCCTTTTAGAGTTTTTCTAGAAGGGTATCTAGCTCCTTCCGATCCTTAGTAGAGAGGTCATCAAGCTTCTTTTGTTGAGCGGGATTGCTCGCTGGGGGAAGCGCTCTGGGACCGGTCGGCGCTGAAGATTTGCCTAAACCAAAGGGAATCTCCGCGGCTATCGCTTGGGTGCGCTCTTTTACATACTTGATAATACCGCCGTATTGCTTCTTAAAAGGTTGATACCCGAGTGCCACAACACCGGCCGCGAGAAGAATAACAATCAGCCTTTCCCCGAGCGAACCCTCTGATTTCGACATCCTGATTCCTTAACAACTAGCCCATTTCCGTTAATGCCAATATCGTGGCAAATTTTAACCCGATTAGTGTTAAGGCGAAATCTCTTTTATTTTTAGGCATAGAGCGAGGAGTTTTTGTGATTGACGGCCAGCCACGGCGAAACGAGTTCCTAACAGCTCTAATAACTGGAGCCTCCTCCGGTATTGGGCTTGAATTCGCTATGGAATTGGCCCGCAGAGGCGCTCATAACATCATTCTAGTTGCTCGAAGAGAGGAGCGCCTAACCAAGGTGGCACAGGATATTTCTGCACTCTGGCAGGCCCGGATACCGTCTGGAATGAGCCCGACCGTTCAAATTGTCATCGCCGATCTAAGCCTTACTGAGGAGCGGCTCAGTCTTGTCTCTAAGATTTCAGGTCCAGTCGACTTACTTATAAACAATGCAGGCTTTGGATCGCTGGGCCGTTTTGAGAATGGCTCAGAAATAGACGCTGTGCAGATGGTCAGGGTAAACTGCGAAGCCTTAATGCACCTCACTAGGCTTTTTCTACCGGGAATGATTGAGCACCGTCGGGGTGACAGCGGGGCTAACCGAGGCGCAATCATTAATGTCGGCTCAGTCTGCAGTTTTGTGCCGATGCCGTTCATGGCCGTTTATGGCGCCACTAAGGCCTTTGTTTTGAGTTTCAGCCAAGCCCTTCAAGCTGAGCTAGCTGGCCAAAACATTCTCGTCCAGACCCTCTGTCCGGGACCCACGGAGAGTGAGTTCCATATCGTAGCCGGTCTTCCCGATAAGCTCAGCTACCTCCCGGCGATGACGGCCCAGGAAGTTGTCTGCCAATCGCTAGACGGAGTCGCCTCTGGTAGGAGCAAAGTAATCAACGGAAAACTGAACACAGCCCTGGTTCAGCTCTCCCGGGTTTTGGGTGGCCGTGTCTCGGCCCGAGTAGTTCACGCCATCCTCCGCGGCCGAGTTTCGGAGCTCGAAAAAATCCCGCTTTAACATTGCAGTTTCTGAAAATTAGTGTATCAGTTCTTTCCATAATTCCTCGCAGATTGAGTTGGGGTTATAAGGCGGTTTAGCTGCCTTGTCACACGAACGGAGAGAGCTAAAAAGTGATTCCAGAAATCGAATCTTGGAGTGTCCAGAAGAGTGCCAACCTTTATGGTTTAACCAATTGGGGTGGCGACTATTTCGGTGTCAATGACGCTGGTCACGTGACCGTCACCCCGAACGGGCCAAACGGGCCGAAGGTCGATCTCTACGACCTAGTAAAGGCCGTTGAGCAACGTGATATCGAGCTTCCTCTTCTTTTTCGCTTTAACGGTATTTTACGCCATCGAGTAAAAAGCCTATGTGACTCGTTTGAGAGCGCAATAAAAGAGTACAACTATCAAGGGAAATATTTCCCCGCTTTCCCCATTAAAGTTAACCAGCAGAGGCACGTAATCGATGTGCTGCGCCAAGCTGGACAGGAGTTCTCGCTCGGCCTCGAAGTTGGAAGTAAGCCCGAGCTTATCGCTGTGCTCGCCATTCACGATAATCCCAACGCACTCCTTCTCTGTAACGGCTATAAGGATGCCGATTATATCGAGCTGGCGCTCATGTCCAAAAAGGTCGGACGACGTCCGATTATCATTATCGAGAAATTCACCGAATTAGCACTCGTGCTGGAAGTCGCCGAGAAACTCGGTGTCGAGCCCGAAATCGGCTTCAGACTGCGCCTCTCCGGGAAAGGCGCTGGTCGCTGGGAACGCTCCGGTGGAGACCGCGCAAAGTTCGGTTTGAGCATGAGTCAGATTATCGCCTGCCTTGACGAGCTTAAGCGGAAGAACAAACTAACTATTGCAAAGTTGCTGCACTTTCATATCGGCAGTCAGCTAACTTCTATCTCCTCTTTGAGAGTTGCGCTGAAAGAAGCCGGCCAGTGTTATGTCCAGTTACGAAGGAGCTGTCCGAATCTCTGCTTCCTTGATGTTGGGGGTGGACTGGGCGTGGACTATGACGGATCAAAGACCACATTCTCCTCGTCGATGAACTATACCGAGGGGGAATACGCGCGCGACATTATCTGGATTATTCAGGAGCTCTGCGAACAGGCAAAAGTGCCGTGCCCGAATATCGTAACTGAGTCCGGTCGCGCCACAGTAGCTCATCACTCTATCTTGGTCTTCAATGTTCTGGGGATTGCTAACTCGTTTTCCCCGGACATTAAACCGGCAGAGGTCCTTGAAAAGGCAGTCGCACCAACTGTGCGGTCTATGGCTCAGCTACTAACCGAACTCACCCCAAAAAACCTCCAGGAGACGCTTCACGACGCCATGGCGCTTAGAAGCGATATGCTGGAGCAGTTTAGTTTGGGGCTCATGACGATTGAAGATCGCGCCCTTGGGGATGAGAGCTATTGGGCGGTTTTGGCCGCGTTGGCTAAAGAGTCGCAGAATCTGCATTACGTTCCAGAGGATTTGGAGCGTTTACCGGGGATGCTGACAGACACCTACTTCTGCAACTTCTCTATTTTTCAGTCATTACCGGACAACTGGGCGATTCAACAGATCTTCCCAATTACTCCGATTCATCGCCTGGGCGAAGCGCCGACAAAGTCATTAGTGCTGGCGGATATCACCTGCGACTCAGACGGCACTATTGACCGTTTTGCCGACCTTCGAGACGTAAAGCGCTTTCTTCCGGGGCATGCAGTTAAGCCGGGCGAGCCTTACTACTTCGCAGCGTTCTTAGTCGGTGCCTACCAGGAGATTCTAGGGGACCTTCATAACCTCTTTGGGGACACAAATGCTGTGCACGTTGAGGTGGATGATGCCGGTCGGGTGGACTTCTCAAACGTTGTCTACGGGGATACCGTTGAGGAGGTGTTAAAATACGTCCAGTACGAAAAGGACGACCTCTTGGAGCGTTGGAGGAACAGTATTGAGCAGGCGGTTTCCCGCGGTGAGCTTTCGGCAAGTGAGTCAGGGACGCTTTTTAAAAAGTACCATAGCTCGTTTGATAGCTATACATACCTAATAGGCTCGAACCCAGAGTAAGGACTGGCGGCCAAGAGTAAGAACTAGCGAGCGTAACACCGGCCCGGGCTAAAAACCGGAGCGATCACCGGTTTTTAGCCTGTTCCTTTTTACTATTTTAGTGCATCAAAACCCTAAGAGGTTTTTGCATGTCTTTTATTAATCGATTTTTTCGCCAGGTTAAAGTTCGCCTACTAGTTGTGGCGCGTTTTCCACGCCGCCTGTTAAAGCGTGTGGTGAAAAAAGCGGTAGCGCTCTTAACCGATCCTATCCGGCTCTACGGTCCAAGCGAAGTCACCAATCTTAAAGCTTTAAAACGTCGGGTTAAGCCCTGCGATGTATTGCTCGTTTGCGGAAACGCTAGAATCTCCCACGTCGTAAAAATACTAACCCTCTCTCAGTGGTCGCATGTTGTTTTGTATGTGGGAGACAAGCGTGAGCTGCTGAGCGAGAAGGATAGGAATGAATGGATTAAAGAGTTCGGCGAGTCTTCTCTAAAGCACCTAGTCATCGACGCTGACCCGGTGCGCGGTGTACATCTAAAGCCGTTAAATGAATATGTCGGATTAATGGTGCGCCAGTGCCGCCCCGAGGCGCTAGAGCTTGACGACAAAGAGCGGGTGATTGATATCGCGCTCTCACAGCTAGGTAGGCGATACGACCTTAAACACATTATTCGGCTACTCTTCTTCTTCGCCTTTCCTTGGGAGATTCTTCCGGAAAGCTTCAGGCGCTTTATTACGGACTTTACCCTCTCCGAGGATGATCGAATATGCTCCCGAGTTCTGGCCGAGGCTTTCAATGCAGTCGGTTATCCTATCAGGCCATTGGAAGTAATTGAAAATCGCCGCACGGTTCATAAACGCGCTTTGGGGTATGCCTCAGCGATAAAGCATCGAGGACGTTCGGCTGCGCTATTACTGGCCGGGGGGCGAGTTGGAGCTGCCTTAGAGCGACTTACGGATGAACGTTATATTGAGATTCACTTGAAAGGAGCACGACATATTACCCCCGCGGATTACGACCTCTCCCGCTTCTTCTCTGTCATCAAAGACACAGAGGACCTTAAAATTGACTACCAACACGCAAAAACGCTGTGTCCGATTTCTAAAGAGATGACAGAACTCTGAGCTTATTTAATTTACTCACGACTTGAGCGCACGTTACCCTGCACCCAAGAGACGATATCATCCGTTGGAGCACCCGGGGTAAAGAGCTGAGCCACCCCCTGTTTCTTTAGCTCCGCGATGTCGTCATCGGGAATAATTCCACCGCCAAAAACGATTACATCACCCGCTTCTTGTTTTTTAAGCCCTTCAAGGATTGCTGGGAAAATTGACATGTGAGCTCCGGAGAGAATGCTAAGCCCTATGGCATCGACATCCTCTTGGATAGCGCTCTGAACAATCATCTCTGGGGTTTGATGCAGCCCGGTGTAAATAACCTCCATCCCCGCATCGCGCAGGGCACGGGCGATAATCTTGGCACCGCGGTCGTGACCATCCAGTCCGGGTTTGCCGATAAGGATTCTAAGGGGTGCTTTTGTGCTCAACTCTACCTCGCGGTTGTTTCCTATCCAGCTAACGTCTTAACCCGCTGGTTTTTACCCTAATTCCGTGTAAATTAAAAGCATTTAGAATTGCAGCGTAGAAACCCACACCTCGGCCCTAAGTTTCGTTAATCCGTCTCACGGGTTTGATAATCAGCCAATCTCCAACCTGAGTTGTGACCAAAAATTTCGACCGGTCTAGATGCTTGACCTGGTCTTCACTAACAACAAAAACATCGGCCACAGCGGAATCAATCTCATCTGCGGTAAAGGTTTTTACCTGATGCAGGTCGTGCAATTCATTCCGACCATAAAAGAAGGCCGAGTACGGGGCCTTAATGAAGAAACCGATTACCTGCGGCTCGTTTTTAATCGGCTCCTCTAAATACGCCATTAGCGTGTTAGCGGAGCTTTCCTCATCGATAATCGGTTTAAGGTTTGGCGCTCCCATTCCAAATAATACAGCCAAGCCAAACGCCACGACAAAGAGCTTACGCTCGGCACTGACACCAATAGATCTGTAAGCTACCCAGAGAATACCAAAGACAGCAAAAAACGACGCCAAGCTTACTATCGATAAGCCGCCTGTAACCTTCCCCACGATAACAATGCCGAGCAGACAAAACGGTATCAAAAAAGACAAGCCCGTTAGATACCGTGAGATGAAACTCGAACGCCGGACATAGAGCCCCTCATACAGTAAAAACCCGGTAAAGATTGCAAGCCCCGGCAGCCCCGGCAAGATATATGCAGCGGTCACCTGCTTTGCGAATGTAAAAAAAGCTGCCGGTAGAATGCCCCAGAGAACAGCAAAAACCACCCAACGCGTAGCACTGGACTCCGCACAGATTGCGCGACCGGGTTTTGAGGCGCCAAAGAGCATCACCGGAGTCCAGGGAAGAGTGGCGATAAGAAGCATAATCCAGATGCTGCCTAGCGGATAAGAGTGTCCTGTCCCGTAGCGGTCGCCGTAATCCTTTACAAGATAGCGGAGGAAGTTTTCGTGGATAAAAAAGTAGTTGAGGAATCCTGGATTTCTTAGCTCGGCAATCCAGAACCAGGGAACTGTGATTGCGGAAAAAAGCGCCATTCCTGAGAACCAATGGAGATACTTTAAGAGGTGAACCTGCCGGTAAAGCAGAAGCCACGCAAAAATTGGAAGCCCCACTAAGACTATTGCTACAGGCCCCTTAGACAACATCCCTAGAGCAAGCCCTATAAAAAACAGCCCCGAGTATAGATATCGCTCCCGAACAGAACCCCGATCGGTGAATCCCTCGGAGCACTTTGGTTGGGAATCGATAATCCCGCTCATACAGATAGCAAAAGCAGTCAGAGTAAGGGTTACCGCCATTGTTAAAAGCGGGTCGATTAAGCACGCACCGGCTAGAAAAAAGAAGAGAATAGTTGTGGACAGGACTAGCACACTAAGTGCTGCCACTAGCGGATTAAAGAATGTTACTGCAAAAAGAGCCACACAGAGACAGCTCCCGAGAGCTGCGAGTAGGCTTGGAAACCTTGCGCCGAACTCGTTCATACCGAAAATCCGGAAGCTTCCCGCTACGGTCCAGAATAAAAGAGGTGGCTTTCCTAAAAATGGCTCAGGGATTGATTTTACGAATGTCCAAGGGGTAACAAAATCCCCTAACAGTAACATCGACTGCGCAACCGCAGCATATCTTCCCTCGGAGGGGTCCGCTAAACCGAGAATCCCAAGGCTAAAAAGTCGGACGGCGAATATCAGAAAGAGTGCGACAAGAACTGCAGAGAAAAATTGCTTCTTCAAAGACCAAACACCCGAGAATAACTAAATGAGAATAATGATTTGTTTAACGCCGCTTAGACGAGCTTCTGCCCCGCATATTTAACGTCAAACCGGTTATTTCGGGAAATTAAATAAGCCCTGGATCGGTGTAGACCCCGAAAACCTCCCGGTAGATGTCCGAAACCTCTCCCACAGTGACTCCAGCATCGACCGCATCAATCAAGAACGGCATCAGATTCTCGTCACTGAGACAGGCCTGTCGCAATTTATCATGGTGCATTTTAACAACCTTGGGGTCGCGCTTGGCCTTAAAGGCCTTAACCTTATCCACCTGAAGCTTTTCCGTCGTGTGCTCAATCTTTAATATGGGAATTGGGCTACCTTTACCCTCATCCACATATTTATTTACCCCCACTATCACCCTCTCACCCCGGTCCTGTTGCTGCTGGAAGGTGTAGGCGGACTCTGCAATCTCCTTTTGCGGGAAGCCGTTATCAATAGCCTTAAGCATCCCTCCCATGGAGTCCAGCCTTTTTATATAATCGTAAGCTTGTGCTTCAATCTTATCCGTCAAGGATTCAATAAAGTAAGAACCTCCAAGTGGGTCAATTGTATTTGTGACCCCTGTCTCTTCGGCGATTATCTGTTGCGTTCTCAATGCAACCTTCACAGCCTCTTCGGTTGGAAGGGCCAGGGTCTCATCCATGGAGTTAGTGTGTAGTGATTGAGTCCCACCGAGGACAGCCGCCAATGCCTGAATTGCAACGCGGGCCACGTTATTTATCGGTTGCTGAGCTGTAAGTGAAACACCTGCTGTTTGGGCATGGGTTCTCAGCTTCATCGATTTCTCGTCCTTAGCTCCGAACCGATCCCGCATTAGGTGCGCCCACATCCGACGGGCTGCTCGGAACTTTGCAATCTCCTCAAAGAAGTCGTTATGCACATCCCAAAAGAAAGAGAGCCGTGGAGCAAAGGAATCAATATCCATCCCGCGCCGAAGACACTCCTCAACGTAAGTCACACCGTCATAAATAGTAAACGCCAACTCCTGAACCGCTGTCGCTCCCGCTTCTCGAATATGGTAGCCAGAAATACTGACCGGGTTAAAAGCTTTGGCATGCTCGGAGCAGAACTGAATCATATCACAGACCACTCGCACCCCCGGTGCTGGCGGGCAGATCCATTCCTTCTGTGCGATGTACTCCTTTAAAATATCGTTCTGAATTGTCCCACCCATTTTATTAAAATCAATGCCTCGGCGCCTTCCTACAGCAAAGTACATCGCCAAAACAGGCGCGGCGGAACAGTTAATGGTCATAGAAGTTGTGACAGCAGCCAGATCTATTCCCTGAAACAGCCGCTCCATGTCTTCGATTGTTGAGACACTCACTCCCTCACGCCCAACCTCTCCCAATGATTTCGGATGATCGGGATCGTAGCCCATGAGCGTTGGCATATCGAAGGCGGTCGAGAGCCCGGTAATGCCGTGCTCCAACAGATAATGAAATCGTTTGTTCGTGTCTTCCGGGGAGCCGAACCCGGCAAACTGCCGCATTGTCCAGAGCCGACCGCGGTACATTGTAGGCTGAACTCCGCGCGTATAGGGAAACTCTCCGGGAAACCCTAACTTCTCTCCCTCATCAAAACCCCTTAGCTCCTCGCCTGAGACCAGCGACGGCATCTCCATGTCGGAAATCGTAGTAAAGCGCGGCAAGCGCTCCTTCTGACCGGCATAAACCCGCTTTTGCCAATCGGATTTATTGGCCGATTTCGTCACGGACTGTTTGAGACTCTTTTTTTCGGCTGACATAGTTCTCTTTGTTTTAAGCTAAAAGCTGCCCAGCGATTACTAATCGTTGAATTTCGCTCGTGCCCTCGTAGATCTCGGTAATCTTCGCATCTCGCATGTAGCGCTCGACATTAAACTCCTTCACGTAGCCGTAGCCCCCATGAATCTGCACCCCTTTGATGCTCGCCGCCATGGCAGTCTCCGATGCAAAAAGCTTGGCCTGTGCCGCCTGTCTCGTAAAAGGAAGGCCTGCGTCTTTTCGTCTTGACGCGCTCAAATTCAACAACCGCGAGGCATCGATATTACAGCTCATATCCGCCAGATAATTCTGTATCGATTGATGCTCACCAATCGGCTTTCCAAACGCTTCCCTGTCTTTAGCGTAGGCAATCGAGTCCTCCAGCGCCGCCCTAGCGATGCCCACGGCCTGCGCCGCAATTCCCAAACGCCCGCCGTCTAAGGTCTTCATCGCCACCTTAAACCCTTCCCCAGGTTTGCCCAGCAACTGCTCATTACCGACCGAAACATTCTCGAAAGTAATGCTCGAAGTCGGAGATCCACAGATTCCAAGCTTATGTTCCTTCTTGCCGATAGATACCCCTGGAGTATTTTTAAGCTCGATAATAAAGGCGTTAATCCCCTTATGTTTTAACTCGGGTTTCTCCATCGTGAACAACACACAGACATCGGAAACAGGAGCGTTTGTAATCCAGTTTTTAACCCCGTTAATAACCCAATGGTCCCCAACAAGTTTAGACATACAGGTCTGCCGCCCCGCGTCACTCCCAGTGCTGGGCTCACTTAGCGCAAAACACCCGATCCATTCACCAGCGGCGAGTTTCGGCAGATATCTCTTCTTCTGCTCAGCTGTGCCAAAAGCCAAAATAGGAGCGATACAAAGGGAGTTATGAGCCGAGACAATCACGCTCGTAGAGGCACAGTGTCGGGCAAGCTCTTCGATAATTAGCGCGTAAGAGACATAGTTAAGACCCGAGCCACCAAACTCTTCGGGCACATTCACGCCGAGAAAGCCCAACTCGGCAAGCTTAGGCATCGTTTCCGCAGGGAAATAATGTTCGTCATCTACCTTCTTCGCAAGCGGCTTTACGACATTTAGCGCAAAATCCCGCGCCGTCTTTCTTACCAGCCGCTCCTCTTCGCTTAACTCAAAATCAATATCGTCCATCAGCTATTTCCCAATAAACTGCGGCTTACGCTTCTCAACAAAAGCTGAAAGCCCCTCGTTTCCATCCACAGTAGAGAAAGTCTTGATAAACTCCTCTACTTCATTCTTTAAACCCGCTCCCGCAGCGGGCTCATACCCAAATTGAATCGCCCTTTTTGCCGCAGCAACGGCCAAAGGCCCCTTTTGCGAGATAAGCTCGCAGATGGCGTTAACTCGTGTCTCAAGCTCAGCCTGTGTGACAAAATAATCCGCGAGCCCTATTCGGTAAGCCTCTTCGCCAGTGATATTCTCTGCCGTAAAGATCAAGCGCTTCGCCATACCGGCGCCGACCCGTCTAAATAGCCGCTGAGTGCCACCAAATCCCGGGATGATTCCTAAATTGACCTCTGCCTGTCCAAGTTTCGCCCGTTCAGACACGACAATCAGGTCGCAGCTGAGCGCAAGCTCAAGCCCTCCACCGATGGCAAACCCATCAACAACAGCTATAACGGGAAGTGGCAACGCCTCTAGTTGGTTCATCACCTGCTGACCGAGAGTGATAAACTCTCTAACTTCATTAGCTGACTTACCGTGCATCAACTTAATATCAGCACCGGCTACAAACGCCTTTTCTCCGCTACCTGAGATAGTCACTACGCGCGGCGCCCCTTCAGGTGAGGTCTTAAGGGTGGTGTTTAGCTTGTTAATCGCCAGTTGCAGGCCGCCAAGGACCTCGAGGTTCAGAGCGTTTAGCGCAGTCTCGCGCTTAATTAGAATATCAGCCCTAAAACCTGAAATTTTAAGCTCAACAACTTCAGAATCGTTCATAAAATTCTCCGCTATTTTTAACCTGGAGGCCATTCCATGCACCGTCCACCAAGGAGGTGTAGATGAAGTTGAGGCACGCTCTGACCACCATCGCTCCCTGCGTTAAACACCGTGCGATACCCCCCCTCACTAATGCCTTCACTTTTTGCGAGCCGAGCTGCGGTCAGTAGCATGTGACCGATTAGCTCTTTATCTTCTGGACCGGCTTCGCGCAGACTGGGAATTGTCTTTTTAGGAACAATCAAAATGTGCGTCGGAGCTTGTGGGTTCACATCCCTAAAGGCGACAACGTGCTCATCATCTACGAGAAGCGGCGCCGGAATCTCTCGGCGAATAATCTTATGAAAAATCGTGTCCTCAGACGCTTTGGCGCTCTGCATACAAAACCCTTTGCTTGGTCGCTAATCCGACTAACCAGCTGAGATAGTGGCTAAAGTGCCGTGAAGATAACCTATCTGTAACGGCGGAAACAAGGGTAAGAGCGTCTGGCCTGGAACTTGTATGTAATACAGGGTGAGAAGTGGTCGGTTTTAACTAACTCTCTGGAATTACAATGGAAGAGGAGTCGCTCATGGAAAGACAGTTGAGCTCAGGTGTTCAAGAAGCGGAAGATTCTGCCTTAAGTCACGACACATTGAATCCGGGTCGCGTAATTCCCGGCACTGCGCGTCGGGAAACCGACACAACCATCTCGATTACTCTTGGCGAGTCGGCGCTCTCCGGCTACCGCGACCTGTTAAGGCTCGAAGAGAACTTAACCACAGAATCCGGTCGAGAGCTTATCCGCATGCACCTTTCGCACGCATTGGACTTCACAAGTTTTGAGATGCTCGAAGCTGAGCTACAAAACCAGGGTATTTTGAATAACGTAAGCACTCTCTCCTGCCCGCTCGCGCATCAAGCCGAACATGAGGGAAACTTCTGGCGCTGGAGAGCACTGCGCTTTGGAGCTTACTCTCGCACTTTTCATTTTCTAGTTGATGTTCCGCGCTATATCGTTTGGCGCGCCCATGAATTGATGGAGATCCTCTCATTACAAGGGGCGGACTCGATTGGAAAGTCCGGTGAGGGTCTGATAAACCGCGCAGCGTTTTCCAGACTTCACGCCGAGCCTCGGGTCACCATCCAAGAGGAACTAAGGTATTTAGACGCTTTTGCCTCTTACCTAAACGGTGCCTATGATAACTCTGAGAACAAGTTCCAGAAGGGGCTAAACTTACTATTAAAAACCCTCACCAACCCCAGACGGGTCCCGGCAAACGCCATTCGCGTAACGATGCCCGTAACTCGGGAAGAGTTCTTTTCGCTTGTAAAGGCTGAAAAGCGTTAGTTAACAACCTTTAGCTCTGGCTGCTTCAACTTAGCCGCCTCAACTTGGGCGAGGACGCTGGCGGCTAGCTTTTGATATAGCTTACCAACGGCACTATCCACCTTAAGTGCAATGGGCTCCCCCTTGTCGCCCCCTTCACGGACGGCCAAATCAAGAGGCAAAGATCCTAAAAACGGAATCTCGTATTGCTTGGCCAGCGCTTCGCCGCCACCTTTGCCGAAAATATCGATTATT
>CAYMWO010000080.1:0-12332 GCA_964393905.1 uncultured Bdellovibrionales bacterium | reverse complement strand
AGCACACCATGTGTTTGAAAAACTTCTAGGATATGTCGAGAGAATTGATTCTCCTCAACTAGATTTCGCCACTTCACTGGCGCAGTAGTTCGGCTTACTGATTATTTCAAAAATTCTGGATTGTGTTTTAGAAACTCGATGCTCAAACTTGAGCGTGTGCAGGCAAAAGCCAATGGCTCTCCCGGTTTGCGCGTAACCCAAGAGCTCTCCGCCTGCTCGTCGATTGCACGCAGCGGTCGATAAAATTCCTCTAGCTGTGTTGGAGTGGCGTAGCTACCATCCAACCGAGATTCCATCTCTTGCACAGCTCCTAAAATCTCTTCGGCGGTATTTTCTCTTAACTCGACTCCAGCTTCCTTAAAATTCTCAGTGCGAAAGAGGTCGATTAACTTTGAGTTAACAATTTCTCGGTAACTAAGATAACGCCCAAGTGAGAGATCGAAGTATTTCTTCGGCGCGATAATGTCCCGCGCCATACCGAAATATACCCAACTAATCGGCGAATTCAGATAAACGACGGGGATATTAAACCCGCGCGCAATCGAGCACGGTCCAGAGTGAGTTCCAATATAAAAGCGGCTAATCGAGGTAAAATATGGATCGACTAGATCGCAGTAATCGGCATGAAAGGGTGCATCGATGAGATTTGCCGGCGGATTTTCAAATCTCTGCATTGTCTTATCACCCAGCCGCACTACCCAATATCCGCTCTCTAGCAGGTATTGGAGTAAAGGAAGGTAATTTTCCATGCTCGCATCACGGAACGAATGATAACTGAGCTCCGGTAGAAATCCTGGCTCTCTGACATGTAATGTTACCACCGGAGCTCCCGGCGGAATCTTAAACTTCTCCCGCAGAATATCTCCGGCCTTTTGTTGCTCCTGGGAAAGCGAAAAATAGTAACTGATTTGGCTGTTAGCCTTATACTGCAGCAGGAACTGACGTAGGAGGATATCGTCATTTAAGCCAAGAAGAAATCCGTCCACCTCCGTCACGGGAGCGGTCTTATCCCGCTGCGTGGAGCATACCATGTTGACATCTGTTGACTGAACGAGATGCAGACCGCGAAATACAATCTCGTAAACTGCTTTATTTATCCCCGGTTTAAAGTCCGGCGGAAAAGTTACGACGGAGATATCATATTTATCGAGTGGGTACAGATTCCGTAGGAACCACATCTCCCCAGCTAATTGCCCAATCCTATCGATAAGGGAGTGTAGATAGAGTATCTTTTGTCGGTTCGGCATCGACTATTTCCCCGTCTCCGACTTCAATTTCGTAATATAGTGGCGGATTCCCTCGGCTAAAGGCAAAAATTTAAGGTTAGGAATTAGGTTACGGAGGTGGGTGTTATCGAATTTTAGGTCGCCGACTCTATCGCCGGGCTTATTCTCCCGTTTAAGTTTGAGCTCTTTTCCAACGCATTTAGCAACCAGCGCCAAAATCTGTTGAATACTAAGGCTCTCACCGCTTGCAACATTAACAATGCCTGCGTAAGGAGTTTCCACAAAATGTTTAACGACCAGCGCCACGTCGTCAACATAGACAAAATCCCGCAGACTCTCTCCCTCGTTAAAGACAGTCAGCTCACTTTCCTCAAGTGCGGATTGTATAAAGTGTCCGACAATACTTTTAAATCTATCGCCAAAGCCAAACACCCCGGGGAGTCTAAGGACCGTAGCTGAAAATTTATTTCCTGGATTGAATATCAAAAGCTGCTCACTTAGGAGCTTAGAAAGTCCGTAGTAATCAGTTGGTGCAACGGGGGTTTTCTCACTTACCGGCAACTCCTTTGGTGGCATGCCGTAAACATCGGCTGAGCTAAGAAAGATAATACTTCGCACACCGGTATTGGGGAGATTGGAAAGAGTATTTTCAATCATCGAAAGATTCTTCCAAAGTGACTTACGCGAATCCTCCTGCAGCCGACCAACTCCAGAACACAAAATTATCGATGTCCCCTTATCGCAGCCGGAAAGAACCTCAGCTAACTGTTCGCTGTTAAGAAGATTGCAATCCGAACTCGAGTAGCCCAAGACCGGCACTGAGAACGATTGCGCCATAAGCTGCTGAAGCTGAGAGCCGATAAAGCCGGAGGAGCCGAAGATTACAATTTTAGTTAGTTCTGCTGATTCCATACCCCCTTCTTACCTCAGCTTGGTAACCCACTGAAACAGCTAGATTTATTTCCCTTTGCAAAGCAAAAAAAGCTGCGTCGCGAGGGGCAAAATATCATCTAAATCTAAGGACTTAAGATGAATTTCATAAACCCTATTCAGACATTCCATATTTCAAGAGCATGGCGGTTATCAGGCAAATCAAAGACGGCGCTCAAAAATCAGTTTCCTCTGTTCCGGCGACAACTCAGGCAACACGCTCAGACTACCATCCGCAAAAGGCTATCATACTAGGAGCTGGCAGAGGAGATACGTCTGGAATTACCCAAGAGGGGACCCCTACGCTTCCCAAGTGTCTGCTATCCGATCCATTTGGTAAGCGGGTTCTGGACTGGATTCTCGCTTCACTGAAGAATCTAGATATTAAGAAGATAGACTTCGTCGGAGGTTACCGAATTGATGACATCGGCAAGCTCTATAACTCGCTCGATTTTACTTACAATCCCGAATGGGAACATGGCGGCGTTCTCTCCTCCCTCTATCATGTTCGAGAAGAGTTTACGGAGCCGCTTTTAATTTCTTATTCGGATATCGTATACCGCTCCTCCGCTTGTGAGCGCCTGCTCTCAAAATGCACCGATCAAATAACTATTGCAGTTGACAGTTCTTGGCGTAAACGAAATTCCCAAACCGTCATCGGGCCTGTACGAAAGAACCTTGCACTTCTAGACAACTCAGAGGTCTCTCAAATTGGCTTCCTCGACTCCAGTCAGCGCAACGCTGTTGAGTTTGTCGGACTTGTTCATTTTGGCCCCCAAGGATTAATAGCTCTGCGAGACTTCTTTAATAACAAGTATAGCTTGCTTGCCGGAACTGCATTTCAGCAGGCAACAGATGTTCGTACTGGATTTCTTACCGATCTATTAAGGCATTTCATCGCCACGGGAATTACCGTTACCGCAGTCGATATTGGCGATGAATGGGCGGAGATGGATAGTCCTGAGCGGCTTGCCGACTTTGTGATGGGCACAAAAGGCGATACCTTAGAACGCTTATCCTCTCTTATCAAAAAGGGCCGCTTCTGCAAGCAACAGATCTACACAGTCCGTGATTGGCAGCAAGAAAGGGAGCGAGTATTAGCAAATATTAACCGAGCCTTTGCACCTGACCCGATTGTTGTTCGGAGTTCCACCTCAGCTGAGGATTCATGGGAACACTCCTTCGCCGGTTCGTTTCAAAGCATTCTAAATGTAATTACCACTGCAGATAGCATTACTGAGGCAATCAATAAGGTCGTCACGAGCTATGCCCGACACGGGCTAGCCGAAAGTGATAGGCAGCAAATTCTCGTCCAGGGAATGCTGCAGGATGTAATTATGAGCGGTGTGGTGTTTACCCGCGACCTGACTACTGGCGCACCATACTATGTCATTAATTACGACGACTCTTCGGAAAGAACAGACACAGTAACATCTGGCACTTCCGCAGACACACGAGTTCTTTATGTCGCAAGAACAGGGGAGCTGAACACCCATGATGCACATATCAACAAACTTCTTGACGTTGTCAGAGAGCTAGAAGACGTTACGGGATGCTCCGCTCTTGATATAGAGTTCGCAATCGATGTGACAGGTGAGGTCTACATCCTGCAAACACGGCCGCTGACTGTATTTACGAAGGAGGATTGTTTCCGCGATCAGTCCGTCGAAAAGGAGTTATCGCTCCTTCGCGAGTTCATTTCCAACAAACTTCGTCGCTCTCCTGGGCTTTACGGAAAGACAACAATTCTTGCCGACATGCCGGACTGGAATCCAGCTGAGATGATTGGCTCCTCCCCTAGCCCCCTCGCTCTTAGCCTTTATCAACGGTTAATCACTGATTCGGCCTGGCGAATCGCGCGGGATAAAATCGGCTATTTCCACCCGAGCGCCACACCTCTAATGGTCAGCATCGGCGGACATCCATATATCGATGTTCGGGCAAGTTTTAATAGTTTACTACCAAAGGGATTACCTCCAGCTCTCGCGGAGAAGCTTGTAAACCATTACGTTAACCGCTTAACGAAGCATCCTGAGCTTCACGATAAAATTGAGTTCGAGATCTGCCATACCTGCTTAACTTTAAACTTCGGGGAGGATTCCGTCGGTCTAATTGAAGATGGCTTTTCTATGAAGGAAGTGGACACACTCGAAAACGCCCTCTTAACGCTAACCAATAATATTATCGGGGGCGAGCATCTCACTATTGCTAACTTAATAGACCAAGTCTCGATTTTAAACAAACGCCGACAGGAGATCTTAAAGGCCACTCCCGACATACGCGAAATTCCCTCTGCCATTCATAAACTGCTTTACGAGTGCGAGACATACGGCACTGTCCCGTTTGCAATTCTGGCCCGCTATGCGTTCGTTGCGCAAAGCTTCCTACGCTCGCTAGTGAGCCGACAGCTTTTGACCAGCAAAGAACGTGAGGCGTTTTCACACTCAATTGACTCAGTTGCCACAGACCTGATTCACGACCTCGACGAGGTCTTCTCTAAACGGCTAAGCCTGAAGGAATTTCTCGTGACTTATGGCCATTTACGGCCTGGAACATACGATATTACCTCCTACCGTTACGACGAGCGGCCCGAGAGCTATTTTCCTGATTCGACTTCTGGCAATGCAGCCCTCGATAAACCCCATTCTGCCAAAGCTTTCTTTCTCTCTTCAAAAGCAAAGGCCAAAATTCAGCAGGCACTGAGTGATGGTGGCTTCACCTTTTCCGTAGATGAGCTTTTCTATTTTATGCGTAGAGCAATATCTCTCCGCGAATGGGCGAAGTTCGAGTTTACCAAAGTCATAAGCGATATCCTGGTTCTCATGGAGAGGCTCGGTAAGGAGTTCGGCTTTTCCCGTGAGGAAATGGCGTTCGTAAATATCGATAGTGTCAGGGGTTGGGCCTCGAACGAATACGCAATTAATCTTGGTGAGCTATTGCGAAACGAGATCTCTAGCGGGAAGGCGCTGCACGAAAAGGCTCGGGCGCTGATTCTCCCTCACATGCTCCGAACGCCTAACGATATTGAGGTCATTAAGCCCGAACTTTCGCGGCCAAACTATGTAACACTTGGGCGGATAGCGGCTCCCTTAATGGTCCTCAAGGACGGTATTGATCCAAAGCAGCTCTCCGGGAAGATTGTTTTAATCGAGGGGGCCGACCCTGGATTCGATTGGGTGTTTGCTCACAGAATTGCCGGGCTTATTACTAAGTATGGCGGCGCGGGCTCACATATGACAATCCGTGCGGCAGAGTTCGGAATTCCAGCCGCAATTGGCTGCGGTGAGTTGCTTTATAACCGCCTCTCATCAGCAAAAACCCTGGAACTTGATTGCGCTGGAGAGACTGTCAGGATTACATCTTAGGGATGGAAACTAAACGCGGAGATATTCTTGTTATTAGCGGATTGTCCGGAGCCGGAAAATCCACGCTCGGTGAGGCGCTTTGCCACTGGGCGCAAGAGCAAGGCTCTAAGGTTAAGCTCTTGGATGGAGACTCGTTGAGAGAGTTTTTTGAGGGCGCGCTTTTATACTCAAGCGCTGACAGATTGTTGGTTTCCCAAATTATCGCTTACTCGGCCTCGCTCTTAGCAGAGCAGGGTGTACATGTAATATTAGCGACAATGCTTAGTCAGCCTGGGGCTCGGGAATTTCTAAAGTCCAAGGTGACCTTTCGGGAGATATTTCTAGACGCCGAATTAGCAACTGTCGCGAGAGCTGATAAGAAGGGAGTCTATCGACAGGCGGGATTATATTCATCAGAGGTTGTCGGCCGCGAGCTCGACTTCATCCGACCGGAGGCCCCGGACTTAGTACTTAAGACTCACTCCGAGTCGCCAGAGCAAAGTCTAGCAAGGGCCCAGGAATTTATTCGGAATAACCAGTTGCTTGGGTCTTAGTGGGGAGAGATTGGATAATCAAACCAGCTCAGTTACTCTTAATGAACTCTTTAGTGACGAAGAGTTCGACACCTTCAAAGTGCTGTCGGCGATATATTCATGCTGCCTCCATGGAGAGACAATCGCCCCAGATTCTAAAGCACACAAATTTCTGCTCGCACTACAGCACCGGTTTGAGGTTTTTGGGAGAATATATTCTAGCTACGGGATGGACTTTCGTAAACGCGGAGAGGGCTTTGACAATTTGCAGGTCTATTCACTACTGGCTCTAAGCCTTATCCACAAGGGAGTGGCATTTAATGCCGGTCAAAGAATGGCAGCACTAAACACCGCTCTTAAAGTTCGCGATTTACTAAACCAATGCGCAGGGCTGAAGTCCGGGCCCGAAGAGAGAGAGCTGTCTGAAACAGCGCAACAAACTATCAACCGAGAACTTCGGACGAAATATGAAAGTTTCGGGCTTAAGCTGCCTGCTAGTTAATAGCACACGGTCAGCCGCCTACATCCAGAAGTTAGTTCAACACGACCTCCTCCCGGAGAGTGTTGTGTATGTCGAATTGGCTAAATCCAAACGCCCCGAACCGGAGCTAGGAAAATTACAGGAACGCGAGCGCGCAATAACTCAATCTTTCCTCGGGCGCAAATATCTTCTTTACGGAGATTCTCTGGGCCCGGTAGTGATGGGGGAAGAGCCGCAGCTATACCGAACTTTCGATCCTGAAATCTCCCCCCTTATAACAGCAAATAAGGCCGGCATTCCGGTGCTCCACCTGCGGGCCGAATCCGTCAACGACCCGGCGGTGGTCTCTGCCGTTTCGCAATTGCAGTCAAAGTATATCGTCTTTGGTGGAGGGGGAATTCTCCGAAAAGAGATTTTATCGGTCGGGAAGAAATTCATTCACATCCACCCCGGATACATTCCTCATGTGCGCGGCAGTATGTGTATTGAGTGGAGCATTCTCCTAGAGGGGCGCTGCGCGGCATCCGCTTTCTTTATGGTCGAGGGGATTGACGAGGGGGCAATAATCGCCCGGCGCCATTTCGATGCTCCACCTCTAGAGAACAACAACATTCCACCTCTCTACTCCTCGCATATCCGTTCAGAGCTATTGGTCGATATTGTAAAGAGCTATATCGATACGGCGGACTTTCCCTGCGAGGTTCAGGATGTTCAAGCGGGGCAGACATATTACAAAATGCATCCAGCTCTAAGTGAAATTGTTTTTAGTCGTTGCGCGAAGAACGTAAGGAGCGCGGCATAAGATGAAAGCACTAATACTTGCTGCCGGGCGGGGTAGAAGAATGGGTTCGGCGGGAGAGAATATTCCGAAATGCCTAATTCAATTCGAGGGACGAGCATTACTGGAGTGGCAGTTGAGTTCTCTCCGTGCAGCTGGGATTAATACAATCGGTATTGTGACCGGTTATTGCGCTGAGCAGATTACCGTTAAGGGCGTTACTCGCTTTCACAATCCAAATTTTGAGACGACTAACATGGTGGAGTCTCTGATGTGCGCGCGGGAGTTTCTTCAAGGGGATGTGGTGATTGCCTATGGGGATGTGATCTATACTCCGGCGTTGGTGATGAATGTTGCCAGTTATACTGGGGCTGTGGTTGTGGCGGTGGATAAGGGCTGGAGAGGTTATTGGCAGGCGCGGTATGGGACTACCGAGACGGATTTGGAGTCGCTTGATGTGCGGGGTGAGAAGATAACGGCGTTGGGTAAGCCCATTACGAGTTCTCTCGGTTTGGATTATCGATATATTGGCTTACTAAAATTTGCAGATGCAGTTTGGCCCAAAGTGTTTGAGCTCTATCAGCAGAAGAGAGAAACTTCAGCTGGCTGGAAGTCCAGCGGGAAGAGCTTTCTTCAGGGCTACATGACAGACC
The DNA here is from genome assembly GCA_964393905.1 of uncultured Bdellovibrionales bacterium. Taxonomy (GTDB): domain Bacteria; phylum Bdellovibrionota_C; class UBA2361; order SZUA-149; family CAYMWO01; genus CAYMWO01. The sequence continues at coordinate 4,387 of CAYMWO010000080.1, read as the reverse complement.
TGATTAGTGAATTAATTGAGAACGGTGCTGACGTTAGGCCGTGCGTTTCAGAAAGAGAATGGCTAGAGTTCGACACTGCAGAGGATTTAGCCCAGAGCACTCAAGCCGTTTCCACAGGAACAATTCAAGACTTTTTCAATATCAACAGTCTCGTGAAAGCGTAAGCAGATGGAAAACAATATTAAAGTTCCATATATCGATTTAGCAGGGCAGCACGCTCGCATAAAAGACGAGCTCATGTCCGCTATCGAAACTGTTCTGCTTAAGGGTCAGTTTATCCTCGGCGAGGTCTTACAGCAATTTGAGACTGAGTTCGCGAAACTCTGCGGGGTAAAACACGCTATCGGCGTAAACTCAGGCACTGATGCGCTGATTCTTTCGTTACGGGTGCTTGGAGTGGGCTGCGGTGATGAGGTGATAACCACACCTAACTCCTTTGTCGCTTCAGCCACAGCGGCTGCACTTTTGGGAGCCACTCCGGTATTTGTCGATGTATCACCAGACTACTTGATGGATCCGACAAAGCTGGAATCGGCGATTACATCAAAAACCAAAGCGGTTATGCCCGTGCACCTGACAGGTAAACCGTGCGAGATGGACAAAATAGTAAGTATCTGCTCACGGCGTGGTGTCCCGATAGTTGAAGACTGTGCGCAGGCTGTTTGCGCCGAATATCACGGGCGGCCAGTCGGGTCGCTTGGGAAGCTGGGGTGCTTTAGCCTGCACCCACTTAAGACCCTAAATGCTTGTGGCGATGGTGGGGTGATTACCACTGACGATGATGCTTTCGCGGAGGAGCTTAAGATTATGCGAAACATCGGATTAAAAACCCGTGACGATTGCGTGATGTGGTCGGGAAACTCTAGGTTAGACAACATCCAAGCGGCAATTCTGCTGGTTAAGCTTAAGCACTTGGAGCATTGGACGGATAAACGCCGACAAAATGCAGCTTTCTACTTTACCAACCTCAGGGACACTCCCGGAATATTACTTCCGATAGAGTCTGAGGGAGTGCGCTCCGTTTATCACACCTTTGTAGTGCGGGTTAAGAGAAGACAAGAGCTTCAGGCACACCTGCGCGAGCACGGCATAGAGACTGTCATCCATTACCCGGTTCCAATTCATCTACATCGAGCGGCCGCAAAGCTCGGACATAAGACGGGAGACTTCCCCGTCTGCGAAGAGCAAGCTAATGAGATTCTAAGCTTACCCGTACACGAAGGGCTTACCTCGGAGCAGCTTCAGTATGTAGCAACCACCATCAAAAAGTTTTATCTCAAATAGGAAAGGGACATGCGCGTTAAATTTTCATATCTTGAAGAACAGTTTGAGGATTTGGATAGCTATTTTGCCGACCTGCGTGAGTTTGTTAAGACCGGGGATTTTACCTTAGGGAAGCCGTTAACGGAGTTCGAAGGTAAATTTGCGGCGGTCTGTAAGATGCCGCATGCCATAGGCGTCGGCTCTGGCACAGATGCGCTAATTCTGTCGTTAAAGGCGCTCGGGATTGGTTACGGAGATGAGGTCATCACGAGCCCGAATACATTTATCGCCACTGTCGGAGCTATTGCCATGGCTGGCGCACGGCCGGTTTTTGTCGATAGTAACGAGGGTTTCACTATCGATGTCAGTAAGATAGAGGCCGCCATTTCCTCTAAAACCAAGGCCATTATGCCTGTCCATTACTCGGGCAATGTGGCCGACATGCCGCAGATAATGGAGATCGCAACGCATCATAAGTTGGAAGTTATTGAGGACGCCTGTCAGTCCATTTCCGCCTCGCTCGATGGAAAGCAGGTGGGCTCTTGGGGGGCGACTGCTTGCTTTAGTCTACATCCGCTTAAGAACTTAAACGTCTGGGGCGACGGCGGGATGATTACCACTCGATCGGATGATATCGAGAAAAAGCTGCGTCTCCTCAGAAATCACGGCTTAGTAAATCGAGATGAGGTCGAGATCTTCGGGCACAATTCGCGCTTTGATACGCTCCAGGCGGTAATCGGAAACCGCTTAATCAGCCAGATGGAGTCGATAACCGAACTTAAGATAAAAAACGCCAAGCAGCTTGACGCCGGGCTAAAGGGGCTCGAGGATTTCGTTAAAGTTCCTGCGCGACCTAAAAACATCAAGCACGTATTTCACCTCTACATGATTCGTGTCACCAAGCGAGATGAGCTTCTGGCTTTCCTCAATAAAAAAGGGGTCGAGGCTAAAGTCCACTATCCGATTCCGGTCCACTTACAACAGGCCGCCAAATATCTAGGTTACAAAGCCGGGGATTTTCCCGTCGCGGAAAACGACAGTAAAACCTTAATCACCCTTCCGGCGCATCAACATATCGGGTCTGAGGAAATTGAATATACGTTAGAATGTATCAAAGAGTTCTACGGAAGGTAAGATTATGACAGGAAACTACACCGAACCGTTCTTTGGAAAGGAGGAATTTGAACTCACCAAGGAGTTTCTCGATAAGGGTTATATAATCCGCCCGGTAAATGACAAAGCAAAGCTCGACGGCATTCGCGATACAATTGTGCAGCTAGCCTGCGAACACCTTGGCCAAGCCGTTCCTAAAGACAAAAACGGCTTTTTAAATGATATTCACACCCATCTCACCGTGGAGAAATTAAACGACTTAAGACTTAAGATCTTTAACGGCTTTAATGCCCTTCCCGAAGCCAGGAGTAACTACTTCTCACTAGCTCAAGCAGAACTTGAAACTATCGTCGGAAACGAACTGGCGATGCAGAAGCGTGTAAACCTTAGTATCCAGCTACCAAACGATGACAGTTCGCTACTTCCCGTGCACTCCGATGTCTGGGCCGGGGACTCGCCGTATGAGGTTGTCGAGTGGCTGCCGCTAGTCGACTGTTATAAAACCAAAAGCATGTTCATCCTCCCCCCGAAAATGGATGCGGAGTTTAACAAGAGGTTCGATGAGTTTGCGAAAAAGAGTACAGAGGATCTTTATAAGGCCATCGAGCCGCATGTCACTTGGCTAGAGGTCCCCTATGGCAGCGTTCTGACTTTCGCGCACACACTGATGCACGGAAACAGAGTTAACCGCGAGCCTGAAACAAGATGGTCGATGAACTGTAGATTTAAGAGCTTACTTTCTCCCTATTGGGATAAGCGCTTAGGGGAATTCTTCGAGCCCATCAAAGTTCGCGCCGCGACAAGAATCGGCATGGATTACAAACTGCCGGGCAAGTTTTCGGAGTAATGAACATGAGCAACAAACAAGGTTATCGTGGCTATATCGCCAGCCGTCCGGTCCGGGGTGAGAACACACCGCAACAGGTGCAAAATCTTGTGATTCGGGATTACGCGACGCGGAATAAGCTGTTCTTTAAACTAAGCGCAGTTGAATACGCAATGCCTAGCTGTTACATGATGTTGGACTCTGTAATTGAAGAGCTTCCGACTTTGGAGGGCATTATTCTGTTTTCGCTTTTCATGCTTCCTGAGCGGGCAGAGAGAAGAAAGGATATTTACAAACAGGTGTTAGATTCCGGCGCATCAATACACACCGCGCTAGAAGGACTAATCTTATCTTCCCCTTCCGACATCGAACGCTTCGAGGATATGTTCCAAATCTATCAGTTGGCGGCAAAGGCGGTGAGTCTGACTTAACCAGCTTGATTTTGATAATCCTGCTGCCAGTCCGGTGGTAAGTTACCCACGGGTGGTGTTTGAACACTCCGTTGCTCGGTGAACTTTTGAACAACTGCCTGGTCGCCGACCACAATGCCGTTTGCATAAAACCTTGAGTGATTTAGATCGTCACTTAGCAAATTTACTCTTAGATTATAGATTCGGTCAGTAAACACCTGTGTGACTACGGAGACAACCGCAGTCGTGCCAGAGGTGCTGTTTACCTTCGTTCCGACTGTTATGTTTCGAGCTGTGATAAATCCGTTTTCCGTTGAGACTGGATGGTCTGCGGTAAGCAGCACCGTCAATCCGTTTTGCGTCCTTACCTTGAACAAAGGTTGACCGGTTACCCCCACCAAAGTGTTAGTGACTGTATGAATTTCTCCTGAGGCGGTATTGCCGACAACCTGGTCGCCGACATTAATGTTTTCAACCGCAACTGAACCTGTGGGGGTCGAGATTTGAGTGCCTTTGGCAACACAGCCGGCTGAGAGCGGAATGCCCCTTGCGGCAGTAGTGCTCAATTCTAAATCCGGAAGCTTCTGCGCGGCGGCAAAGACGCTGAATTTACCAGTGCTGTCTTCTACGACCAATAGACTTAGCAATGATGCATTATCCGGCGCCTCAGCGGTGGTAACATTTAATGGAAAGCTAACTTGAGTGCTCGGCAAATACACCTCGCTTTTGCTCGGCGCTCCAACAATATTTCCTGAGCCATCAACTATTGCTTGAA
>CAYMWO010000079.1:0-12357 GCA_964393905.1 uncultured Bdellovibrionales bacterium | reverse complement strand
CGGCGTAGAACGGTGTCTCCGCGGTCACGATGGCGCCCTCCTCCCCGAGCTCCACCACCTTTCGGTTCACCGCCGTCTTCAATCCACTAAAGCTAAAACTAGCCGGGTCCTTACTCACCCCCAACGGAAATTCATATTTCGCCCTGTCCCCTTTCTCCGCCCGCTTCGACAAAGCCGGCCCGCCAGGATAAGGCAGCCCCAAAAGTGTAGCGCTCTTATCAAAAGCCTCCCCCGCCGCATCATCCCTGGTCTTTGCTACTATTTCGTAATCCCTAAAAGAACGAACGAAAACAAGCTGCGTATGCCCCCCTGACACCAAGAGCACAAGCGCCGGATAATCCCCCTCCGAAAATCCCCCCATCAACTCGCCCGCAAAGATATGCCCTTCAAGGTGATTTAACGCCAAAAGCGGAATGCCAGCAGAAAACGCGAGCCCCTTCGCATACGAAAGCCCGACCAACAGACAACCCTTAAGCCCCGGCCCACGGGTAACTGCCACCGCCCGCAACTCACCAACACCAACCCCCGCCTCCCGCAGCAACCCCTCGACCAAAAGCGGAAGATTCACCACATGCTCCCGCGCGGCAAGCTCGGGCACGACTCCGCCGTACGGTTCGTGCAGCTTAGACTGTGAAGAAATAACCTCTGCTCGCAACGCCTCCCGCGTCGACTGCTTACCAGCCAGGAACTCGCTCAGCGCAAACAGCGAAACAGCAGTTTCATCGCAACTTGTCTCAATAGATAACAGCATGGCTAATTAGAATTTATGAAAGCGGAATTTAAAGACTCTTCAGATAGTCGGCGATGGCCCGCTTATCCTCATCCGCCATTTTCGAGTAATAGGGCCAAGGACAGAACCGTCCATCCTTAGAAATACCGTCAGGGTTCTTGCCGGTCGAGAGGTAATCCACTATCGCTTGCACCTCCCAAACCCCCAGCCCCGAGGACTCGCCCCCGCGGATATCTGGCCCCGCGATTGGGAATTTCCCGCTCTGGATCGCCTGGACATATTTATCCCCTGATGGCTCGCCATCAGCGGAAGTGGTGCTGGACTCCGTCGCGTTCTCATCGCTAACACTTGCCGAACCAAAGAGCTCCTTTTTTCCCTCTTCCGAAAGTAGTGGTCCAATCTGCTCTTCGGTTCCAGGCTTTTTCTCACCAAACGAAGTCAGAAGATTAAAAAGCGCTGTCAGTGGTCCTGTCCCTGAGATGCCAGCCCCATTTTCGCCGGCAAATGGCGTCGAACTGCTTAACGCACCACCCGCCGTATGACAGTTTCCGCAACCGGCAACATGCTGCGCCAGGTAGCGACCGTAGCGTTTGTTTTCACCACGATTAAGCTCCGGCACATATCCTGAGAACTCCTGATGCTGCGGGAATATTCCCCAGGTGTTGCGCTCAAACCCACCGAGGTGTCGATGCTCAACTTTATTTGTAACTGGTTCCTGGGTCAGCACATATGTAGCAATGGCCTTAGCGTCATTGTCACTCATCCAGCGATAGCCGCCGTGAAGGTCAAGAGAAAGCGGGCGCCCCTCGTTATCAATGGCGGCACGGATTGCACGCACAACTTCGACTACATTCCACTTTCCAATTCCTGTTTCATCGTCGGGGGTAATGTTCGCTGAATGGACAAGCCCAAAACGATCCAACATCATCCGCCCGCCAATCAGAGGCGCCTCGGGGTCGCCGGCCTTGGCGTGGCACATGCCACAGGCGGCAACATTTTTCACCAGATACTCGCCCCGGACACGAAGCGTTCTTATCTGTTGTTCATCGGTGAAGGTCAGGTTTGTGGGCTTTTCAAAGTCTCCCCAAATTTTACGAATACCTGGGGTGTTGTACCAGGCATCCGTTAACTCAGGTTGCTGAGGTTTAGCCGGATCGGGAATCTCCGGTTTATCACTGGAAAAATAACTACACCCGGAGACCAGTGCCAACGGAAAAAGTCCCGCAAATAAGGCTAAGGCGCAGAGCTTTTTCCCGTTTTTTTCCCCAAGCTTTCTACCCATGTAGGACACCGACTACTCGAGTTTTAGAGTTAAGAAGATGGTATTTTCATCCCGCTTAACAAGGAGCAGCAGCGGCTTGTTCTTCTGCACATCTTTGGTGAGCTCTTTAAACTCCTTTGTCGTGGTGACTGCCTTAGAGTCAACTTCTAGGACGATATCCCCACGTTTAAGTCCGGCCTTCTCCGCTGCACTTTCAGCGACAACATTAGAGACAAGAATTCCCGAGCTCTCCTCCAGACCAAGACTCTTGGCGATGTCCGGTGTGATGTCCTGAACGGATAGTCCAAGCTTGCTCTCTTCAGCAACTTCGACAACTTCCGGCTCGGATTCCTTCTCTTCCTTCAACTCCTCAATTTTTACCGGAATGCTTTTTTCCTTACCTTGGCGAACGATATCAATATCCACCTGCTTACCAATTGGCGTGCGCGCAACCATTAGCGGCAGATCGTCGTTTTCCTTCACTGGTTTAGCGTCAAAGCGGGTAATAACATCTCCCCGACGAATCCCCGCTTTAAAAGCCGGGCTCTCATTTAGAACATCTGCCACAAGCGCACCGCCTTCAGATGTGAGCTTCAGCGCCTCGGCCACATCGGCCGAAACGGGCTGAATCAACACTCCCAACCAACCGCGCACAACCTTTCCGCCGTCATGCAGCTGGGAGATGATATCCTTGACGATATTAATCGGAGTCGCAAAGCCGATACCGATATTAAAGCCCACAGCGCCCATCCGACCGGGGCTAAAGATTGCGGTGTTAATACCCACGACCTGACCCTTAGCGTTAAAAAGCGGTCCACCGGAATTGCCGGGGTTAATCGAAGCGTCGGTCTGAATAAAATCATCATAAGGTCCGCCGCCTGGAACTTTTCTGGATTTGGCGGAGACAATTCCTACCGTCGCGGTGTGTCCCAAGCGAAACGGGTTACCGATTGCAATTACCCAATCCCCCGGACGAAGGTTGTCGGAGTTTCCGAGAACTGCCGCCGAAAGTGGATGCCCGGCATCAACCTTAAGTAAGGCTAGGTCGGTCTTAGAATCTGCTCCGATAACTTTAGCGTCGTAGGTCTTCTTGTCGTCTTTAAAAGTTACAAAAATCTTTGTCGCCTTATCGATCACATGATTGTTGGTGACAATATAGCCGTCGGGATGAATTACGAATCCACTTCCAAGACTTGAAAACGAGCGCTTGCCCTGAAGCTCTGGCGGAAGCTGAAAGAAAAAATCAAACGGTGAGTTGGGAGCATCTTTACCGTTACCGCTGCCGCCTCGTGGGTCTCGCATACCCGGAAGCCGCTGAGCCATGCTCTCTTGGCCTTCGATAGAGATGTTGACCACGGCCTGCCCGAGCTTTTCTATTATCGGAGCAAAGCTTGGGAGATTCAGCTCAACTTGCGGGGTCTCGCTTTCACCCTCCACCCAAAGCGGCTGGTTTGCCGCGACACTCGGGTGCGGTGCAATTACTGTGGTGAAGATTATTAGGGAAGCCGCGAAACCGATCTTTTTTGTCATCTGAAACCTATACACAACTTGTTACCCGTCCGAATTATTAATTAATTGTTTAAACTAAAATCTAGTTTCTTCTTTAGGGTTTCTTCCCCTGTGAGTGCCGAAACCTCTCGACAAACGCTATCCGCAAGGAGGAGATAATCTCTGCTAAAAGCTTCGCCTCCTCCGAGTTAAGGTTTCCCTTAGTCTTATCTTCAAGCATGGCGAGAATATCGATTGTCTGCCGCGCCGCATCAAAGTTCACCTGCACCTGTCCAGTCTCAGGGTGCGGAACCTCGCCAAGCATCATCAAAGTTTGTGTCGCGAGGCTAATGCAGAACGGTCCGAACTGAACCTCACCCTGCGCGGAGTCACCCTGTTCGGCCCCAGATACGGGACGCTGCTCTGAGGGGCGTGCCTCTTTCGGTTTACCGGCTGCAGGGCTCTCAACTTTTTGTGCCGGAATCTCTTGCGGGGCGCACTGTTTTATAGGCTCAGTTGTCGAAGAATCGCGGGAATCTCCAGCATCCACGAACCGACGTTTATCAATCACCTTAAAACTAGAGCCGTCGGGGTTTTTATCTTCCATATGGTCAGAAGTTCTATAGTAACAGGGGAATTCCGTAAACAACTGCCTCTGTTTTTGAGTAATTCGCTCGAGGAATAAACGCCTCTTTTCGGCCCCCGGTCAGCACCCGGCCTGCCACTGGCCACATCGACTATCCCCGGTCGAGCCTGATAATTGTGTGCTAAAGACGGTTAGCCCCGCTGGCAAATTCAGTGGGCGTTAGTTTACCGTTTAGCTGGCACATCCTGACGGCAAATTTGGAGGCTTATACGTGAGAGTTACAATCTTTGGTTCTGGCACATCTACGGGAGTCCCCGTCCCAGGGTGCGAGTGTGCCGTTTGTAACTCAAATGACCACCTTAACCGCAGGTTAAGGACCTCAGCCCTGTTGCAATTTGAGGGCAAGGACCGAACTCCAACTGAGACTCTAAAGGCGGAACCCGAACTCCCCTCTCCGCTAGCTAATATATTAATCGATACCAGCACTGACCTTCGCTACCAGGCCCTTCGCTCAAACACGAAACGCATTGACGCCGTGCTCTACACCCACACACACGCCGACCACATCTACGGCCTAGATGACTTGAGAAGCTTTAATTTTGCCTCCAAAAAGACCATTCCGGTCTACGCCAGCGACCACTCCGCTAACGAGCTCGAGCGTATTTTTAATTATGTTTTTTCCCCGAACCCGGATTACGTAGGTGGAGCTCCGCCGGACCTGACCCTGACACGGATTAAGCCTTATGAACCAATAACGCTTTTTGGTGTGGAGATTCTCCCGCTCTCCCTGGAACACGGCCCTACCCCCGTTCTCGGCTTTCGTATCGGGCGCTTCGCCTATCTTACCGATTGCTGCGCGATTCCTGAACGGACAAGGGAACAGCTAACCGGCCTCGATTACCTAATCCTAGACGGCCTAAGAATCCGCCCCCACCGCACGCATTTCACCTTCGCCCAAGCCGTCGCCGAAGTGGAAAAAATCAAGCCGAAAAGGACCTACCTCACTCATATCTCCCACGAGGTTGAGCACCATGCAGGAAATACGCTCTTACGCGAGATGACAAAGCAGTCGGTGGAGTTGGCGTATGATGGACTGGTGCTGGAGATCTAAACAACCCGCCGCATTCCGCGAGCAATTTCTAAATCTTCCGGAGTTGTTATCTTTATATTTCTCGGTGACCCCTCGACTATCCGCACTTCAATCCCCATCCGCTCAATCAGCTCACTATCGTCTGTTCCGGTAAACTTATCCTCGACCGCCGCGCGGTGCCCCTGAAGTATCAGCTCTAGGGAAAATACCTGCGGCGTCTGCGCCTGATACAGCTTGGCTCTGGGAATTGTGCGCTCGATAACACCTTCCGCGTCGACTTCTTTAATGGTGGAAACAACGGGAGTCGCTAAAATCGCTGCATGACACTCGATCCCGGCGTCCACCACTCGATGAATATCCTCTTTCGAGACAAACGGCCGGGCCGCGTCGTGGATTAAAACGTAGGACGCCTTCCCCTCTAGGACCATGAGTCCGTTAAAGACCGACTCCTGCCGCAGCGCGCCACCAATCACAATCCGGTTATCCGTATCTGGCGAGATTCTCCCTAAAATCTCCGTCATCTCCCCCTCTTCGGCGGCTTTACAGACAACAACGAAGCCCTTCACCACATCGGCCTGGGTGATAGCCTTTAAGGTCATCTCTAAAATCGAGGCGTTCCCTCTTAGTGGAAGTAAAGCTTTAGAGCTCTGGGCGGTAAGCTCGCCCAAACGGGTGCCGGAACCGGCTGCTGGAATCACTGCGTACATAAGGGCCTTCAAAATTTAAGGCATAAAACAAAAAAACGCGGCTACCAAGAGCCGCGTTATCTAACAATCCAACCGCTTTAGTGTTACGCCGGAGAAAACAGCTGTAACAGCTCAGCCTTAATTGTATCCTCTGGTCGGGACTTAGCGATTGAAATCTCCTTAATCAAAAGCCCCTGAGCGGTATCAAGCATTTTACGCTCCCCAAAGGAGAGCTCCTTATCGGTTTTTAGGACCGACAGGTCGCGGATAACTTTGGCAATCTCAAATACCGAACCGGTCTTAATCTTCTGAGTGTATTCGCGGTAACGACGGTTCCAAGTCTGAGTATCGAGCACTACGTTCCTGTCACGAAGAATGTCGTAGACTTTATCAACTGTCTTGGAGTCCACCACCTTACGCAGCCCTACCAGCTTAACCTGGCTAATAGGCACCATGATTTTCATTCCGGTTTCGATAATGGTGAGGTTGTAAAACTTGTGCTCTGAGCCGGAGATTTTTCGCAGTGCGATGGATTCGATAACTCCAACGCCGTGGGCTGGGTAAACCACCTTGTCGTTGACCTTAAATTCTTGAATGGCCACTCAACTCTCCTTTATGCAAATTCGAGACGGTTTATGAGGCACCTTCACATCGGATGACGGCCCTATGTCGGCCTTCCGTGACGGACTGGGCACTATACCTTTTTAACCTTTCTTGGTCAAACTACCGCCAAATCGCTTGTGGCTAATTACCTAAGAATTTTCCGAGGTTTAACTAAGTAGTTCACCGATACCCGAGGAGGACTCGGAACGGTTCGCGGTCCGTTGGGGAGAGCTCGCGCTCAAGGACCATCGCGTCTTCGCGGTTATCGTTATAATACTCACGCCGCACTCCGCTAAACCTAAAGCCCATACTGGAATAAAGATTTTGCGCCGCGGAGTTGCTGGCACGCACTTCAAGCGCGGCTCTGGTAACACCGCGGTTTAGCGACTCGTGCATCACATGCGTAAGAATTCGCCGCCCAAACCCGACCCCGCGATAAAGGGGATCAACTGCGACATTTAAAATATGAAGCTCATCGGCAACAATATAATTGAACGAATACCCAACCAGGCGCTCATCCACTAAGAGCCCCGGCGCAAAGGAGAACTCCTCCCGCTCAAGCTCACGCCGCAAAAGATTTCGCGACCAGGGCGAGTGGTAACAGCGGTGTTCGATAGTCTCGACAGAGTCGAGCCACTCAACGTTTAAATGGATAAACCGGATACAGTCTTCAGGCCAGACCGAAGGGAGGGGCTGATCGGCCTCGGAGGATTCAGCCGCAAACGGCTCTAAGCTTTTAAACTGTCGCGCCAAAATTCCTCCGTAATTCACCAGTGTGCGCTAGATTCGTTTTATCTACCGGCCAATTTTAACGGCGCAGCGAATAACTACTGCTCTCCACCGCTGTCATCAGTCGGTCTTGAAGGGCAGAAAGCTCCTCGCCGGACAAGGTCCCCTCATCCGAGCCTAGGTAAAGCTTAACCGAAACGCTCTTCTCGCCAGATTTTAGCGGTTTCCCCTGGTAGACTGCAAGCACTTCTATGCGCCTTAGAAGGGAATTATCCAGGTTCTTGAGTATCAGTTGATTGAGCTTTTCAAAGGGCTCCTTCTCCGGCATCACTACCGACATCTCGAAGAATGAGTCTGGGTATTTGGGGAGATGCTTAAATAACTCCACTCCGAGGTCACACTCTAAGAGGAGTTCTAAATCAAGCTCAGCAATTACCGCCCGGCTCTTTAAATCTTGAACAACGCCCGGGGAGACCTCGGCAATCACTCCCAGCGGCACACCGTTAACCAAAATCTGCGCCCCACGAAAGGGATGCATCCAGCTCTTTTGCGTTGAGAAGTCTGCGGCAGGCGTCACTCCTGCCGAGGCACTTAATCCACTAAAGACTACCTCTTTATGGCTCACCAGCCGGCACACCCGGCGCACAACTGCCGCGACCGCGTAGAAGTCTCCGCCAGCAGAAAGCGCCGGAGACTGGAGCGTTTGTAAACTCTCCTCCGAAACCCCGCTCACATACCCGAGTGCTAACAGCCGCCGCTCTAACGATGGTGCGTCTTTAGTCGGCACCCGGAATTTCAATGCATTATGCGCCGCGCTCTCTCGCAACTCGTAACTGCGCCCCAGTTCAAAAAGATTTATCTTATCTGTATAGCGCGCATTCCTTCCGATAAAGTCCAGCATCCCCGGCACAAGGGTCGTGCGCATTAGGTCTTGGTTTGAGTCAATCGGGTTTAGGAGACTAGCCGCCTCAGCAGTCGAATACCCTAGCCGCTTCGCTGTTTCGCCATCCATGAAGGAATAGTTATAAGCCTCGGAGAACCCAGCACCCGCAAGCAGGTCCCGTACCCGGTTTTCAAAAGCTTTAATTGGAATCGTTCTCGAAGCTGATGACTCAATTAACGGCGGACACTCTGGGATATTCTCATACCCGTAAACCCGGCCGACTTCTTCGACGAGGTCGTCTGGAATGCTGATATCGCGCGTTGCTCGGTAATAAGGGACGCTGACTTGTAGCTCACCTCCCTTCTCGTTAAGGCTAAACCCGAGCGCTGTAAGAATCCCTGAGATCTCGTTGTCCGCGAGCTCTTTCCCCAACCGTTCACGGATATACCCGTAACGGGTGCTAATAGAGATTGGCGCTGGCTTCCCCGGAAACGCGTCCACCACCCCGCCATGCACTCGGGCGTTAGGTTGGCACTGGAGCAAAAGTTCCGTAAAGCGCTGAATCGCAAGCGGCGGTGAGTACGGGCTCTGGCTTTTCTCAAACCGATTTGAGGCGTCGGTTCTGATTGCATAGCGCTTTGCCGTCTGTCTAATTACGACCGGGTCAAAGTTTGCGCTCTCAAGAAACAGCCGTTTAGTGGTATCGAGAATTGAGCTTCTACTTCCACCGATAACACCGCCCAACGCCACCGGTCCCATCGTGTCGGCAATGACAATATCTTCCGCCACAAGCCTGCGTTCAACGCCATCCAACCCAACAAACAACTCCCCCGCGGCCGCCTGACGCACCGAAATCTTTGTGCCCTGTAACAGATCGGCGTCATAGGCATGATTCGGCTGACCGATATCGTGCATGACATAGTTACTGAGGTCGACAAGCAGATTACGCACACCGGCACCGACTGCAAAGAGTCTTCTCCGCATCCAGAGCGGGGACGGCATAGCCGAAACCCCCTCTATTTCAAGCCCTGAGAACCGTCGGCATTTTACATCTTTGGCTATCTCAATACCGAAACGTGCCTTGCCTGACCCAGCCCCAAGTTTAGCCAGAAGCTCTGCCCCGGCCGCCGTGTCATCAGCAAACCTGTCGGCCACATTCTTCAACGGGCGACGCATGACCGCCGCAATCTCTCGCGCAAAGCCGTAATGGCTCCAGAGGTCCGGTCTGTGGGTAAGGGATTTGTTATCGAGCTCAATGACAGTATCGCTGCCACCGGTAACCGTTGAGAGCTTGGCTCCAGCCTTTAGGTTTGAAGTCTCCGCCGAAAAGAGCATTATCCCAGCGTGATCGCTTCCAAGTCCAAGCTCCATCTCGGAGACCAGCACCCCCATACTCTTAACACCGGCGACATCCCGCACCTCGACTTTACTAAGCCCCGCCTCAGCCTTGGCATAAAACTCCGCGCCCGGCGGCAGATACACGGCTAGCGCACCGACTGTGACATTTGGTGCGCCGCAGACAACTTGCAACTCCTCTTTGCCAGTGGCAATTGTTAGAACTTTTAATCCCGGCTTTTCCGGATGCGGCTTGGCTGCCTTTATCAATACCAGAACGGCGACATCTACCGGGGAAGCGACCTTCTCAATCCCGTCTACTTCAGCCACACGGGTAGTTATCAGGTCCGAAAACCCTTCGTAACTTAGGTCGTCGAAGTCGACATAATCCGATAACCAATTTCTAGATACGCGCATGCAAACTTAAAACTGTTTTAAAAATCTCAAATCGCCCCCTTGCAGGTGGCGGATATCATCAATCTGAAAACGGGACATCACGAGCCGGCTTAAGCCCAGCCCAAAGGCGAAACCCTGCCATTTGTTAGGGTCGATTCCGCCATATTCTAAGACTTTAGGGTGCACTAGTCCGCAGGGGAGAAGCTCTAACCAACGACCGCGAAACCAGATATCAAGCTCAAACCCCGGCTCAACGAACGGGAAATATCCTGGACGCAATCGAATCTTCTGCTCTTCACCGAAAATCTCTCGTAACAGGGTCCGCATGAAATAAATCAGGTGCCCAACCGTGACCACCTTATCCACCATCATCCCCTCCATCTGATAGAAGGTGTGCTCATGCGAGGCATCAATTCTCTCGTAGCGAAAACACCTTCCGGGGGCGACAATCCGCAGTGGCGGTTTTAGGCGCTCAAGGGCGCGCACCTGCATCGGCGAGGTGTGCGTGCGGAGGAGATCGTTAGTCTTAGTCCAGAAAGTGTCCTGCATATCCCGCGCGGGATGCGTTGCCGGAACGTTTAGCGCTTCAAAGTTATAAAACTCGCGCTCAAGCTCGGGCCCGTCCACCACACTAAACCCGAGCGAGGTGAAAATCCGCTCCAACTCGCGCTGCACCTGTGTCAGAGGGTGTAACGACCCGGGACCTGTGGGGACAGTTGTGGACTCGACTGGCAGGGTGACATCTAGCCACTCCTCTTGCAGCCGAGAGGTTAAGGCTAGCCGTTCGAGCTCAGTCTTCCGTTTAACTAATTCGGACTCGACTGTGTCTTTAGCGGTATTGAGCAGCGCACCTAAGGTCTTTCGCTCCTCGGGTTTAGCAGCTCCTAGCTCCTTCATCAGCAGGGTGAGTTCCCCTTTTTTGCCGAGAAAGCGCACACGCAAGGCGTCGAGTTCGGGTAAGGCGGAGGCCGCAGAGATATCTGAGAGGGCGGTGTCTTTTACTTTGCGAAGTGAGTCAGCGGTTAACACAAAGGTCCCGCGCTAGAATTAAAACGGGTTAAAAAGAGCGCCCTTATTGCAAGGCGCTTTTTGCTACTTCAACTACTGCCTTAAATGCCGCAGGGTTGTCGATACCCATTGTCGAGAGAACCTTACGGTCAATCTCGACCCCGGCTTTATTTAATCCAGATATGAACTGTGAGTAGCTGATTCCGTTTAAGCGAGCGGAGGCTGAGATACGAGCAATCCACAACGCGCGAAACTCGCGCTTCTTAACGCGTCTGTCGCGGTAGACATAAACCAAAGCCTTTTCAACACGCTGGGTGGCTTGGCGAATGGTATTCTTTGAACGGCCACGAAACCCTTTAGCGAGTTTTAGTGTGCGGTTTCTACGTCTGCGGGCTTTTACGCCTCGTTTAACTCTCATCGTAATTCCTCAACTGTCTCTAAAAAATTTGGCCCTATGGAAGCAATCGCAGCGTATGCGCCATATTGGCGGAATCCACCACACCGGTTGCTCGGAGCTTACGCTTTCTGTTGCGGGATTTCTTGGTCAAAATATGCCGAAGATTGGCTTTGCCACGGCGGATAACTTTTCCACCTGTCTTCCACATTCTTTTCGCGGCCCCGCGATTGGTCTTTAACTTAGGCATCTTACTAAAATCTTTAAACTTTCTGTCAAAATCAGTTCATAAGAGCTGGGGATACTAACAGAGTAATTTGATAAATGCTAGTGGCTTAGCCACTTCCGATTTCACCCCTTAAAAACCGATTAAACCCTATGGAAATCTTCCCGGGTCCTTTATATATTGCCCCCGGGTAGAAGGGCTCTTAATAAGGTTTTTTGTCCTCCGCTCTGCCGGTTGTTTGAGATTTTCAATTCCAAGCTCTCAAACAACCGGCAGGATTCACTACCTTGTGCATCCGGTTGGCACAATTCGGAGGCTCCCATGCGGATGACTTGGAAATCGGTCTTGAGTGTAGTGGCTCACGCGTTCTACCTGCTCCTCTGCCTCGTCACGATGGAGAACGTGGGGAAGTGGAACGCTCTGTCGTTCTTGAACGACATCCCCACGCTCGCGCTCGCGGCCATGGCCGCCATCTCCCTCTGGGTCATGTGCCTCGAGTGGCTCGCCAAGGACAAGTTGCTAGATGCGAAGCTGCCGGCGTGGGATCAACGCTCGCTCCGACAGATGCAGCGAGACGCCGGGCGGAAGCTGTTCCGATCGCTGATGTCGGCGGTGATGATCACGCCGACGATTCAACGCATCACCGACGACCCGAACATTCGGTTCCCCGCGTTCTTGGTGCTGGTCCTCGCGCCGAGCTACATCTTCCGGCGCAAGCCTACTGTGCATGCACACGTCGAGACAGAGGGCTGGAGCACCACGATCTGACAGCTTCCTCGCAGTCTGTTAGCTTCCCGCCGGTGGTGCTTGGCGCACACCACCGGCGGGGGCTCCGCTCTAGGATTTACTTAGGTTTCACCAGAGCCCTTCTTCCTCAAAACCGATTCAACTACATCCACCCAGCACTATCCCTAACAGCTTTGCAGAAAGCTCTAGCCCTTA
>CAYMWO010000078.1:0-12844 GCA_964393905.1 uncultured Bdellovibrionales bacterium | reverse complement strand
TGACCTTTGAAGAGAAGCGCCGAGGCGAGGCTCAAGCACTTCCAAATCAGTTAGCACTTAGACGTGACCTATGGCTCGACTTAAGTGGCTCGGGCTTTACTGTGCGGGATACTCTTTCTGGCACGATGAATGAGGGATGGAGACTGAATGTTCAAGCAGGAGCTGCCGTAGGAAAATCAGAAGGGGCACTGGAGCTTGGTCACGTGCAGGTCGATGACCAGTCTCAGCTCATAACTAAGGATATTGAAAATGGAAAGTCCGGAGTTGAGCTCCGTTCGCAGAATATTCAACTCTCAGCGGAGTCACGAATTTCGGGCGCAGTGCGCGATCTCGCAGCGGTAGGTTGGGATCACGATGTCAACTCACTCTCAATTAACCTCATCCTCCCCCCGGGGTGGAAGGTTTTTGCCGCTACTGGGGTCGATAACATAAGTCAGAGCTGGCTTACTACCTGGACGCTCTTTGATTTCTTCTTTTTAATTATGATGTGTGTAGCGACATATAAACTCATCGGCAAGGAAGCTGGAGTTGTGGCTGTAGTGGCGCTTTTGCTTTGTCACGGAGAAGGAGATGCTCCGTATCTTAGTTGGTTTTTCCTCCTAGGATGTGTGGCGTTATTGCGGGTTTTGCCGGAGGGAGGAATGAAGAAGCTCGTAAACTTCATCTATGGGCTAACCGTAATTACCCTGTTGCTGCTACTTCTGCCCTTTGCCGCTTTTCAGATTAGGAACGGGCTATTCCCGCAGTTGGGATACTCCGGATATATGGCAGACTTTGGGAGTGCCATTCAGGGTATGACTGGGACAGCAGCTTATCGAAACGACATGCAGGTCGCAGATATGTTAGCGACAGCACCTCAGGGCGCGGGCGCTCCCGTAAGTGCTCCGTCTATGCGACGAAAGGCGCTAAGCTCCGCAGGCGTTCTTAGAGGAGAGGAGCAAAACGAGGAGAAAGCTGAGGTAGCAGAGCTTTCCCGACAGCTTCAACAGGTGGACCCAAACGCTATTGTTCAGACCGGACCTGGGGTGCCGGATTGGAACTGGCGCTCCTGGAACCTAAGTTGGAGTGGTCCGGTAGGAAAGGATCAGCGGTTTAGCCTCTGGCTACTCTCGCCCGGAGTAAACCTCTTTTTAGGAGTTCTTAGAGTCTTGCTTCTGTTGGCGCTGTTTGTTCTGTTTGTCGGCAGGGAGCGAATTAGTAAGAGAATTTTCGGAACCAAACAGGCGCTAGCAGGGCTTGTGCTATTATTTGTAACGGTAAATCCGCTCTCTGGTTTTGTGGAGAGCAGTTACGCGCAGGATAACTTCCCCAGCCCAGCCTTACTTAAGGAGTTGGAGTCCCGGGTATTAGCTAATCAGTGCAAGGCTGACTGTGTTAAAGCGAGCGCGCTAAAAATTTCCGTTCAAGGGACGAAAATGACCGTCCGAGCCTCCGTTAATAGCCGAGGCAGCGCCGGTTGGGCCATCCCCGGACCGCTTGACCAGTTTGAGCCGAGTTCGGTTACTGTTGATGGGGGAGTTGTCTCTGTTTTTCGTCGTGATGAGGCGGGGCTTATCTGGGTGCGGCTCTCTAATGGCGTGCATGACGTGGTGATTGAAGGGGAGCTGCTCCGTAAAAATACGGCCACACTTCAATTTGGAATCGATCCTGGGTATGTGAGTGTTCAAGCCGAGGAATGGAATATCGATGGAGTCTCGCCTACAGGCGGGGTTAAAACATCGATTCAGCTTACTCGAAAGGCCGCAGCGCTAAAGGTCGCTGATGCAAAGGCTAATGGCGCCGCGGAGGGGGAATCTGAGGTTATTCTTCCGAACTGGTATATCGTCAATCGGGAGTTTAGCTTTGCTCTGCCGTGGTCTGTCACTACTACTGTCTCGCGAATGGGTAGCACAGAGCGTCCAGCGCTAGTGCGTGTGCCGTTACTTGCGGGAGAGTCGGTCGACTCTCAGAGTTTTAAGGTGGAGAAGGGCGAGGTGTTGGTGAACTTTCCTCGCGCGATGGGCTCGCTTAGCTATACCAGCACTCTAAAAGAAGAGCCGGTGTTAAATGTAACCGCGAGCGATAGGTTTACCGAGAACTGGACGCTTAATTGCTCCTCTATTTATCGCTGTAACTACTCAACTGACCTGCCACCGACAAGAACGACCGAAGGGGGGCAGAATACGGTACAGTGGAATCCCTGGCCGGGGGAGAAACTTGAGTTACAAATTGGCAAGCCACAAGGTATTGAGGGGGCCGCGTATACTGTGCAGGGAGCGAATTTAGATTTTCGCCCTGGGCCGCGAATTATGGAGGCCACTCTTCGTTTAACAGTGCGCTCTAGTCGGGATGGGTTTCTCAATATCTCACTTCCGGAAGGTGTCGAGTTACAAGGGGTGAAGGTAAACGACGAGCTAAAGCCTGTGCGGTTTGAGAAGGGTGAGCTATTTTTTCCGTTGGCTCCAGCGGATTTACGCTTTGAGGTGAGCTGGAAAAATTCTTCAGAATTTGGCTCATTTGAGCGGATGCCGGAGGTAAAGATCAAGGGGGATGCGGTCAATGTGAGGGTCTCGCTCCAACTACCTCCTGAGCGCTGGATACTTTTTACCGGAGGACCGAACTGGGGTCCAGCGGTGTTGTTCTGGGGTGAGCTGATTGTGGTGCTGTTTTTTAGCTATATCCTGGGTAAGAGCGGCATTGCTCCGCTGGGAGTTAAAGAGTGGTGCTTTTTGGGGTTGGGTCTTGCGACGGTTGATTCCGCCTCAATTGTTTTAACCGTGCTCTGGCTCTTTGCGCTCTCGCAGAAGAAAAAGCGGCTTGATGTTGGTAGATGGAAGTTTAACTTCTATCAGCTGCTCTTAATTGTGCTGACCTTTATCGCCATCGGAGTGCTCTATTCTGCCATTCAACACGGCCTGGTGCTAAGCCCAGATATGCAGGTGAGTGGGAACAACTCTACCAACACCAGTTTAAACTGGTACGTGGATCGGATTTCGGGCGAGTTTCCGACCCCCTGGGTCCTGACTTTGCCAATCTGGACATATCGGGTGTTGATGTTTGTCTGGTCGATTTGGCTGACGTTTGCCGTAATGCGACGGTTGAAATGGGGTTGGGAGTGTTTTAGCGAGGGTGGGGTGTGGAGAAAGAAGGAAAAAGTGGTTAAAGCCTAGTTGGGATTTACTAGCTGTCGGTGAACATGCTAAGTTCCCGATACTTTTTTTGACGTTTTTGTTTGTGAGTAGAAGTTATTTATTCCCTCTTCGTTTGTGAGTAGTTCTCTCAGGCGAGGAGGGACGGCTTTCGAGGTTCACTCGGAGGTTTGCCTGACTCGACGCATATAGACCGAGTGTCCGGTCTTAGGGCTCATTAACTGGGTCTGTGGCTTTTCATATGCGTAAGTGGCGGAATGCTCGGGCGAGGTCCTAACGGGAACGGGTTTCGGACGGACTTTTACCGTATTGCACGCCACTTGCCAGCGCGGCCCAGGGAGACCTGGTCACCGCGCTGGCACCCTCTCGCTACAGTTTATTACAAGTTTTGGCCGTCTCTTTCTCTCTTTCTCCTTTTTCTCTCTCTAATTTCTCCCATTGTGCCGATTGGCAAATCCCTTCACCTTTCTCTATTATCCGAGGCATGACCTTTCCGCTTCAAGCCTACGACGCGAGCTTTTACAACATCGACACAGAGACGACGCATCAGGCGATTGGGGCGTGTTGCATTTTCGAGACTCCTCCCAAGGAGGAGGTCTTTCGAAGCTTGGTATTGGAGGTGATGAAGCTCTATCCGCGGATGAGGATGCGCGTGCGGCGGATTGCTGGGAAGCTCTGTTGGGAAGATGAGGAGAATTTCGCTCTCGAAAACCACCTACGCTTCATTGCCGACCCGAATTTGAACTCAACGGAGGATTTAATTTCGGCCGTTGCTCGTGACTATTCTGCGGGAGTGCCGCTTGATAAGCCACTGTGGAGGTTTTCGCTGTTCTCAAATACCGGATTTAACAAATCCGAGAACATAACCAATCCGATTTCTGGCATGCTGTTTGTCGTCCATCACTCGTTTAGTGACGGGCTAGGGGGTTTAGAGATCTTAAATTCGCTCTCGCGTATCAGCGCTAGCGGAACGCTCGTCCCGGAGGAGGAGCTTATCTTAGCGCCCTCAAAAAACGCAAGCTCGCTCCGCAAAGGACTTAAAATTTTCGGCGGACTACTGAAGATCCTCGCCGAAGGAGCGACCACGCGGGGAATGAGCCCATTGAACGGTGCCAATTCTTCGACCCGTGAATTGCAGGTTCTCTCAGTACCGCTCGGCAGTATCCGCGAGAAAAGAAAACAGCTTGGAGGTTCGATCAACGACCTGCTTCTTACCTTAGTGAGCGGTGCGGTGCGCAACTACCACCTCAACAAGAAGTTGCCGCTCCGTCCGTTACGAGCACTTATGCCCGTTAGCACCAGAAGAATCTCTGCCCGACACGAGTTGGGAAACCACCTGACGGCTGTCGGAGTAACCTTGCCGCTCGAACCAGAAGCAGCGCAGGTTCGGCACGGGCTAATCCGGAATTATGTGCAAAGTATTAAAGATAACGGCTCGGTCTTAGCTTACGCGCTTTTTGGTGAGATCAGCTCGCGGCTTCCGGCGGGGATGCAGCGGCAGTTGGTTGAGAAATTGGTAAAGCGGGCGAATTTTATCTGCACCAACATGCCGTATTCGGCGAAGACGCAGAAAATTGCCGGAGTTCCCATTACGAAAATCTACGGCATGGCGGCGTTGGTGCGCGAGCACGGGTGCGCCATCTCTTTTATAACTTACGGTGACTCAATCTGCGCCTCGATAGTGAGCGACCCGGCGATTGTGAAAGATGCCTCGTTCTTACGCGATTGCTTTCAAAGGGAGGCGGAGGAACTGCTTAAATAACCGAGTTCCTCCGCCGAGAGTAGCGCCCAACCCGTCAGTTATTTCAGCTTTAGCCAGCTAAACTTTTTCTTAGACTCCGTCTTTAACTGATAACTAATGCCGTCGCTAAACTGCGCATCATGTGTCTGACCGTCGAGCTTATAGTCCGTGATGCGGGGCGCGTTCTTGTCGAGGTCTGTAATGGAGAAGCGCGAGTCGCCG
The DNA here is from genome assembly GCA_964393905.1 of uncultured Bdellovibrionales bacterium. GTDB lineage: Bacteria > Bdellovibrionota_C > UBA2361 > SZUA-149 > CAYMWO01 > CAYMWO01. The sequence goes on along the minus strand of CAYMWO010000078.1, from coordinate 7,753 downwards.
TTATAGAGAGTGATACTCTTGGTGACAGTCTCGCCATTGTTCCAAGGAGTTGTTTGCACCACAATCTTATTGTTGCCGAAGACAAATGTTGAATGCTCTTTGAAGTTCCATTTTGTGCCATCGCTTTCGTTTACATGTGGGTCGCCCCAGACGTAGGTCTTTTGCCCATCGGGATGGGTGATTGTCCAGTCCATTTGCTTGCCTTCAAAACTGATCTTATAGCCGTCGTCTGTCGTGACTTCGACTTTTCCGTCCTTGATGTTGGCGTCAAGCGTTTGTTGGTGCGCAGGTGGTTGGGTGTAGAGCCTGACAAGTGTATCGATTAATCCGCCGCTACGGGACTCTGCTGGGTCAAGTTGATAGAGCCCAGAAGTTGTCTCGGGCTTAAGTGGCGTAGATGGGCTGGTGCTCGCTCCTGTGCTCGAGGTTTTTTTCTCCAGCGTTTGTGCTACCGGTTCTCCAGTTGTGGATGTGGTTAAGGGTTGAAGGCTGTTGACGACTTCCATCTTGTATCTCCTAAAATTTAGACCAAACTAATTTGTCGCCGCTAGAGATGCAGCTCTCACGGTCTTAATCGGCCAAGATGTCGGAGATGTTTCTGAGTGGGTGGGTTGGGAATTCGATTTTCGAGCTCGTTCCTTGAGCTACGAAAATAAGACTTTCAGCAAAAGAGAGCTTTTAGGCCTCTACGTCTACTCGCCTTTCTTGAGAGCTAGATTGCTTCTCTTCACGGGCCTCTGCCTCTTTACTCTCGCGTCTTTCAGCGGCTCGGTCGTTTTTCTGTGATTTTTCTGCCCTCTGGGGCTGCTGGCGTGCTTCAACTCTATCAATAGCCATATATCCTCCGTAATCAAAAGTTAACATTCCCTGGAAATTCAACTAATTAGAGGTAATCTTCGAAAATCTTACCCTCTTTTAGATATCTCCGATTACCTATATAATCGGCCGGTCATCAATTTGCTGTATATTTTGGGCCGGAATGTTTTATAAGCGTTCTAAGAGGTTAGGAAGAGATGAGCGGTATTACTAAGCGTGGGCTGAGTCGGGCTGAGGAATCGATGGAGCGAAGTTTCCGAGAACTTTCACGGTTCTTTACGAAGCGAGGGGTGGCAGTTCGCCGGGAGAATCTTCCGCGTGGCCATTCTTTCCGTGCCAAGAGTGGTAATTGTGAACTTTCAGGTCGAAACCTAATATTTGTCGACAAGCGACTCCCTATTCAGCAGCAGCTCTCAGTGCTCTCGGATTACCTAGTGGATATGAATCTCGAGATAACTAAAGAGGAAATTTCATCGCTTTCAGAGGAGTGTGTTGCTTTCCTGACCCCTGTAATTGGCGGTAGAAAGCTCGAAGTTAGCGCTTAAGTGACTGTACATACTTTGCCACGGCCCGAATCTGTCCGTTTGTCAGTCTATCAGCGTAGCGCAACATGTTATTCCCGCGACCATCTCGAATAGAAACGATTATATCTTTTAGGTCGCCTCCCCAGCGGTAATTCCCTTCGCTAAAATTCGTAGGAGGAATGCCCAACAGGGCGGCTGTCTCCTCTGATGGAATGCCAGCCTCCCCATGACACTTGCTACAGAGCTTCATGTAAAGCAGCTCTCCGTTAACCGTAGAACTTTTCGGTATATTGTCCTTCAAAGCTTCAGCGAGGATGATGCTAGGCTGGGCAAGTGTCATAGCTATTAGTAAAATTATTAGCCCATATTTTATCATCGAAAGCGCGCTCCTAGTTCGAGATTTTTCGCGGAGCTGAGGTTGCAACCCCAGGCCACACTCAGTATAGACTACTATCCTCAAAATCTTAAATACGAGGAGCTATTTTCAGACAGAGAGTTGAGAAAAAATTCTAATTTTCTTTTTTCAGTTTCTTTTCTGATCTATTTCGCGGGGACTGATATTTTAGTGGCAGATTAAGACTCGACGCTGGAAGTCGAGGAGAGAGGGGACGGAATGTTTAGTTGGTTTTTGGGATTATTCTCCAGCGACCTGGCAATTGATTTAGGCACGGCCAATACCCTGGTTTATGTTAAGGGCAAAGGAATTGTTTCTAACGAACCATCGGTAGTTGCCGTCCAGCAAAACGGCAGAGAGGCTAGAAAGATCGTTGCGGTCGGCACAGAAGCTAAGAACATGTGCGGCCGAACCCCAACGGGAATTACGGCAATTCGACCGATGAAGGACGGAGTGATTGCAGACTTCGAAATAACCGAAGAGATGCTCCGCTATTTTATCCAAAAGGCACATAACCGAAAAAGTTTAGTCCGCCCACGCGTTATTATTTGTGTCCCGTTTGGGATCACCGAAGTTGAGAAGCGTGCTGTTCGAGAATCCGCTGAGAGTGCGGGTGCTCGAGAAGTTTATTTAGTGGAAGAGCCGATGGCGGCAGCCATTGGAGCCGGACTGCCAATTACCGAAGCCTGTGGTTCGATGATTGTTGACATCGGCGGCGGCACAACTGAGGTGGCGGTGATCTCTCTTAAGGGAATTGTCTATTCTCAGTCTGTCCGTGTCGGTGGAGATAAGATGGACGAGGCGATTATGAATTATGTTAAACGTAACTATAATCTCTCAATTGGCGAACGGACGGCGGAGCAGATTAAAATCTCTATCGGAACTGCGCTCCCGACCGGAGAAAACCATAAGATTGAAATTCGAGGTCGAGATCTTGTTGGCGGACTACCTAAAACCATCGAGATATCCGAAGAAGAGGTGCGCGAGGCTCTGTATGAGCCAGTTAAGCAGATAGTTGAAACAGTGCGACAAGCTCTAGAGAGAACTCCACCAGAATTGGCTTCCGACATTGTTGACCGTGGTATTACGCTGGCTGGGGGAGGATCGCTACTTCGTAACTTGGATGCACTTCTTCGTCAGCAGACAGGATTACCGGTTGTCCTGGCGGAGGACCCGCTAACTGCAGTAGTGATGGGTTCGGGTAAGATACTTGATCAGATGGAGCTTTTAAAAGACGTTGCGATTCTTTAGTGGCTTCGTAAACGCTGCGCCAGTTTTAGGTGTTAAGTAAATTGTAAGTGACCAGTGGGAGAATTGGGTAGCTGATGGCGCAGTTTCTCCGCCGACATAGTTTGTTGTTTACCTCTGCGTTCCTGCTTGTTCTTTCTGCGCAGCTAATGAGCGCTAGTATTCGTGACCGATCTTTGCCACAGCTTGGCGGGAAAGCGGTCAACGCCGTTCTCTCCCCCCTTGAAGCCTTCCAGCACGAAGCATTCCAGTCCGTGCGCTATATGTGGGATCACTATTTATGGTTAGTTAATCTTGAGTCCGAGCGGGATGGCTTATTAGAGAGAATTCGCGCTCTAGAAACTCAAAACTCACGGTTAATCGAGTTTGAAAACGAGAATAAGCGGCTGCGGGAGCTAGTAAACTTCACCTACGAAACAAGCTTGAAGGGTATAGCTGCGGCCGTTATCGGGCGCGACCCATCGAATTGGGTAAAAACTATTACGATAAACAGGGGTTCCAAAGATGGAATTCGGCCTGGCTATCCGGTAGTCGACGGACACGCCATTATCGGGCAGACAACAGTGGTGACCGAATCTAGCTCGAAGGTGTTGTTAGTGACGGATAACTCCAGTGCTGTCGACTCGCTGGTTCAGAGTAGTCGAGCCCCTGGGATTTCAGAGGGAAATCTTGAACACAACCTCAAGCTAATTTATGTGCAGAAGGATTTTGTCGTAAACGTTGGCGATCGGGTGATTGCCTCCGGCCTTGATGGCGTTTTCCCTAAGGGTCTATTGGTGGGAGTTGTCACCTCAGTCCAGCCCAATACCTCAGGCTTATTTCAGAATATCGAACTTACGCCGAGCGTAGAGCTTGATAGGCTTGAAGAGGTTTTGGTTTTGCAACCAGGTGGCGAAGTTAAGCCGGCACCGCTAATTGAACAGGTTCCACTAACTGTAGATAGTCCAGTGATTCCACAAGCCGCCACGAGCGAGAAGCCGAAGCCCGTAACAACTCCGGCTGAGAAGAAGTCAGAGAAGAAAAAGCCTGTGCCGTCTACGAAGAAGCCTAAGACACAGAGCTCCTCAGCTCCAAGTGCCAGCTTAGGGCAAGGTCCGGGGCAATGATAAAAACCATAGCCTTCATTACTATAGCTGCTCTGATAGGGCTCCTTATTCAGGCAACACTAGTCCATTCCATTTATCCAGCCGCAGTTGCGCCGGATTTTATTTTGGTGATTGTTGTTTTCTTAAGCCTTACCCGCCGCAACGTCTGGGGATTAATTGGCGCATTCTTTTTAGGAGTTCTTGCAGATTTTGCCTCAGGGCAATTTATTGGACCCAATGCCGCGGGTTCCGTCATTGCGTTTTATGTCTCCGCAATTGTCGCTGAAAAGATCTATGCCGACAGAGGACTCGCCGTTGTCATTCTTAGCTTTATTGCCTCTTTGGCCAAGACCTTAACGGTGGCGGCAATGTTGGCGATTTATCTACATATAGATTTTCTTGGATGGAAAGTTCTTCGCGTAGTGTTTTATGAGGCACTTCTCTCAGCGCTTATAGCGCCAATTTTGCTCGGACTGTTTCGGCCAGGGAAAAAGGGCGCGGGTAAGCAGTCCGCTTCAGACACGCTTAAGTGGTAGGGAGAGACAATGAGCGCTAGAGCGGAACATCCATTCTTCGCCGATCGACTCTTACTAGCGCGAGTAATTGCAGCACTTGCTATTTCCGTGCTTGTGGTTCGTCTCTGGTATCTGCAAGGGATTAATGGCGCACACTTTCGAGATCTCTCGGAGAATAATCGCACAAGGACTATTCGCACGGCGGCCCCGCGGGGTTATATATTTGATCGCGAAGGTCGGATACTGGTGCGGAATCGGGCCTCTTTTAACATCGCGTTGATCATGGAGGATACGCCTGATGTTAAGGCGACAATTCACGAACTTGCGGCAATTAGTGGTCGCTCCGAGCAGGATTTGCAAGGTCAACTTGATGCCCGGCGGGTCAGGAGTCCGTTTGAACCTAAAGTTGTTATGCCCGACGTCTCGCGCGAAGAGCTGGCGCGGATTATGGTTAATAACTACCGCCTTCCAGGTGTTATCGTTAATGTCTCCCCGGCTCGAGCCTACCCTTATGGCACGATGGCAGCGCAGGTCTTCGGCTATGCCCGTGAAATAACAAAGTCTCAACTAGAGGAACGTGAGGGAAAAAATTATGCCTCGGGTGATATTGTGGGGCAGACAGGTCTCGAAACTCAGTGGGAGGATAAGCTTCGAGGGCGGGCCGGCTACGTGCAGGTGGAAGTCGATGCGATGGGGAATAGAAAGGGGGAGTTGGGGATAGCTGACGACAGGGCTGGGGACGATCTGCATCTGACACTCGACCTCGATCTGCAGGTGGCAGCTGAGGCGGCAATTGCAGGAAAGCGCGCTGCAACTATTGCGATGGATCCGAATACGGGGGAAATTCTAGCGCTCGCCTCATCTCCTTCATTTGATCCAAATAATTTCGCCGGTCAGCTCAAAGCCGAGGATTGGAAGCGCTACTCCAGTGATAAAGCACGACCGCTTACCAATCGCGTTATCTCCCAGGTCTACCCAGTCGGCTCCACTTTTAAACTCATTTTGGCGCTGGCTGGGCTGGCGGAAAAGAAGGTTACGCCCTCCACGATTTTTAACTGCCCTGGTTATTATACCTTTGCCGGAAGAAGGTACCACTGTCATAAGGCATCCGGTCACGGTGCGGTCAATTTGCAGTATGCGCTGACGGTGTCATGTAACTCGTATTTTTTCCAATTAGGGCAGGCTCTCGGAATCACTGGGATTCACAAATATGCCTCGCTACTTGGCTTAGGTGCGACATCAGGGGTCGACCTTCCTGGAGAGGAGGAGGGAGTGATGCCCTCTGAGCAATGGAAACTTAAAAAATTTGGCGAACGCTGGTATCCGGGGGAGACGCTCTCTGTTTCTATCGGTCAGGGATACGTTGCGGTAACCCCGATTCAGATGGCGATGGCGATGGCCACCATTGCAAATAGTGGAACGGTATATCGCCCGCATATCGTGCAGGAGATGGTAGATAATATTACCGGCGAAAGGACCAAGGTGACCCCACAGATAATACGGAAGCTGGATGTGCCGGAGTCAGTATTCAAGACCGTTCGCGATTTTTCGACTCAAGTTGTTAACGATGCGCGAGGAACAGGGCGTCGAGCGATGTTAGATGGGATTATTGTGGGCGGGAAAACCGGCACGGCACAGGTCAGTGGTTTGGGTAAAGGAAAGGGGCCTGAGTTCGATGATCACGCCTGGTTTCTCTCGTTTGCTCCCGCAGATAACCCGATGATAGTGACCGCAACAATTGTAGAGAATGGTGGTCACGGAGGAGTTGCCGCTGCCCCCGTCTCTAAAGAGATTATGACGGTGTTTTTTAAGAAGAAGGGGATGTTAGTCGAGCCTCCCCCAGCCGAAGGTGCGGAGAAAGCCTCAAGTAAGTCGGATACGGGAGCGGAGGCTCGTCCAGAAGAGGCGCCGCATAATCCGGATAGCGCTGACAGTGAGGATCTCCCACCTCAGCTTACTGATTGATTAATATTCTACGGTTTACTGGCCGATGATTTTTAGAAAATTTGAGAGACGGGTGCTTACCAATTTCGATTGGTATCTCTTTATCTCAGTTTTGCTCCTTTGTGCCGCTGGACTCGGGGTCTTATATAGCGCTGGGTATAATAGCGAGTTAGCCAGCAGTCCGCCGATGGAGAAGCAGGCGGCCTCCATGGCGTTAGGGCTAATTGGATTTTTTATCGGACTTGTTCTGCATAATAACTTTTGGCGGCGAGGGGCATGGGTTTTTTATGTCATCGGCTGTCTGCTATTGGTCGCAATTCTTGCAACCGGAGTAGTCGCCGGTGGAGCTAGGCGCTGGCTAGACCTTGGGGGCTTTCGCATGCAGCCTTCCGAGTTTATGAAGCTCGGGATAATATTTGTTCTCGCTCGACTTTTTAGTGGAGAGCATGCGCCGCGAGAGGGTTACACCTTTTTAAAGCTTATAGTGCCGGGGCTGATTGTGGGATTACCAATGGTGCTGACAGTCATGCAGCCCGATTTAGGGACTGGGCTAGTGCAGTTTCTAGTGGGTGGAACGATGGTGCTAATTTTTGGGGTTCAGGGAAAGACGCTTCTCCGCATCGGGCTGGCAGGAGCAATTTTCTCATACCCGAGTTGGCATATGCTTAAGGATTATCAACGTAATAGAATTCTGAACTTTCTTTCTCCGGAGATGGATCCTCTAGGGAGTGGGTATCACGCTATCCAATCTAAAATTGCCGTAGGCTCAGGCGCCCTTGCCGGGAAGGGGTTTTTACAGGGCACACAAACTCAGCTGCGGTTTCTTCCTGAGCAGACAACGGATTTTATCTTTTCAGTATTAGCCGAGGAGTGGGGCTTTATCGGCTCAGTTGGCGTGCTGTTAATTTATGCATTCTTAATTTTCCGCCTCGTGAGGGTCGCCGCGCGGTCGCAAGATAAGTTCTCCTCTTTCGTTGCGGTAGGGGTAGCTTCCCTGATTTTTTGGCAGGTGCTGATGAATATCGGAATGGTCATCGGGGTATTACCGGTGGTGGGAATTACTTTACCGCTTCTAAGTTTTGGTGGGTCGTCAGTGGTGACCGTCATGTCCGCAGTTGGAATTGTCGCTGGGATTAGTGTCCGGCGCTTTCTCTTCGCCTCCAAATAGCTCGCAAGAGAGTTAAGCTAAGCTCTCTAATAGCTCGAAAGAACGGGCGTGTACATGGT
>CAYMWO010000077.1:0-12955 GCA_964393905.1 uncultured Bdellovibrionales bacterium | reverse complement strand
GACTTAATTGATGAAGAGGTGCGAAACATCGTCGAGACCGAGCTTAATCGTGCGCGGGAGCTGCTAAAGACCAACAAGCATGTGCTTGATAACCTGGCTAAGGCGCTCTTGGAGCACGAGACTTTGGATGCGGACGATGTCGTTAAGGTAATTCAGGGAAACTTTCCTGGCCCGGGGCCTGAGTCAGGAGAAGGCGCTCAAGTAAAGGCAGCGTGAGATGCAACTATTAGGATACATCAATTGGACACTAGTCAGTAGCGTCCTTGATGTTTTATTAGTTGCCTTCCTAATATACAAGCTATTGATTCTTGTGCGCGGAACCCGAGCGCAGCCGATGCTCCTAGGGTTGGGCATCATTGCGCTGGTGTACATCGCCTCGGGCTTTTTCAGCCTCGTAACCTTAAACTGGATTCTCGGAAACTTCCTCGGCTCTGTGATTGTCGTAGTCGTTGTGTTGTTCCAGGACGATATGCGGCGGGTGTTGATTAAGGTTGGGCTAATTCCCGGATTCGGTGCGGATGTTCCGCAGGCTTTGGAGGTCTCGGTGAGGGAAATCGCCTTGGCCGCGGCGGAACTCTCTTCGAAACGAATCGGGGCGCTGATAGTTATCGCCCGGGATATCGGCTTGGAGGATCATACAGAGCACGCGGTAAAGCTCGATGCTCTAGTCAGCCACCAGCTGATAATTAGCCTGTTTCATACCTCATCCCCGCTCCATGACGGGGCGCTGGTAGTAGAGGGCGAGCGGCTGGTGGCGGCGGGTGCGGTGTTACCGCTGACATTTAATCCGAGCATCAGTAGCACCTATGGAACCCGTCATCGGGCGGCGATTGGACTTTCTGAGCACACCGATGCGGTGATTGTTGTCTGCTCCGAAGAGACGGGAGCTATCTCACTCGTGCGTGAGGGGCGTATCACCCGAGACCTAAATGAGAAGACGCTCTATAACGCACTCTATCGATTAACGGTGTTTAGACAGGAGAAACGTCGCGACCGGATGTCATGGCTCTTTAAGTGGCTGACCCGGACAGGAATAGACGGAGATCGTGCGGAGGGAAAATCCGCCGAAGAGGCCGCAAAAGAGGATCAGCGCGCAGGATAAAATGAAGGACTTTTTTACAACACATCCTGGACTTAAACTGTTTTCGTTGGCATTGGCCGTGATGCTAGAGCTGTATTTCTACGGCCCGGATAATGCGATTGTTGCCAGTATCAACGCCGGGGTGGAGATAAAAAACCTCGATGACTCGCTGATGATAGTCTCGCCTCCTGGGGCACGGGAGGGAATTTATACCAAGGTTCGTATCCGCGGACCGCGGCCGTTGGTTGAACAGGCTAAGGCCGGTAACTATCGGTTCCACGTGCAGATGCCAAGCGGCGAGCCCTCGACTTTTCGCGCCTACCTTGACCCGAAGCAGCTGCGACTCCCGATTAGTGTTGATGTCGAGGACATTGATCCACCGATGATTGAGTTCAAAGTCGAGCGTTTGGTGGAAAAAAGGTTTCTCGTAGTCGTAGATAAAAGCGGTGAGCTGCCGGCGGGGTATATGGTGGACTCGATGACAGTCACCCCCGAGACCGTTTCTGCACGGGGTCCGATAGGGGAGCTCGAAGGGCTACAGGTTGTGGATACCGAGAAAGTCGACCTCTCACAGATGCGGGAGTCTGCCATTATACGCCGACGACTAGTGCCAAAGGGAGAGTTCTCGACACTCTCTCCTAACTCAGTCTCGATTGATATCAAGATAGGATTAGTTCCAGCCGAGAAGAGTTTTGACAATGTGGATGTAAAAGTTCTAGCCCCTGAGGGGTATGCCGCGACTGTGGTACCATCGATGGTCAAGGTTCAGCTTGCCGGAGAGAAAACCGTTCTGGATGGGCTTGATGCGGCAAATTTAAGACTAATCGCTGACGGGACCAAGCTCGAGCCGGGCAAACATGCAGTTTCGCTTAGTGCAGACCTGCCTTCAGGATTAAAGATCATTAAGACCACCCCGGCGCAGGTGGAGTTAACTCTTGTAAAGGCTAAATGAGCAGACTTTTTGGAACAGATGGCGTGCGGGGCATTGCAAATATTGCCCCAATGGACTCAGAGACGGTGCTGCGGCTTGGTCGGGCGGCGGCGCATGCGATGCGGCGCTCGGCGGGGCGGCATAAGATTTTAATTGGCAAAGATACCCGCGTTTCGGGCTATATGCTCGAGACCGCGTTGGCCTCGGGGATTGCCTCGATGGGGGTTGATGTCTTGATTGTAGGGCCGCTACCGACTCCCGGCATAGCGTTTATGACCCGCAGCATGCGGGCTGATGCGGGAGTGGTAATTTCTGCTTCGCATAACCCTTACGACTATAACGGAATAAAGTTTTTTGGCGCTGACGGTTTTAAGCTACCAGACGAGACAGAGCGGGAGATTGAGCGACTGATGGAGCCCGGTCACTTAGACGAGCTGCGAGCGACTCCTGAATTAGTTGGCAAAGCCTACCGAATTGAAGATGCTATTGGGCGCTACACGGTGTTTCTCAAGAACTGTGTCGAACGGGAGACAAAGTTCGATGGCTTAAAGGTTGTGATTGATTCCGCAAACGGTGCCGCTTACCGGGTGGCTCCGCTGGTATTTACCGAGCTTGGAGCCACGATTATTACCACCGGGGACAAGCCAGACGGTGAAAACATCAACCGGGACTGCGGCAGTATGCACCCGGAGCGGATGTGCGCACTGGTGCGAGAGCATAAGGCGGATTGTGGCATTGCTTACGATGGCGATGCGGATCGGGTGATTCTTTGTGATGAATTAGGAAAGGTCTTGGATGGGGACCTGCTACTTGCGATGTTGGCGCTGGACTACAAGAGCCGCGGCATTCTTAAGGGCGACGGTGTCGTGGGCACTGTCATGACCAATATGGGGCTCGAAGTTGCTTTAAGCTCAGCCGGGATAAAACTGTATCGGAGCGATGTCGGTGACCGGTACGTGTTAACGGAGATGTTAAAGCGCGGGGTGAATTTAGGAGGTGAACAATCCGGGCATATGATCTCCTTAGACCACAATACCACGGGGGATGGGGTGATGACCTCCCTATTGTTGTTGTCAGTTATGCTCCGCTCAAAGAAGCCACTTTCTAGTTATCAGTCGCTGATTAAGCGTTACCCGCAGGTTCTAATCAATGTTGCCGTAAAGAAAAAGCAGCCGTTTGCTGAGATTAAAGCCGTGCAGGCTGCGCTCGCCTCGGCGGAGGAGAAGCTCGGGAAACGCGGTCGTATTCTGCTCCGCTATTCAGGAACCGAGCCGAAGGCACGTGTGATGGTGGAATGTGAAGACGCGGGGGTCTGCCAGAGCGTGGCAGAGAATGTAGCGGAGACTGTCAAAAAAGAGCTCGCAGCCTAATGAAGGTTCTCACAGCCGAACAGATGCGCGCGGTTGATGCCGCAACATTTTCGCAAACCGGCGTGGCGTCAATTGCTGTGATGGAGAGCGCCGGACGTGCTGTAACACAACTTTTGGTTGATCGGTTTCCGCAATCGATGTCAGCAGGTGTGGTTGTTGCCTGTGGTGGGGGGAATAACGGGGGCGATGGCTATGTCATCGCGCGAGCGTTAACTAACCTGGGGGTGCCAGTTGCGGTTTTGTCTATTAAGCCAGTAGCTGAGCTTGGCGGGGACGCGTTAGCCAACTTTAAGGCTTGGAGTAATCTCGGCGGAAGTGTTTTGGAAGTAAGAGGGAAGCAATCTGCGCTCGAAGATTTGGAAGGCGATCTCTCAAGCGCAGGGCTTATCGTTGACGCGATTTTTGGCACCGGTTTTCAGGGAACCCCTAAGGGCGAAGCGGCTGAGGCCATTCAATTAATCAATCGCACAAGTTTAGGCTACGGTGTGCCGGTAGTGGCGGTCGACTTGCCAAGCGGTGTCGACGCCTCTAATGGCAAGGTAAGTGGCTCGGCAGTTTACGCCACAATCACTGTCGCATTACAGTTTCTTAAGATTGGCCACCTGCTTTATCCGGGAGCTGCGCATACGGGCGAGGTGTTTGTCGCCGATATTGGGCTAACGGAGAGTTTGGCCAATGTGGAAGGTGGATGCTCGCTGATTGAGTATGCGGATGTGAGCGCGGAGCTCTTGGGACTCGGGTTCTCAAATCCTCAGGCACACAAGGGAGATCGCGGCCGGGTGTTGGTGATTGGGGGAAGTCGGGGGATGTATGGCGCAGCGAAGATGAGCGCTTATGCGGCACTGCTCTCTGGCGCTGGACTTTCTACCGTGGCGCTACCTAATGAGGCGGCGCGGATTGTTGGGCCGACTTTGGAAGAGCTGATGTCGATTGGCGTTAAGGATGACGGCGATGGGGGCTTTGCGGCGGATGGATTTGAGGGGCTTAGTTCTAAGCTTTCGAGTTTTGATAGTCTCGTGATTGGGCCGGGGATGGGGCAAAGTGCGGACACCGCATCTTTTCTTGGAAAGCTCCTCGATTACCTCGTGAAAAGTGCTATCCCGGTTGTGCTTGATGCCGATGCGCTTAATCTTGTGGCTTCAGATAAAGCGCTCCAGAAGAAGGTCACAGAGAAGATGGTGCTCACACCGCACCCGGGTGAGATGGCGCGGCTTCTTGGAGTGGATATTGAGGTTGTTCAGAGTGACCGACTTGGCTCGGCCACAAAGCTCAGCGCCAAATTGGGAGCGACTGTGATTCTAAAAGGGGCACGCAGCGTGGTCTGCTCGCCTGAGGGGGAGATTAGTATTAACCCGGCGGCAACTGATGTGCTAGGAACTGCGGGTTCGGGCGATGTGCTTAGTGGGTTAATCGGCGCACTTTTGGCGCGCGGACTCTCGCCTTTTAAGGCCGCCCAGTGTGGGGTGTTTATTCACGGCGCTGCGGGTGAGGTCTTGGAATCTGCTCTTTCAGGGCCCGTCGGCGGCACGGCAATGGATATCGCCGAGGCATTTCCTGCGGTGATAAATGACCTATTGCAGGCCGAACCTGAACGCTTTGCCCTTACCAAACGGGTCTTGCCGGGAAGTTTGAGCTCGGTAAAAAAGTAAATTAACTAACACCATGAAGCTAAAATCCCTCTCAGTTTTGGGGACCCACGAGCTTGGCAGGCTGCTGCTTGGCTTTTTCCCAGAGTATCGAATTTTCGGTTTGAGTGGACCACTAGGGGCTGGGAAGACGGAGTTTGTGCGCGGGGTGGCAGAACTTTTCGGGATTGATGAAAAGAACGGTATCGAAGTCGCGAGCCCGACTTTTGTGATTGAATCAATTTACGCTCTAAATAGCGACGGTCCGCTCAAGACCCTTTGTCATTGGGACCTATATCGGCTCGGAGAGAGTTATGTCGAGAGCGAGCTCTGGGACTACTTAGGTGAGAAAAGTCGGCTGGTTTTTATCGAGTGGCCGGAGCGTGTCTCGTGGGTGCAGGATTTACTTTCGGGGAAAATCACGATAGATTTCCCCGCTTCGGAACCCAAGGATTCCGGGTCGGCAGCTCCTGTCGAATCGGAACGTCTGTTTACCGTTGAGGGGCTTCCTGAAGACCAGCTGGAATCAGCTTTCAGCGCCGGGAAGTTTAGGGACCTGGTAAAAATCTAAATAGGTGCAGCGTATGAGTGGGATGGTTGTAATGAAGTTTGGCGGGACATCGGTAGGGTCGACTGACCGTATCAATGCTGTCGCGAAACGGGTTGCAGCACACATCAAGCGCACGGGCGAGAAGGTGGTGGTCGTGGTCTCTGCTATGAGTGGGGAAACCGACCGCTTAATTGAGCTTTCACGTAAGATCTCAGGGCCCACCATTAACCGCCGTGAGCAGGACCAATTGATAGTTTCAGGAGAGCAGGTGACTTCGGCCCTGACGGCGATGGCGCTTGAGCGTGAAGGGGTGAAGGCACAGTCTTTTGTCGCCCCTCAAGTTCCGATTAAAACCGAACATGTCTTTGGGCAGAATCTTATCTCTGAAATCGACTCGGCGCGGCTTCGTGCATTACTCGACGAGGGGGTTGTGCCGGTAGTCGCCGGGTTTCAAGGGGTAAACGAGACTGGGGACTATACCACCCTGGGGCGAGGCGGATCGGATACCACTGCGGTGGCGCTCGCTGCCGCACTCGACTCCTGCCGGTGTGTTATTTACACAGATGTTGATGGGGTCTACACGGCACTGCCATCAATTTGCAAACAGGCCAAGAAGTTACAAAAGCTTACCTACGAGGAGATGCTCGAGATGGCGAGTAGCGGGGCTAAAGTACTCCAAGCGCGCAGCGTGGCGCTTGCTAAAAAGTTTCAGGTGCCACTCTTTGTGGCGTCTAGTTTTTCGGATTCTGAGGGAACAGAGATATTAGAGGAGTATGCCGGTATGGAAGACGCAGTCGTATCAGGAATTACCTGCCGTTCGGACGAGGCTAAATTAACCTTACGAAAGATTCCGGATAAGCCCGGTATTGCCGCTAAGATTTTCGCCGCTGTGGCCGAAGCAGGGGTGGTCGTAGATATGATAGTCCAAAGCGACCGGCATGCGGGCAAGTCGAACTTAAGTCTGACTGTGCCGTCTGAGTCCGCTGGCGTCGCACAGGAGGTGCTCTCGACCCTAATTCAGAAGGAGATGCCGGAGGCTACTCTGGAACTCGACAAGGACATGGCAAAGCTCTCTGTCGTCGGCGAAGGTATGCGCACGCACGCGGGAGTTGCCGCACAGATGTTCGAGGTGCTGGGACGCGAAGGGATTAATATCGAGATGATTACCACCTCAGAGATTAAGATTAGCGTCGCGATAAAGCAGAAGTATTCCGAGTTAGCAGTTCGTGCCTTACATGAGTTTTTTATTGAACGAGGAGCGGCTAATTAGAGTTATGCACAGGGAGTGTAGCTGTTAATAACTCGTTGTTATTTCGAGACTCCCAGGGGTAAACCTACAGAAAGGCCTTAAAAGTAGCCTTTTTTTTAATCCAAAGTACTTGCAACACTGAAAAAGCAGGGTATAGAGTAGGGGCCGGTAAGAAAAAGCCTTATTTTTGGGCTTTTTCTTGACCCTTAGATGTGCGAGAAGACAGGGACCAAAACTGGTATTTAAAACGAATTCGATAAACCAAACGGAGTGATAACAGTGGCTAAAGCAAAACCAGCGAAAGCAGTTGCAGTTAAGGTTGGAAAACCAAAAAATGGCGTTCAGTACAATCAATCAGAGTTCTTCGAGCAAGTGCGTCAGGCATGTGGCCTTGACAACCGTCGTGTTGCAAAGGACGTTTATGCCGGCTTTGCGGGTCTGATTCAGGCTGCGCTTAAGAAGGGCTACAAAGTGCCACTTCCTGGGCTCGGAAAGATTCAGGTGCGTCACTCAAAGGCTCGTATGGGACGTAACCCAGCGACTGGCGAAGTAATTCAGATTAAAGCCAAAAAGCGCGTTCGTCTTACACCAAGCAAAGCGCTTAAAGACGCAGTTCTGTAACTCCTAGTTACATAACTTCTAGTTGCGGCCGTGAGTATCGATATAGATGCCCACGGCCGTTTTTATTACCCCCTCGCGAACCCTTTCCGGCTAGCTTAACCCGCTGATAATTCAGAGGAAAGCGCCACGCCTGAAGTTCTCTCCCTATACCGGCTCCAAATGCGGCCAAAGCTCTTGGGTAAGACCCATAAGCTGACGATGTATTAGTTGGAATTAGTATCCATCTAACCTATTTGGGCCAAAAGTTGAGCAATTATTCCGGCTACCGACAGACCGCCTGTTTCGCCTTTGTTTGCGCCGCGGTGTTCCTTGGCACTGTCTTTACATTTAATACCGTGCGGGCGGATTCCGCAGCGAGCCCTAGCCCTGAGCAACAGCAGGTTACAACACCGGTTAAAGTCGACCTGGCTGCTCGTTTAGAAGCCAAGTTCTATGCTGGGTTAAACTCCGTTAGTGATAAGCAGTTCGAAAAAGCCACGGCCCATTTCAAGGAGCTGGGAGAAGAGGCTCATAAAGCAGGCTATCTAAACCTACCCCAGTTCTCAATTGAACTGATTGAAAAGGCGAGACAGGAGGCACGGTCCGGACGAAGGGCGCAGGCTGAATACTTTATAAGCCAGGCGGTCGGACTTTCGCCGGAAGATGCGCAGGTGCATTTAATCGCGGCCTCTTTCCATGGAATACTGCCGGGGAGCTCGACTCTGGGATACCTATTAACGGGCATCAGTTTGCTCAGTCGCTCACCGTCCACTACAGTTCCATTTCTGCTAAATTTTCTGATTCTCGGACTAATGGGCACAACCCTAGGACTACTGGTCCTGTGCGTCGTTCAAATCGCCTGTTATGGCGAGGCAATTCTTGTGGGGATGAGTCGCATAGTTCCGCTTCCTCTGCGAGGTTTGGCAGGTCCAGTCAGCTTCCTCGTGTTGCTATTTATCCCGCCGCTGTTTGGGATTTTTGCAGCGCTTGCCTGTTGGACACTAGTGCTTGGTCGCTTTGTCCGCCACTGCAGAGCGTTGCCACTCGTGTGTGGGATATTGGTTGTTGCATGGGGAGCAATGCTCCCACTGATTGACTCCCTAAGTGCTAGGGTGCAATCCCGAGCAATTCTTGCATTTGAGCGGATTAATAATGCTGGATTTTCATCTGGCGACCGCGATGAGATCATTCGAGCCTTCAATGCTCATCCCTCAAACCCTTTTCTGCTTTTTGCCTTTGGGCATGTCTTGAAAGGAGAGGGGCGATTGGATGAAGCCGAACGAGTTTATCTCCGCACATTAAATTTGACGACCAGCGGCTCATACTTAAATCGGGCGGCACTCGTAAACCTTGCCGCAGTTAAGCATCTTCAAGGGCAGGACGGAGAAGCGAAAGAGATTCTGGTCAAGGCCGAGACACAAGGTGAGCAGGGGTTTGAGCTTTTATATAACATGGCTCAGGTAAACCTTAATCTCTTGGAGATGGAGGGCTATCGAAAATACTACAACCGATTAAAGGATCTCGACGGTGAGCGGCTGAGCATTATTGAGTCCAAGCTCGCGCCGCTAGGAGAAACTGTAAAGTATGCACTCCTTGCTCCGGTATCTTCCGGCGCGGTGTATGGTAACATTCTCGCTGGGGACGGACTGCTGGGCCTAAGCAAACCGCTTGGATATGAGAAAAGCGATCGTCTGGCGCGGCAAATGCTCGCCGGGGGTAGCTGCTTGAAGTTAATTATTCTCGGAGTCGTTGTGCTGATGCTAGCATTGTTTGCCGCGAAAAACCGCTATGAAGCGGCAGCGCTCGAGCGGTTTGTTTCAACTTCCTCTAAGCCGAGTTTTGTTTGGCTCTTTATGCCAGCAGGTATGTATTTAGCCGGACGCCAGCCGCTACGGGGACTCATTCTGCTATCGATCTTAATTGGACTTGTAAGCGCCGGACTAGGAAAGCCAATAGAGCTCCTTAGTATTTTGCCGACAGCGCTTTATCGTGACGGGTTATCGCTTTATCTTGCGCTCTTTCTCTTGGTTGGAATTACCTTGCTGGGCTCGTTGACTGTGCGTAATGGGGCGGTGGAAAACGGGGAGGCAAGTTAATGCAGAACGGCACCCTAACATTTGAATCTCTCACTACGCTACTAAGAGGGCTATCGCAGAAGCGGCGGCAAGGTGTGCTGCAAATAAATCTCGGAAGGAAACAGCTAGAACTCTCCTTTAGCAATGGCAAGATTGTCGAGGTTCGTTCTAGTTTGAAGCCTATTCTTGAAGAGATCTGCCAGCGCCTGCTAAAGGCCCATAAGATCTCGCTCGACCATTTCAACAAGTTGCATGGCTCAAACCTCTTTCTCGAAGATATCTCTATTGAGCAATTGGCGGTCGTTTTGGGTGATCGGCTTGGAGTAAAGCGCGGAGATGTTATCCGTGCCAAACACTCTGCGGAGCTTGATGAGCTGTACTCCTTAAGGGAGGTCCAGGATGCCGAATACGAATTTATTCCGCGAATCATCAAGAGCGAGCCAGAGTTTTCGCTGTCTATCTCGCCGGGCCAGGTGTTGTTAGACCTTGTCGAAATGGATTCATTCAAGGGGCGGTTCGCCGAGCTGTTTCAGGATTTATCTACCGACTCAGTTTCTGTTCGCGTGATTGAGGAGTCTGATTCCGGATTGAGCCCAGTTGAGAAGGAGCTGTGGCACGGGCTGCAGCTCGAGAAGAACTTAAAGAAGGTGGCTGATGCGGCGCTCCTTAGCCAGTATCAGTTGCAAGAATCTCTATTAGCGCTTTACGATCGGAATTTTATTGAGGTTGAAAATCAGGGACTGACTCCAACTCCTAGTGTTAGTGTAACTGCCTCGAACAATCAGTTGTTAGATGAGCCCTTTGTCGCACCCACCGCAAAATCGCCACGTGATCAAGAAACGGCTAGCCCAAGAATATTTGTTGATGAAGTATCGGATATGGGGCTTGATCTGTTAGCCACCCACCCTGCGCCAGAGCAGTTTGCGGCGGGAGTGGTTCAATCCGTCGCTACGCCAGTGCGCGAAGAGCCAGTGCGCGTGCGCGAAGAATTTGAGCCGATGAATTTACGCGAGGTTGAGGATAACTATGGCGAGAGTGGTTTGGGGATTGGTGACGATCTGGGGGTGGAGGACCTGATTGATGAGATGTCCCAGCTACTTGCTGAGGGCGATAGTATTCCGTCAAGTTTTGAACATAAGACCTTTGCTCCCCCTCGTGGACACGAGAAAAACGGATGGGATAAGCAGCGAGTGGTTGCCCCGGTCGCACGAGAAATTATCCTTCCGCCAGACCTTCCCGAGCGCGCTGCGCTGATGACGGGAGTTGTTAACGGCGGGGCGAATATTTCAAAGGCGGCGGACGCCGTAAATGACGTTGTGGCAAATTGCGCTGAGGCTGTTTTGGACTGTGTGCCTGAGGATCTGTTGACTGATGCTAAAAGAGGAGTTGTGCTGAATGCGGCAGATGGTGAAGAAACGCCCACTCTGGCGACAAGCCAAAGCATTTACGATCTGATGTTGCAACTTAATTATTGTTTACTTGAGCAATCTACCCTATCGAAAATTACAGCGATTCTGATGATGATCTATCTTTCAGTGTTTGCAATTGTGGGGCCAGGATTTATTGAGGATTGGTTCAAGGCACTGCAGGGTTTTTCTTCCAAACAGTAGTTCTTCGTGTTACCCTTAAAACTGAAGGTTTTGTTAATCTCATGCGGATTAATTCGAATGGACATTCGACCGAAGAATGAAAGCGCCATTTTGGGAGATGCCTCAGGTAATGCTGAAGAGTCTATCAGCGGCTGCGTTGCGGAGCACGAATCAGCGTCGGCTGAGTTTTCGTGTGAGCCCAGTGAACCTTCTGATGTTTGTCTGAGTGTTCGCCGCCTTCAAGGTTCAGCCATGAAAGCTATCGCCTCCCGCGAGCGTTTACCGCAGCCGCTTTTTTGGTCGCTCTTTCATTCAGAGATTGAACAGATAAAGCGCGTCAAAGAGCGAAACCGGGCAATGCGTAAGATTCTGCTTGGGGTTTAGGATGTTCCTGATTAATTAACTATCAAACCAAGTTAGCTTAGACTCGGTCTCTGCTCAGTGGCCGTCGATTGATATTTCCCATAATTCTCCAGGTATCTTTAGCCTAAGCTCGGCCAAATCCGAATAAGTCCTCTCAATCGTTGATTGTTAAGTTGAGCAATCCGCTGAAAGCTAGTAGTTTAACAGGTCTTAAGGAGAGTCTATTTGTACGTTAAGTCACAATTCGACTTTAACTGCATCCTAAGACGTCACAGCGAGGATAATGAGCGAACAGACAATCGGAAAATACGAGATTGTATCGACCCTGGGACGAGGGTCGATGGGGGTCGTTTATAAGGCACGAGATCCAGAGATTGGTCGACTCGTGGCGATAAAAACCTTGCGCTCAGTTTTCATGGGAAACGACGCTGCCGGAAATGAGGCCCTTCAGCGTTTTCGCCAGGAGTCCCGTTCTGCAGGAAAACTACGCCACCCAAACATCGTGATGATTTTTGAGGCCGGTCGCAGCGATAGTGGCTCACCGTATATCGTTATGGAACATGTTGAGGGGAGCAGTATCGAAGCGCTCCTTGAACAGCGAGGCTCTATTCCGCCACTGGAAGCGGTTCACTACCTAGCACAAGTGTCCTCGGCGATTGATTATGCGCACAGTGAGAATGTTATTCATCGGGATATAAAGCCCAGCAATATTATTGTTGATAGTCAGTTTCGCCCTCATCTATTGGATTTCGGTGTGGCAAAATTGAGCGATACATCACTAACGCCAGCCGGAACAGTCGTTGGCACTCCTAGCTATATGTCGCCCGAGCAGATTCGTGGTGAGACACTAGATGGCAAGACCGATATTTTCGCTCTCGCTGTGGTGGCTTACGAAATGGTTGTTGGTAAGAGACCGTTTCCAGGATCGGATTTTACAACTGTCGTCAGTAACATCATCCACAAAGATCCAATTCCATTTGCTGAGGCCGGAGTGAACTTGCCAAAAGAGCTAGAAACTGCGCTCTTGCGGGGACTCTCGAAGGATAGAAAAGAACGGTGCGCAAGTGCTCTCGAGCTTGTCGACTCAATGGCCAAAGCTCTTGGCGTTATGGTGGATTCTAGTGGGCTTATCGGCGGATTTAAACCCGGCATGACTCTTCCAGGGATGCCGAACCAAGAAGCAACAAGCACTATTGTGACTTCAACCAAAGCAGTAGTTGACGCCCCGGCTGAGGTGGTTACATCGGGGTCGAAACTGAGCTCAGATGTTCCAAAGGATACAAGCTCCGTCGATGACTCTGGTGGTGCTGGAGCAGGCAGCAATAATCCGACACCGACGCAGAATGTTGTCATAAATGCAGATTCCGGCCACTCAAAAAAATCTTTTGGAACGATAGCCGGACTGTCGCTCCTGGTGCTTGGGTTGTTAGGGGCGGTCTATATTTTCCCCCGCATTAATCGATCGACTGGTACCGAAGTTAAACCGGTGGAGACCGCCGTAATGGATGTCCAAGAGAGTGAA
>CAYMWO010000076.1:0-13168 GCA_964393905.1 uncultured Bdellovibrionales bacterium | reverse complement strand
TTGGCATTCCGGCACCAACAAGAGTTGCGAGCTGCCTGGTTGCCACCCCTAACTGAATACCGTTTACTCCACGTCGCTTAAGATCAAAATTTAGATTCCAACCTCGGGTTTTTTGCTTAGACCGAGTCTCGTCCATTGAGGTAGGGAATATTCCCTGTTGCTTCAGGCGTTGGCGCGCTGCGCGGATGTTATCCGCATCGACGAGCCCTTTTATGGGGCGGCCTTGTGAGTTTATTGCTTTGTATTCAAAGAGCGCCATACTTGAGCCTACTCGAGCACCCCTTCCTGAGTTACACGGAGCACCTCCTCAAAGGAGGTTTGGCCATTAAGAATTTTTTCAGCGCCATCCGATCGAAGGCTGTGGAAGTCAGTTGCGGCGGCACGAATCTGATTAGAGTCCGCACGCTGCATAATCTTTGAGCGCACCGCGTCGTCAATCATTAACAGTTCGTGAATGCCCGTTCGGCCGCGATACCCGGTAAGTTGGCAATTCTTACACCCATTGGGGTTTGCCCCGTAAATCTGGCGCGAGGTTAGCTTCGCTGGATTCAGTCCTAACTCGCGGCACTGGGCGTCGGTTATCTCCATCGGGACTTTGCACTTTGGGCAAAGTGTTCGCACCAAGCGCTGGGCCATAATCGCGAGTAAGCTTGAGGAGATTAGAAACGGCTCAACCCCCATGTCAAGTAACCGGGTAATTGCGCCGGAGGCGTCGTTTGTGTGTAGCGTTGAAAACACAAGGTGACCGGTCAGTGATGCCTGAATGGCAATCTCTACTGTCTCCAAATCTCGAATCTCTCCCACCATTATTACGTCAGGGTCTTGTCGCAGAATCGAACGAAGTCCGTTAGCGAAGGTGAAGTTAATTTTGGGGTTAACCTGCATCTGTCCGATACCCTTCAGCTCATACTCGACTGGGTCTTCGACAGTAAGAATATTCTTATCCGCCGAATTTATCTCTGTCAGGCAGCTATAGAGCGTAGTTGTTTTACCGGAGCCGGTAGGACCGGTGACAAGAATGATGCCGAAGGGGCGGACTATTAAGCGCCGGATAATTTCTGAATTGTGAGCGTTCAATCCCAAAGTGGGGAGGTCCAGCATGACCTTAGATTTGTCCAAAAGACGCATCACGATCCGTTCGCCGTAACGGGTTGGGACTGTCGATACGCGGATATCCACATCCTGACCGGCAATCTTAATGCCAATGCGGCCGTCCTGAGGTAGTCGCTTTTCGGCGATGTTTAAGTTAGCCATGACCTTTACGCGCGAAAGAATGGCCGCTTGAAAAACTTTATCCTCAGTGTCAACATCCTGCAGTACGCCATCTACTCGAAAGCGTACCTTTAAGACATCCTCAAACGGTTCGATATGAATATCTGAAGCCCGTTCGTTTGCCGCGCGGAATATTAGCGTGTTCACGTAGCGGATAATTGGGGCCTCGTCGTCCTCCGCATCGGTAACGTCGATTTTCAAGCTTCCTGAGATATCATCTCCATCTTCACGGACCACATCGTCAAGCGAGCTAGAGTTTGCTCGGTCGCTCATCAGCGAAGTGCGGATTCCGTTAATGGCTCGGATAATCTCGGCCTCGGGGGTGACTATAATGCGCAGGGGCTTTTCGTAGCAGAGTCTTAAAGCGTCCAAAGCGTCGGTGTTAAGAGGGTCACTAACTGCAACTGTCACAGAGCCCTCATCCTCCGCGATGGGAATAAGTTTAAATTGTTTACCCCAGGAGCCGAAGACCCGTGTAAAATCTCCGCGAACCAAAGTTCTAGGAGGTTCGAACTCATCAAGGTGCGGCCGATATTCAAGGCCCAGCTTTTGCGCGAGTTCTGGCAGATGCCGCACTCTGGCACCGCGTTCATGTGGAGTAGCCGTAGCTTCTCCAGTGATATCTTGTTCTATTTGAGAGGCCACCATTAACCTTGTTTCCAGGCCCCGTTCCCTAGAGAGAGAGTCTCCTCAGGGGAAAGGGCGTGCCAGGCTGAATCCTTCTTTAAGCTCGGATGGATTATCTGCGCTTCGCTTTTTGATCCATACTTGCCGATACAGACCAGCTCCTGACCGTTATTATACTTGTAACGCTCTCCCACTTCAAAAAATCCAGCTGGTTGTGATCCAAGTGAGCCTAATACAACAATCCCGGCGGTTCCCTCGTTATCGGTCGCGATAGCACTCAAGCCCTTGCCCCGTTTAATTTCCTTCAGGACAACAAATGTATTGGCCCCTGAGGAGCCTTGGTCAGGTTGGCTTGCGGAGGCACTCCCGGTTTTAGAGATAGATTGCGGGAGCTTTGGTTTGACGGTTAAATCGATAACCTCTTCGCCAGAGTCCCCAGCTCCTAATTCTCCTGAATTAGATGCGCGAGATTGCTTAGTGGGGTTAACGCCGCCGGTAAGAGCCTTGAGCCGCTCCTGAGTCCTATCAAGAGCGTTCGATTCCCGCGCCGTGAGCTTTTCCTTAGGCACTGCCGTTACCGGCGTTGGCATATGCTCCTCTACGGGAAGCGCATCAGCAACTTTGTCGATGCTCTCACTATGCAGCACCTCCGCTCGAGACGGTTCAGTGCCCTGCTCGCGGATTATCCCTTCTATGTCATCACGCTTCTCCACTGTAGACTCTCGGGAGTCGAACTGGTCTTTCATGATCTTAGGAGTGATAAACACCAACAGGTTTGTCCGTTTCTGGTTTGTGTCGGTTCTCTTGAAGAAGTTCCCCAGGACTGGAATGTCTTGCAGGAATGGTACGCCACGTTGGGAGTCGGTTACGCTGTCTGAAATAAGTCCGCCGGTAATTATCATCTGACCATTTTTAACTTCGACCACGGTCTCCGTTGTTCGAATCGTGGTTGTCGGACCGTTCGGATCGTTGCGTGTTCCCGGAACAACATTTGAGATCTCGACAAAGATCTTCAACACAACAAAATCTCCGGTGCTAATCTGAGGGGTAATCCTCAGAGTAATGCCGACATCCTGCCTCTCAATCTGATTAAAGGTGTTATTGAGGTTAGTCGGGTCTGAAGAGGTGCTCGTGACAAACGGCACGTTCTCACCAACGATAATCTCCGCCTCTTCGTTGTCCGTGGAGAGAATTGTCGGAGTGCTAAGTACGTTAACATTCGAATTCCGACTAACGGCCGAGACCAGTATCGCCTGAGAAGGGATAACGATGCCGCCAGGGAGAGTTAGCGTCCCTGTGCTAGCAGCGGCAATGGTTAAGTCAGTTAATGCTGCTGGATTTGTCAGTAGGTTCGTTAGCCCTCCGAAACTTGTCTGCCCGACAACTCCACCATTCTCTGTTCCCGCTGTGCCTTGTAATTCAATGCCCATGCCTTCGTCTTTGTTGAGACTGACCTCGAGAATTGTGGCTTCGACAAGAACCTGGCGGCGTTTGACATCGAGGTCATCGATGACCTGTTTTAGCTTCTGGTAGTCAGCTTGCGAGGCGTTAATAATCAACGAGTTGGTTGAGGGATCGGGAGCGATGGAGACCTCGCCCTCAAGATTTACCTTCCCTTCAGCGCCACCACCGGTGCCGCCACCAGTGCCAGGCGTTCCCGTGGCCCTTGCGCTCTGTCGCTCACGTAGGGCGGCAGCAAGCTTATCGCCAACGCTTGATTTTGAAGAGGAGTTCGCGTCTTTCCTGTTACTTGAGAGTGAACTGCCAGAGCTTTTTGAGGCAGATTTGCCTTCGCCACTGGAGCCAGCACCGGAAATCAGCTGATTAATTATATCCGAGAGCACTTCGGCGTCTGCGTGCTTAAGGCGGTAGACATGAAACCGTCCGCCCGAGAGGTCGACCGGACTATCAAGTTGCTCGACTAATGCCTTAATCTTAGTTGTCGTTGCTTCATCAGCTACTACAATCAATGAGTTTGTCCGCTCATCCGGAATGACCTTTAATGGTAACGTCTTCCCGCTCATCTCGGTCATCCCGTTGTCCGTGGGCGGGATACCAGGCTGGCCTGCTCGATTTGCAACATTTAGCATTGGGCGGTTGCCTTGAGTAACTCTAGGCTGCTGTCCAACACCATCCTCGCTCTCCTCGCTACCGAGGATGTCTTGAATCTTCTCTGCGATATCTGTCGCCTGTGCGTGGAGCACCGGAATGATTGAGATATCCTGATCCGTGGCCGGCACATCCAGCTCCGCTACAATCTTTTGTAAGCGGCGGATATTAGCGGATGAATCAATCATTATCAGGGTGTTGGTCCCAGCGACGGAGTTTAATAACCCCTCTTTCGAAACAAACTGTGACATCAGCTGCTGTAACTCTGAGGCTTTGATATACTTCAGGCGCACTAGCTGAGTTACGAGTGCATCAGAGGGAGGCTCTGTGCTCCCATCAAGCACGAGTGGGATTGTTGTCTGTCTTGCGTCTTTGGCAAGCACCACTTTCCAAGTGTTGCCTTCAACAGGCACTGTTGTGAACCCTTTTAGCAGCAACACCGAGTCGAAGATACGCAACGCCTCGGGGATGGTAACGGGAGTGGGAAGGTGAATTGTGACCTTACCTTTAACGTTGCTGTCGACGATGTAATTCCGTTTTGTAAGTTTGCTAAAGGTTTTTACGAGCGTGGCAATTTCCGCATCTTTAACATTTAGAATTGTGGTTACCGCATTATCGCCCTCGCCTGAGACAGAGGCCGCTATTTCAGATTCGTCAGGTCCTTCATCCTTAGCTGAATCCTTCCCGAGAGAGCCGCCCGGCGTGGGAGCGCCTACTACGCCAGATTCCCCCAATGCCTGCGGAGCTCCATTAGGAGTAAACGCTGCGCGTTCAAGTTTGGCGCTTGATGTGGCTCTTGAATTACTCGGGCCAGAAGTGAGACTCGGAGTAGAAGCAGCCTTCTGAGGCTTGCTCTGAGCCGCCTGTTCCTCAACAAGCTCAACCGGAAGTGGCGTAACGGCCGAGCGCGCTCCTGGCTCTGCTACAACCGGAGGGGTATTCCCCACTAACAGAACAGCGAGCGCGCCGCCGAGCACGAATATAAATTTCGAAGACTTACCCCGCACCGTTTTTCCCCTCATTTTCCTTTTCCTTGTTCCTGGGGACCTCCCCCTGGAGATTCCTTAGCGAATGGAATATTTTAATTCTCGCGGCGCACCATCGCGCTCCAACTTCACCCCAATTGATCGCTCTGATTTTAACTGTTCAAATAATTTAAGCGCCTGACTCGGGTCAGATAAATTGTTCTCGTTAATTGATTTAACGATATCGCCGTTCTTAAGCCCCAATTTCTCGTACATGCTCCCACGTCGAATCGCGAAGAGTCTCATCCCGACACTTTGACCATTTTGGAAATAAGGTACCGCGCGCGCCTGAGATAGTAGGAGCGGAAGATTCGAAAGGGCTTCTGAGAGCTCAGCCTCTGGGACTGTGAACTCAGTCTCGTCTTCTGCTGGACTCTCGCCCCCGCCGACGCTAGCAGCGCCTTCTGTTCCTTCTTCAAGTAGAAGTGTCTCAATCTTGCCATTGTGCTCGATGCGCACACTTTCGGGGAAGATCTCCACTAGTTTTGCCTGCCCAAAGAGGCTCTCATTAATTTCAAATACGTCTTGTTCGTTCTTGGTGCCATCTTCGATAATCGCAAATGGAGCCCGCCCTGAACTGACCTCCGTTCCGACTAATCTAAGTTTAAGTTGCGACACCGGCTGGGCGACCGCTTTATTCGGTTGAGCTGCTTCAGCCTTAAACAGATTGCGGCGTGAGATAATGTCATAGCTCTCGAGCTTAGCCAGAGTCTTTGGAGAATCGTCTGTCGAAACACTCTCGCCACCAAGCTCCAGCTGAGGAATTTTAATCTGCTCGACCTTCGTCCAGGCCCGACCCGCATTTAAGGCAAATCCTACTGCGGCAACTAAACAAATAATGCCAAATGCTTGAGCTGCCTCCCGAGCACCGAGCGAGAATTTAGTGGGAAGTTTTATCGCGGCCATTGTCACAAAAGTATTTCGCTCAAATAGATTAAAATAGGCGTCAATCTCGCCTTGGAAAACGGCACTCCTTAGATACAAGGTTCTCCCTGGCCTAATCCTCCCTTAATTTAGTGGTATGTTGCCAAGTGGGCAACACAATTCCTCTCTTAAATTGTTGATTTTAGACCCCAGGGTAATGCGGAAGGGTGATGCCTAAGGGTATTCTCGGCGGTAATTAATCTCTTCGAGCGCTCCGCCCTATTACGCTAGCTTTGCGTGCGCCACCATTGGAGAAGGCAGGTGGCCGCGGCTGACCCGGCTAGAAGTCCTTCTGGAAGATGATTTGAGTTGGGAATGGGAATAATGAGGGTCAGAGGAGATGGGCTTTTACTTGTTAGCCGCAGAATGCTCCGCCCAGCAATTTGAGAGACAACTATCAGCGCGGACCTCTCTTCTGAGAGGTCAACTACTTGCTCAGATTCCTCTTCACATTTGCTTTGTTGTGAGCCTACTTGAGCTCGACAAATCTGGGCTTCGGGGGACTCGACCATTGAATCAAAAGCCGAGACGTCGCAATCGGGATTTAATCGAGAAATCATCCTACTGACTAACTCGACTAGTTTCGCATCTCCCGTAAGTGAGATCCTTCCGACCCCTGCGGCTGCGAGGTAAAGAGCGGCGCTTGGAAGTTCGGCTGAGACGGCTACGTGTAATCCCACAAGCGAGAGTTGCAGCGTTGCGCTCCAACCTTTCAGAATCAGCTGACGACTGTAGCGCTCGATTTGCTCTGGTGTGAGATTGGTTGTTGGAAATTCCATTGATATTAGCCGGGCTTTACAATATCTAACTGCCAAACGCCTTCGTACAGCTCCCGGCTTTCAGCGCTGAGTTTATAACCTTCATCGATTAAGGTCCGTGAGACATTCTCTGCTGATTTTTTCGAGCCCAAGCGAACAGTTAGCCGGCCCCCGGCAGCAATTTTCTCGAGCGCCAATTTGGTATAAAGAAAAGTTGTCGGACACTGTTTATCTCGGATGTCGAGTGCCATGCCTCTCTGTCCGCAAGACAAAGGGCAATCGATGCTCGGAAGAACATCAGTAGTGCTATAAACTGAATTGGTTCCATCAAAACGAATAAGCTGTGAAGGCAACGCCGAGTCAGTGGGAGGCCCGAGCAAATAGGCTAGCGCCGCCTCTGCCTGACAAAATCCGATTACCCCGGCCACCGCACCGATGATGCCAGCTTGGCGACAGCTGGTCTCTTGGGCTTCGTAATCGGGCACCGTAAAATCCCCGAAAAGGCAGCGTAAACACGCCGCAGACTGGCTTTTTGGGTTGACTATCAAAGCCTGTCCGGCAAGGCCCAGAACGCCGCCGTAAACAAACGGGATGCGGTTAATGACACAAAAATCGTTAACTAAAAATTTTGTTTCAACAGAGTCTGTAGCATCGATAACGAAGCTAGCTCCCGCCAAGAGCTCTGAGATATTGCCCTTAGTTAGAAGCTCGGGAATGGCGGTGATTGAGATACTCGTGACAGCTTCAGATTGCTGAAGAAGTGTAACCCTTTCTGAGAGGACCTGCGCCTTGTTGGCACCGACATCTGTGGCAGAAAACAGTATCTGACGGTTGAGATTGGAGAGCTCGATTTTATCAGGGTCAATTATGACAAGTTCTAGAAACCTAACTTTTGGCCAGCCGCTTATCACACCCCAAGCCGCAGGCGTGCCCAATCCTCCAGCTCCGATAACTACAATTCGCGCGCGCTCGGCTGAAGTTATGGCTAGGGTCTTACCTATCTCGATCATTGGGCCCTTTAGTTAGGCAGTAGGGGTTTGGCTAGCGGTGGATAATAAAAAACCCGGCACCAGGTTTTGACCTGACACCGGGCTCTAATTTGTCGCCTCTGGCTATAGCTTCTGGGATCGGCAGTTTAGCATCCCAGAGGAGTCTATAACTAGTTCAACATCGAAGTGCTTTCGTTAACCAGCGACTCCATCGCGGAGGCGTCAGCATCGGAGATGCCAAGCGCACGAGCGCGATCACAAAGGTTCGCAAGCGAAACCTCGCGCAGAGTTGACTGGAAGGAGCCCTCGATTTCGGACCACACCACATCAATCAGCTCGGCTAATGCTGGAGCATCCGTGCGGGTATCTTCCTGGAGCTTTGGACGAAGGGCACGCATCACCTCTTCGAGCTTAATCTCCTTAGGATCCTTTGCTAGTGAATAACCACCGCGTGGACCGCGTTTACCGATAACGACGTCCGCTTGGCGCAACTTAGCAAAAATTTGCTCAAGAAAGCGCTGCGGAATCCGCTGACGTTTTGCGATCTGACGCACCTGTGCAGGGCCCCCGTTCAAGTTGTAAGCAAGATCAACCAGGGCCATGATGCCGTACTGTTCTTCTCGTGAAAGCTTAACTGCCATAAATCCCTAATCCATATTGTTGGGTTATTAAAAAACGCTAAGTTCTCGTACACTTAGCTGGGATTTCTAATAACTTCTTCCCCTAATTCAAACTAACAGCACGATTTAGCTTAGCTAATAATAAAAAAGCAAATGCCTCGGATATAAAAATTATAACTAGGTAAAATCACTAATAAAATCTTTCTTGTCCCCAGCTCTTGACTAGATAACCGGGACATTGTCGGGAAAAAGTTCAATATTATCGAGATTTGCCAGATTTTTTAGGCATAAGAGACTGAGGGCGTGAAATCACCAGGATCGATTGACTCAGATTGATTCGAAAAAGAATTTAATTTTCCTGATTTTCCTCAGGCTTACTCTCAGGCTCGCCCTTTTGGAAAACCAAAACAAGTCGGTGCGGGCGATCTAAAATAAGTGCCTCAGCTCTTTTTAGTTCACGATTTTCAACGTGTAGTTTGCCGAGGATCTGACCCGCAGAGATATCTTGAGAAATACTAGCAGAGAGCGAACCTGATTCGCAGCTGATATTTTTTCTCTCCTCGTCAATTACCGTAGCTCCCTGTGGTGCAGGGGCGGAAACCTTATACGCGGCACTGTCCTCTGAATTTAGGGTAAAAGGTGAGCGCATAAAAGCAGTAACGATTGTACTACCCTCGGTATCTTCGCATTTTAGATCGGTGACTAGTGGCTTGGCGCCGACAACTTTGGTTGCAGTTACAACAGTGGAAGTTGGCTTGCTTACTACCTCAGCGGGCGAGCTAGTAAGTTGCAGTTTGCCGCGTAGGCGGATAATCGGATCCATTGAGTCGGACTTTTCCGCTAGGAGAATTCTTGGTGCGGAAGGTGCCGCCCCCGGCTTGCCGCCTACGGTTCCGGCCTTGGTTTCTGTTACAAGCTTTTCGGCCTCACCAGCCTGCTCCGCATATTCCTCAGCTAGCTCGCCCTTTACATTACGTGCGGCGTAGCTATCAGGATATTCCTCTTTGAGGACCTTAAGCCGATTGGCCGAGGACTTTAACATTCCCTGCTTAAGGTAAAACTTGGCGACGAACGCCTCATGCTCAGCTATAAGTTCCCGGGCGCGATTGATCTCCCTGCGGGCAAGGAGCGCGTATTCACTGGAGGGGTAATTCTGAATTAATTCCTTAAACCCCTTAATGGCATTATTGAGCGGCGTTTGATCTCGGGTCTCGTCTTTATACTGCTCGATATTACATCGTCCGATCTGATAGCGGACATAGGGAATCGCTTCATGTGCTGGATGGACTCTGGCGAACTCCTCATAAGCTATCTGGGCCGGTGCAAAATCTCCGGAGTAGAATGTGGCATCCGCGATTTTTAGCTCCGCTAGCACGCTGTAATAGCTGCCCGGATAGCCATCTCTAAGCTCAGTAAAACGCTGATTGGCGACGCTAAACAGACCACGGTCGTAGGCCTTTAGAGCATCTTCAAGTAGTTCTTCTTCTGGAATTGTCGGAGCGGCGATAATCTTCTTACCCTCTTCCTTTTCGGAACCACCAAAAAGTGAGCAGCCAGATGAAAGAATAATCGTGGTTAGCAATACCCGTGTAAGTGGACTACGAGCTGAGTTATTCATCGTATTTTTTTTCTAACCGTTGAATGCGTTTAAATAGCTCCGGGAGCCTGTTCATATAGAGGGAGAGCTTTTTCCAGGCAAGCGCCTCAGTATGAGGTGTCCCGCCTACATCCGTGCCTGCTGGGATGTCTCCAGCTACCCCGGTCTGTCCAGCGGCGCGAACCCTATCTCCGATAGTTACATGATCGGCCACTCCCACTTGCCCGGCGAGGGTGACATTGCTTCCAATCTTCGTGCTTCCCGAGACTCCGACCTGGGCACAGAGGAGAGTCTCTTTTCCGATTTGAACGTTGTGCCCAACCATGACCAGGTTATCAATCTTAGTGTTCGCCCCAATTCGCGTCTCGCCAAGCATCGCTCTATCGATTGTGGTGTTCGCTCCTAGGTCCACACCGTCTTCGATAACAACACTACCAATATGCGGAATCCGTTGATGCCCACGATCTTTTACATAGTGGTAACCAAACCCATCGCCACCGACAACGACGCCGTTTTGCACGATGCAATCGTTCCCGAGTCGGACAAACTCTCGCAAGATGGCTCCGGCGTGGATAATACAATTTTCGCCAATCTGCGCCCCGGGATAAAAGACCACGTGCGGGTGAATTACCGAATTCTTTCCAACTTTCGCTCCTTCTCCAATTACCGCGAAGGCACCCACTGAAACATTCTCCCCCAGTCGTGCACTTTCATGAATGGCCGCTTGGGGATGTCTACCGCTAAATGGCGCTGGCGGCTGGTAAAAAAGTGCGGAGAGTCCGATAACGGCCGCCAAAGGATTGGGGGTGACAATCTGCGTGACTTTAATCGTGGGGTCTTCCTCGGCAACGAGTAGCGCGCCGGCCTTAGATTGGACGGCAAGTTCATAAAGCTCGGCACGCTTGCCACGTGAAGTTGGTTGGAGAAAGCTTAGATCGTTAGGGCCAGCGCTTTCGAGAGGCTTAATCCCGGAAAGGGTCTTATCTCCGTCGCCAATCAGTTTAGCAGAGAGCTTTTCGGCAATAGCGCGGGCGGTATGAGCAGCCCGTGGAGCTTCACTTTGTGCAATCAATTTTGAATCAGCTGCCACTACTGGACCGAGCCCTATTAACAAAGTCTTAAACTAAAACGCCCACTCTCAACTAAAAGTGGCTGCGAATTACCGCCAAACTACTAGGTTTAATGCCGGGTTGTAAAGAGCACTAACGGCACATCAGTTGTTGAATTCCTAACCCTGGATTATAAAAACTCTCCACAAAAGTGTGCTCCAGGCAATAGCGCCGGGATTCTTAGGAAATGGTGTGCTCAATGCGAAAGGTCACTTGCTACTCAGGTTGGTTTTTTAGTTCGGCTACGCTGTTCGCGGTTATTCTCGGCGTGACAGTTGGTTGCAGTGGTGGAGGTGGAGGAGGTGGAGGAGGTGGAGGAAGCTCTGCCGATGGGACTTTGAAACGTAGCACAAAGACAGGACTTAGAATCCTACACGGCGCATTGGACTTGCCGCCCGTGACGGTTCGAATTCCGGAACAGCTGCTTTTTACGGCGGGTTATGCCGAGGGTAATTTTTACCACAGCGCTCCAGAGGGAGCTGTCACCATTAATCTTGATTTCCAAGTTCCAGGGGGTATTACCACACGTGCAATATCCCCAACCCTGGTCAAGGACACTGAGTACTCCGTATTCGTCTTTGGCTCCTATGCGGCAAACAATCTAAATACCCTTCTTATTGAGGATGCGGTGCTTCGCCCCGAGAAGGGGTTTGCGCGATTTCGACTGTTTAATGCTTATCAAGGCGGTGGAGCACTGTCAGCTACTATTGGAGGTGTCGCTATTCCCGCGACAAGCTACGGCTCGGCCAGCGGTTTTATCGACCTTGCCAGTGGTGCGCAGTCACTAGTTGTAAAGGACGGAAGCGGAAGAACTGTTTCGAGCCTTGCGCTTACGCTCGATGACCGCGGAGAGACGACTATCATGATTACTGGCAATAAAGAGCTGGGAGTTGTGTTTGCCCCGGAATATAAAGACCTAGACTAGTGCAAGAAATTAAATCACCGCCGGTGGTTCTGCCGGGCGATTGCGCTCCACGTACCAGGCGACAAGGATGCATAACCCGTAAAGAATTAGCAGTGGAATAGCCAACAGAATTTGTGTCACCACATCAGGAGGCGTGAGGACACCGGCTACGATGAAGATAATTACTACAGCATAGCGAAACTGTTTTACTAGCCAGCTGCGGGTGATGAGCCGAAGGCGCACAAGAAAGTAGCAAAAAATCGGTAGTTCGAATACGACGCCGAAGACTAAAAGCATCTTAACTGCGAACTCTAAATACTCCCCAATTTTAATTGCCGCTAGAACTTCGATAGATTTAAATTCATCGGCGAAAAATGAGAAGGCAAATGGAAAAACGACATAGAAGCAAAAAGTCACTCCCGCCAGAAAGAACCCTGTTGAAAAAGCGATAAACGGTAGCGCAAACCTCCGCTCATGCTCGTGCAAACCGGGTGCGATAAAGCGCCAGAGTTGAAAGAAACTCCAAGGGGAGGAGAGAATGCAACCGGCGACGAGTGCGGTTTTAAGCTTTACAACAAACGCTTCGGCAGGACCTGTGCCGATAAGCTGCACATCCTTAAAATGCTCTCGTAAGGGAGAAGTGAGTAGGGAAAACAAAATGTCATCAAAATAAAGCGCGATACAGGTCATGACGGCGATGCCGATTGCGACCTTGGTCAGCTTTTCCCTCAGCTCAACCAGATGCTGAAGAAACGGCATCTCTGTTAGAGGTCCGTTCACTCAGGAGTCTCGCTTTTAGTTTCGGGTTGAATCTCGGTCGGCGATGGCAACTCATCTTTCCTAAGTGTTGGGACAGCCA
Organism: uncultured Bdellovibrionales bacterium; assembly: GCA_964393905.1. Classification (GTDB taxonomy): domain Bacteria; phylum Bdellovibrionota_C; class UBA2361; order SZUA-149; family CAYMWO01; genus CAYMWO01. Next base: position 375 of record CAYMWO010000076.1, on the reverse strand, counting down.
CAAGTCCTGAGCTGCGGTTCTCAATTTGCATGCCGGAAGTGGTGTCAGCCTTAATGGCGCCAACTTGTGGAGGCTGGGATTTAATGCTGGACTCAATCTCCCTTAGCGGGAGAGAGATCTCGTGCTTTAGGTCGTCCATGGTGCGCCGGAGTTGTCCGGTGACTTTCCCAAGTGTCCTTGCAAATTCCGGGAGCTTCTCCGGACCGAAGACAAGGAGTGCCACGACGAACACCATTACTAACTCTGAAAACCCAAGTCCGAACATTTGACCCTCTGCTGCCTGAAGACGAGGGCATTTAACTACAGGAGGAATGTTGGGACAACAACGAAGGCCCAAATAACCCAGGCACCGACCCGTGCCATGTTAGCTGGCGG
>CAYMWO010000075.1:0-13271 GCA_964393905.1 uncultured Bdellovibrionales bacterium | reverse complement strand
GATAGACGTTTCCCTCCCGCGCCCGGAAGTCTCCGCCCTTAATCGTGTCGTAGAACAGCCGCCATACGCTATCGCCATCGTTCTGATAATTCTTAGCGGCGTTGATTCCCCCTTGAGCGGCGATACTATGCGCACGGCGGGGCGAGTCGTGGAAGCAAAAGCAGTGGACTTTGTAACCAAGCTCCGCAAGCGTGGCGGCGGCAGAGGCCCCGGCCAACCCCGAGCCTACAACGATGACATCATACTTACGTTTGTTAGCCGGATTAACCAGCTTGATATCTGCTTTATGCCGATCCCACTTCTCGCTGAGCGGCCCGCTAGGTATTTTCGCATCCAATATCATCGCTTAAACTCCCCCAACTGGTAAGGTCACATAGCCCAGCATGACTGCTAGTGGAATTGAGATATATCCAAGAATAATAAGTGCTGATAACCCTGGCCCAAGCCGTTTAACACAGGCGGTATACCGTGGATGATTAAACCCCAGGGTTTGAAAGACACTCGAGATGCCGTGGCTTAAGTGCGACCACAAAAGCGCGAGACAAAAGATGTAAGCGATTGCTACTGGGCGCACCTGGAAACCGAGCACCAGCATTGAATAGACATCGTGTCGACCCTGGGAATCTACGAGCGAGGCGTACTGCGGCAGGATAATCCCCAAGGTAAAATGCAGTAGATGACCAATCACATAAAATAGAATAATCACCCCGCTTAGCGCCATTGTGCGAGAGGCGAGTGTGGCTTGCACAGTATTGTTATAAGCATATGGCACGGGACGGGCAGCGGCGTTAGCCGCCCGTAGTTGCAGGGCGGTGACTACGTGAATGATGAAAGCCAGAATTAATCCACCACGCGCTCCCCAAAGAAGTTTTGGGTTCGACTTAAGCAGATGAGCGTATGAGTTTAGCGCCTCCTGACCGGCGAAAACCTGCAGGTTGCCGAGTAGGTGCGCAATCACAAACCCGATCAGCATCAATCCCGTAAGTGCCATCAGAAACTTTCTACCGATAGATGACCGGAAAAGGGACGAGTTAAGAGATTTACCTTGAGCCATTATCCTCCGATTATCATCTGGGGAAGGAATTAGAAATTGAAGACAAAACTTCGCAAACATTAGTAAATTCTGCAATCCGAAACAAGTGCCGAACAAGTTCTAGAGGGCAGTGAAGAGCGTTAGCAGAAATAGACCGTTAACCTAAAAAGTAATACAACACGGGCTTGATGTGGGATTATCTGATGCGGAAAATCTAAATACTTCGCTCAACTGGAAAGAGCGTTTCTCGCTTCCAGTAAAGAACAAAAAATAGGACTAGAGCGTAAAGCAGCTGCCTAAGCGGTCCAATAATGTTTGGGCTCATCTCAATGAAGCGCAGCGGCTCGGGAAGTAGCACAAGAAATATAGTGGAGGCCACAATTCCCCAAAACGAGCCCGGCTTCCCGACGATTACCACACTTAGGACAAAGACCATCTCGTGCAAGGCAAAGGAGGAGGGATCGATGTAGTTTATATAATAGGCGAAGATACCCCCCGCGAGCCCGGCAAACATCGAGGAGATGATAAAGGCATCGTTTCTTATCGAGCGGATATTTTTCCCCAGAGCCATAGTGGCGTAAGGATTTTCGGCCTGGGCTCGAAGGTTCCTGGCAAACCGCGACCGGAAGAGTAACAACAACACTGCTAATGCTATCAAGGTGAGGGTGGCAATCAGCGCCAGAAAATTTCTATTTTGGTAAAAATCAATCGCACCGATTTCGGGTCGAGGAATTCCTGGAATTCCCAACACCCCTCGAGTAACGCTTTTCCAGTTGATGAGCACGGCGCTAACAATTGAACTAAAGGCCAACGTGCCAAGGGCAAAGTAATCATGCCGAAGCCTAGCGGCAATACCGCCGATGAGCAGGGCAAAAAACGCGGCCACCACCATGCTAGCCGGAAGGCAGAGATAAATAGACCGCTGGAATTCAGTCGAAAGCAGGGCGGTAACGTAGGCCCCAATGGCATATGAAGCAATATGCGCGAGGTTTAGCAGTCCGCCTAAACCGAAGGTGAGATTCAGACTCTGGGCGAGGATCAGATAGATGCAGATAAGGATTAAAAGGTGAATTACGTAATCCATCCCTAATTCTCCCGCCGCTTTTTGCTAAAGATGCCCTCGGGTTTAACGAGTAGCACGATTAAGATTATAAAGAAGGCAAAGGCATCTTTATATCCTGCTGGAATGCTGTAGCCGCCAAAATCCAAGCCGATACTGAGGTTTTCCACCAACCCGAGAAAATAACTCCCTGCCACAGTCCCCCAGAGGTTCCCCAGCCCGCCTAAGATCATCGCCGCAAAAGCTTTAATCGTAAACGAAGTCCCCATCGTCGGTTGCATATTGGTTTCGTAACCGACCAGCACTCCGGCATATGAAGAGATGATGGTTGCCAGGATGAAAATCGAATAGCTCATCCGCCTGCGGCTAATTCCCAGACTCTGCGCGGCGTGTGGATCCTCCGCCAGGGCTCGGATTCTTCTCCCAAACCCGCTGGAGTGAATCACAAGCGCTACTAGGCCCAGAATAATAATTGCGCTCAGAATAATAATTATCTGTAGGGGCGTGATGTAGATGCCATAGAACTCGATGCTATTGGCAATCGACCCGGGGCTAAGCGATTTAACATTCACACCAAAGCCCATCGAGACCAACGACTCCAGCATACTGGAAAGTGCGATGGTACTTACGAGCGATAGCAGAAAGCTATAACGGGAAAATGGCAGCACAAAAACCCGGAGGATGATTGCAGCAAAAGCCATAGCAAAGATTAATGTGCAGATACCCGCAGAGACTAGCCCCATCTCTCGCTCAACCGAGAAAAAGAAGAAGATGTAGGCCCCGACCATCATCAGATGTCCGTGAGCAAAGTTTAAGACCCGCAGCAGTCCGTAAGTAAGCGCGAGCCCCGCACTGGCGAGAGCGTAAATGCTTCCCGCAATTAAGGCATTTACTAGGAGCTGGGGAAGAATATCCATCAGGTTAGGCTTCTGTGGCAGGTTCTAGCGCTGCTGAGCCGAAATAGATCTCATGGAGCATCTTATTCTTTCGCACCTTCTCCGGGGTGTCGTCTAAGACCACCTTGCCGACATCCATTACGATAATCCGCTCACACAGCTTCTGGATGAAGTTAATATCGTGCTCGATAATAAGCACGGTCTTTTTCATATCGTGCAGAGTGCGTAAGACCTGCTCGACTTCATCCTTCATCTTAGGAGAGACGCCAGCTGTCGGCTCATCGAGCAGAAACAGATCGGCACCAAAAGCCAAAGAGCGGGTAATCTCCAAAAGTCGCATCTGTCCCCCGGAAAGGCTTCCGGCTTTGGCCTCACTATGCTTTTCTAAACCGACCCGTTTTAAAAACTCCATACCCGTAGCGCGGTTTTCCTCGCGGAATTTGTCCCATGGAAGAAAGCTAACAGGTTGTTTGGTTTCAAGCGCCGTAATGATGTTCTCTAGAACGCTCATCTGCCGAAAGACCCCAAAGTTCTGAAACACCCGACCGAGCCCCAACTCAGCCCGGCGGTGAGGTGCGAGTTTGGTAATGTCTTTGTCCTTGAAGGTAATCTCTCCGGCGCTGGGAAAGTTAAAGCCGCTAAGGCAGTTAAATAGTGTAGTCTTTCCACTGCCATTTGGGCCGATAAGCCCTAAACGCTCGCCATCAGAGACGGTGAAATCTACGCCGTTTAATATCTGAGTCTCGCCGACCTGAAAGTATAGATTCGTTACCTTAAGCATATGGCGGATAGCATACAGTAATGCACTTTCCTTAAGCCATACGTAACCGATGATTTTGCCCGGGACTATTGACTTTAATTGGCTCCTCCGACCAAATACCCGGATGCAAGAGTTCGATCCCAACGGCGCAGCCGACCCCACAGCAGGAATTTTCGGTCTAAACACCACAGCCGAGGAGTCTCAGCTTGTGCTCCTTCCTGTTCCCTGGGAGGCGACAACCTCCTACGGCTCCGGCACCTCGGGCGGCCCAGCAGCAATTTTAAAGGCCAGCCACCAGATGGATCTTTTCGACCTAGAGATCGACAGGCCGTATCGGGCCGGAATTGCGCTTTTGCCCGAAGAGGGGCGGGTTGTCGAGTGGGGGAAGAATGCCAAGGCGCTAGCGCAGAACGTTATCTCAGCTCTGACAACTACGGGCCAAGATTCCAAAATTAAATCTCAACTAGATGAAGTCAACGCTCTTAGTAAGAGTCTAAATGAGTTTGTTTTTACTGAGACAAGTAAGCTGCTTAAGGCCGGGAAAGTTGTGGGCCTTGTTGGTGGCGATCACTCAACGCCGTATGGGTTTATCAAAGCCCTCGCGGCTATCAACCCCGGTTTTGGAATTCTTCAAATCGATGCCCACTGCGACCTAAGAAAAGCCTACGAAGGGTTTACCTTCTCCCATGCCTCCATCATGCGAAACGTCTTGGAGACAATTCCGCAGGTAACGAAGCTGGTGCAGGTTGGTATTCGGGATTTCTGCGAGGAGGAGATTGAGTTTGCAAAATCCCAGAAAGAGCGGGTTAAGATTTTCTTTGACGAAGAGACCTCCCGTCACAGGTTCGGCGGTGCAGCCTGGAAAGAGATAGTCTCCGAGATTGTCGCCTCCCTTCCAGACAAGGTCTACATCTCCTTTGATATCGACGGCTTTAACCCCAACCTCTGCCCCCACACCGGCACTCCAGTCCCCGGCGGGTTGGAGTTTCAGGAGGTGATGTTTTTACTCCGAGAAGTCGTCTCCTCGGGGAGAAAGATTATCGGTTTCGATTTGGTGGAGGTCAGCCCCGGCGAGAATTCTGAGTGGGATGCGAATGTCGGAATGCGCACGCTGTATAAACTGTGCGGGTGCACCTTAGTAAGCCAAGGAATCGTCGCCAGAACCTAACCTTTTCTTCTCCGCGTCTCTGCGCGAGATCTTGGTTTCGTTTAAGATAATTTTCGTTTATCTCACGCAGAGACGGTGGCGGGTCGGGGTCGAACAACCCCGCTAATGATTCCATCCAACACAATCAGCACATTGATCACAAGCGAGTCCGCGAGCCAATGGAAGTGGTAATTTGCGCCAAGAACCAACACCGTAAACGCCAGTGTTAGTACCCTGCGGAGAACCGGCATATCATCATCAGCGTATTTGTCTCTGATTAATTTTAAATACTCCCGAAGTTCCCGTTGTCGGTCTTCCCAGCTCTGTCTTTTACTGCGTTTATACGGGAGGGAGAAAAGAAATAAGATCGAATACACAATCAGATATAGAGTCGCCATGCCAGTAAAGAAGGACTCAGTAAGTGTCAAACTAAACGACGTAGGATCAAAAGCAAAAAATAACTTAAGGTTCCCGAATGAGAACGAAATCGATAGCAATAAGATGTTAAGTAAAAGGAAATATAGATATGCCCCAACCTCCAACCTTTCAGTTAATTTTCCGCGCCAGAAAATCAAGCCAAGACCAATTACGACCGGGATAACAACCGGCAATGAGAGCGGAACTGCAATCAGGAGCTTAAGCATTCCTGATGACTGAAAATATTTCGAGTTCAAAAAAGATGGATTAAATAAGGATAGATATGGAGTGCTCACGACCAAGCTGTAGATGAAGATAATCGAGAGCTGAATAATGTTCCGCTCAGAAATTGAGGGCAGAATCTTATCGCGAAAGCTTCCCGCTAAAATCGCGCCAAAAAAGAGAAAACACTGAAACACATGGAATGGCAGATTGTAATCACCCTCTTTTTTGCCGAGAATAAGGCCGAAAATTCCTACTCCAATCGCTAACAGTAGTTTCGAAGAAAAAAACTCCTTTCTTAAAAGCAAAAGCGCTTGAGCGAGAGTTCCTAGACCGAAGGCGCATGATAAAATTAAAAAGTGAGTTGATACCTGCATTTTCGTGGTCCTATATCACCTTTCTCCCGAACTGTTCAAAATGCAATTTCTCAGAGAGCGGCAGTCTTACCGAGCGTGGCTTCTCATCGCCTTCTAGCGGATGGCCAACTGAGATAATTAACGGCACGTGCATGTAACTTGGAATCTTTAGCAGGGTCTTTAGCCGCACCTCGTCGAAGCCCTCCATTGGGCAGGTCTCTAAGCCTGATGCCTTGGCGGCAATCATGAAGTTCTCGGCGGCTAACATCGTTTGCGAGCCGACATAGGCGGCCGCTTCGGCACTGGAGGTAATCACATTCGGAGTCGGGCGTCTAAGACGTCTGAGCGGGATGACAATCCTTTTGGCGAAGCCAATAAGACCCAACGGTCCGGTCTGAAAAAACAACTTTACATTACGGCGGGTAAATTTCGCGTAGTTGTGTGTTATCGCGCCCTCCTTAATCCCGAGGCTAAGCACGGCATCGTAGCTCTTCCCCCAGGCTCGAGGGTCAGCAACGAACACCACAGTCGCTGGGGATTGCTTGACCTGTGCCTGGTTTAGCGCCACGTGAAAGAGCAGCTCCTTTAGCCCCGGGTCGCGCACTAAGATAAAATGCCAAGGTTGTAAATTGAATCCGCTTGGAGCGCGATTTGCGAGTTCTAGTAGTTCAATGATGGCTTCAGTCGACACCTCGCGACTAGAGAATTTTCTCAGCGCTTGACGATCAAATATAGCTTCAAGGAGTGGATTCATTCAGTAGCTTAGAGCTGTTCTCAGATTTGTTCCTCGTCCGGTGAATTACCGCGCCTTTTCCTCACAGCCGTTGCAACCGCTGTCGGCAGAACCTGCCTCTCAGACTTCAGCCTCTCCTTTACTATCGGAGCGCTGTTCTTTCCAGAGCTGAAAGCGGGACTGCTTGTCCGAATAGCCCTAATTGTCGGTGTCTCAGCCGGGGAGCGCTCCAACTCGGCTGGCGTCCCGGAGAATATCAGATTTCCACCCTTTTCCCCCGGCCCAGGGCCGAGCTCCAGCAGATAATCCGCGGCGCGAATTACATCCAGACTGTGCTCGATGACAATCACTGTATTTCCCTGCTCGACCAGCTGCCTTAAGACCCGCAGCAATTTATCAACATCTGTCATGTGTAAGCCGATGGTCGGCTCATCGAGTATATATAGTGTGTCCACCGCCTCCCGCGAACCGAGCTCGCGAGCGATTTTTAATCTTTGCGCCTCGCCACCGGAGAGGGTGTGAGTAGGCTGCCCGAGGGTTAAATACCCAAGACCAAGCTCGTCGATGTAGGAGAGCGGACGGCGCACCTTATTGTGGTTTGCAAAAATTTCCTTAGCTTCAGCCATTGTCTTCAGTAACAGCTCACCGAGCGAAAACCCCTGGAACTTAACCTGCAGCGTCTCTTCGTTGTAACGTAACCCCCGACAGAGCTCGCACTCGGCTGTAGCGTTTGGCAGGAAGCTCATCGGCACAGTTATAAACCCACGCCCGCCACAGTTTTCGCAACGTCCCTTCCCGGTGTTAAAGGAAAAGTGGCTTGCGTTCCAGCCCCGTATCTCGGACTCAGGAAGCATGGCGAAGATTTTGCGGATGTCGTCGAAAATTCCTAGGTATGACGCCGGGCAAGATGTCGAAGTCTTCCCGACTGGGCTCTGGTCGATTTCGATGAAGCGCTTAAGAGTTTCGTGGTTCTTCAGTTCCGTCCAAGTCCAGTCCTCTTTACGCTTTGGCGCATCCGGATGCTCGAAGTCGGCGAGAATCGCCGGCACGAGTGTGCCGTGGACGAGCGAACTCTTCCCGGCACCAGAGACTCCCATCACAACTGTCAGTGCTTTTAGTGGAAGGCTGACATTTAGGCCTTTTAGATTATTGGCTCGAGCACCGCGGATTTCGAGCCAGGTGCTCTTAGCCGGAAGTTTTGTGAGCTCTCGTTCGCTCTTGTTGTCTTTGACGGAGGATTTCGCTGCGCGAAGTTTAAGCGCCTGACCGGTGAGAGACTGCTTGCATTCGAGGATGCCAGTGACAGGGCCTTGATAGACAATGCGTCCACCGTTTGTTCCGCCACCCGGACCGACATCGATAATGTGTTCGGCGGCGAGGATTGTGTCCTCGTCATGCTCGACGACAATTATCGTGTTCCCTTCGTTTCTAAGCCGGTAGAGAATCTCCATCAGCCGGCCGTGATCCTCGGAGTGCAGCCCGATGGTTGGTTCATCCAGCACATAACAGACTCCGCTAAGCGGTGAGCCGAGTGTGCGAGCAAGCCGCAACCGCTGCGCTTCGCCGCCGGAGATACTAGAGGACTCTCTATCCAGCCGAATATAATCTAAACCGACCTCGGCGATAATTTTTAGCTTAGCCTTAAGCTCAGTCACAATCGGATCGACCACGGGCTTTACCCGCTCCGGAAAGGGATTAGTCTCGAAGAATTTTAAAAGCTCGGGAGCAGTCAGGGCCGAGAGCTCATGAATGCGCCGCTTATGCAGATACACATGGCGCCCAATTGGCCCGATGCGCGAGCCCTCGCAATCGGGGCACGGTTGTTGGCGCTTTTCTCCGGGCTCGCCAATCGACCCTCGTCCCGCACACCGCTTACACATTCCGCGGTGACTTCGAAAGGAGAAGTCCTGCGGATCAAGTTCACGAAAGCCGCGCTTACACTCGGGGCAAACTCTGTCAGTGCTAAAGACCGAGGGCTCGCTGTGCTTCGCGCCGAGAGCAACTTCCAGCACACCGTTACCAAGAAGCAGGCACTGAGTAATCGCCGCCTCGAGCAGCTCGCTGCTTTGATCAGGGTTTCCGATGGAGGCCACAAGCAGGGAGATATAATGTAACTTATGTCGCTCAAGCCGCAGGTCCTCAGTTAAGCGGACAATCTCCCCATCGATTTTAGCCTCGGTAATTTCAGCTCCTAAGGCCCGAATAAACAGGTCGTTATAATACCCCTTCCTGCCGGAGACGACGGGCGCAAAGAGAAATACCCGTTTACCCTTAGCGAGTTTGATAATCGCCTGTGCGAGCTTTTCGGCGGAGAGTCCCGTAATCTCCAGGTCATGCTCTGGACAGTGCTGGACTCCGACTTTGGCATAGAGCAGTCTTAAGTACTGATAAATCTCAGTCGTCGTGGCGATAGTCGAGACGCCGAGTGGTGGCGCTGTCTTTTGCGAGATGGCGATAGTCGGCGGGAGTGAGTTAATCACATCCACTTCGGCCCGCCCTAGCTGGTTCATATACTGTCGGGCATATGGCGAGAGGCAGTCAATATAGCGGCGTTGCCCTTCGTTAAAGACGATATCAAACGCCAAGGTGGACTTCCCAGAGCCCGAGACCCCGGTCACAACCGTGAGTTCGTTCTGCGGAATATTGACCGAGATGTTTTTCAAATTGTGATAACGGGCGCCGATGATTTCGATCGGTTGAGGTGTCTCTTTTACTATGGGCTGATTGACCGCAGAGGACACGAAGTTACGCGGTGGGGGAGATAACTCTCTCCTTTCGCTCTTTAAGAGTCTGATAGTATGCGATGCGATGTTCGCCGCTCTGTCTTTAAGCAAAGAGTGAGGCGCCCCCTCGACTACGACCTGACCGCCAGCTTCGCCGCCTTCTGGCCCTAGGTCTATCAGATAATCCGCCTGCTTGATGACATCTTGATTATGCTCAACGCAGAGAATCGAGTGCCCGCGCGCGAGAAGCTCTGAGAAGGTCCGTAAAAGATCCGAAATGTTATGCGGATGAAGCCCCGTTGTAGGCTCGTCCAGAATGAATAAGCACTTCTCCTTTTGCGACTCACTTAAATACGAAGCCAACTTTATCCGCTGCGCCTCACCGCCTGAGACCTCGCTCAAGGGCTGCCCGAGCCGTAGGTAACCGAGCCCGAGATCTAAAAGTGGCTTAAGCCGCCGCAGCACCTCGTCCCGTTTGTTACCTTCACCAACTTCCAGAAACAGCTCTTGCACCTCTTTTAGGCTCATCTGTAAAAGATCAAGCACATTCTTTCCGGCAAAGCGCACACTTAGAACCAAGTCTTTAAAGCGCGCCCCCTGACAGACCTCGCACTCGACATAAACATCGGCAAGAAACTGCATCTCAACTCGCTCGTAACCGGCCCCTTTGCAAGATGGGCAGCGCCCGCCATCGACATTAAAGGAAAAGGCCGATTTGCTAAGTCCAAGCTGAACCGCATCCGGAGTCTCTGCTAGACACTCTCTAATTATCTCCCAAGCCTTGGTGTAAGTCGCAGGGTTAGAGCGGGGCGTCCGTCCAACCGGGCTCTGGTCAATCAGCACCACGTCATCTACGAACTCGAGTCCGCGGATATCCTGGAGATTCGCCAACTCCTTTTTTGGCACCCCTTGCTTTAGCTGGCGATAGGACTCACTAAAGAGATCAATCAGAGATGATTTCCCTGAGCCACTCACGCCGGAGAGAACTGTGAGCTGATTAAGGGGGAAACTAACAGTGATGCATTTTAGGTTGTTCGCCGTAGCCCCAACCAAAGTTATTGCCTGCCGCTTTTTTCCCTCGCGCTCAACTTTCTTTTTAGATTCTGGGCGCTTTATCTCGAGCACCCCGTTTAAATATTGTCCGGTGAGCGACTTTGGTGCATTCAGTATCCCCGCCACCGGGCCTTGATAAACAATCTCTCCTCCCTCGCCGCCGGACTTAGGGCCGAGATCTAAAATTTCATCAGCCTCCCACATCACCTCGCTATCGTGCTCGACTACAAGCACGGAGTTCCCCCGGCTCCTAAGACTCTTGAGCGTATCCAGCAGCCGCGCGGTATCCCGAGGGTGGAGCCCGATAGTCGGCTCGTCTAGTACCAGCACAGTTTTTGTAAGCCGCGCGCCGAGAATTGATGTTAAATTTACCCGCTGCGTTTCTCCCCCCGAGAGGGTGCGCATCTGACGGTCTAGAGTTAGATAGCCGAGCCCAATCTGGCTAAGGTATTTGAGCCGGTTATCGACCTCAGTGAGCGCAATGCCTGTGCCTTCCTCTTCACCGTGCCGCGAGATGAGCTCGGCGAAGAATAGAATGGCTTTGTCTATTGGCAGCGACCAGATATCGGGCAGGTTCTGACCCTTGATGCGGTAAACCAGCGCCTCGCTTTTTAATCGACTTCCCCCACAAGACCCACAGGTGAACTGACTGCGGAAGAAGGAGAGAAAGACGCGGACATGCATCTTGTACTGTTTCTTCTGGAGCTTCTTAAACCAGCCGGTTACCCCGGGATAACCTTTAGTCCCGAGGAAGATTTTATCCCTATCGGCCTGGCTGAGCTTTTGCCAAGGCTTCGTCGTATCAATTCCACTCTTTTCGCAGAACTTAAGTAACTCTCGGTTTAGCTTTTGTGTTTTCGGATAGGACCAGCAGGCGACAGCCTTTTCCTCGATTGAGAGCGTAGGGTTCGGGATACAGAGCTTAGGATCAATCTGTAGAACTTTTCCAAAGCCGTGGCACTCAGTGCAGGCACCAAGCGGACTATTAAAGGAAAACGCCGAGGGCCGGGGAGCGACAAAGCGCCTGTTACAGCTCTCGCAAAGTAGGTCGTTTACAAAGCGGATAGTCTCGGTCCCGCCCTTAACACCACAGATGACCACTAGCTCGCCATGCCCGAAGGCGAAAGATTGATGAATGCTTTGTAGTAGTCGATCTTTGAGAAAGCCGGTGAGCTGCTCCGTTTTAAGCGCCGGAACGGAAAAGCGGTCAACGACGACAATTAGTTCGGTGCCCAACTCCTCGGCGGTCAGTTCCTCGAGTCTAGCCGGAGCGTCTTTGGCCTTAGAAAAATAACGGACAAAGCCTTCGGCGCTCAAAGTGTTCCTTAGCGCCTCAGCGCTGGCTTCGCCGGAGAGTTTTAGCGTAAAGCCGATTAAGAGATTATCAACGGCTGAACCGGAAAAGCGTGTCGCTAACTTCTCCACAACTCGCACAGGGGTGTCGCGTTCGACAGGTTTGTTACACTCTGGACAGGTAATCGTCGAAAGGTGCGACCAGACAATCTTTAGATAGTCGTTAATCTCCGTCACGGTGCCGACTGTCGAGCGGGAGTTCGTGATACGATTTCTCTGTTCGAGTGCTAACGCTGGGCGAACTCCGTGAATGGCCTCGATGTCTGGACGGTGTAAGCGATCTAGAAACTGCCGGGTGTAGGGACTAAACGTTTCAATATATCGCCGCCCACCCTCGGCGTAGATGGTATCAAAAGCCAGCGTCGACTTCCCGGAACCGGAGACACCGGTAATCACCACGAGCTTGTCGTGTGGGATATCGAGGGTTAGGTTCTTGAGATTGTTCTCATTAACCCGGACTAATGAGAGCTGGTCGTTTGCAGGCATAATCCGTATATATTGTGCTAAGGAACGGCTAATATAGACCGGTTCCGGGCTGAAAGAGAACCCGTAACGGGATAATGTCCCGGCACGGATTTAAGAACAGATTTAAGAGTAGAGTTTATATGGAAAGACGAGTCCGCGGACTTAGACAGTTTTTGAAAGGGGTTAGCATACTTCTCGTTGTGCTTTCAGTTTCTGCCTGCGCAGAAAACCGCCTTCCGCCGGTCGACCCACAGGTAGTGGAGGTGCGGGATGTAGCTGGTTTGGCCAAGCGCTACGCAAATCACGCCGAGGCCGACCATAACCAGATTTCGTTAGCGGCTGAGGAGATACGGATTATTCGGTTGCGCGCCGAAGAAGAGGCGATGGCCGCAGAGGAGCTCTCCGCAAAATCATCCGCACAGGCACGAAAGCTCGGCTTCGGTGGCCAGAGCGGCAAGGCTAAAGCCAAAGTCCGATGAGCTATAAGTCGTTTAATAGCTTCCTACCTTTGGGTGTCATTCTGCTGATGCTCTCAGTGGCTTATGTTGCACAGGCAGAGGTTGCAGCCCCAACTATTGTCGAGGGTTCTGAGTGTTCGCTTGTCAGCACAGCTTTTAAAATTGCAAGCGACATTCGCGGACTAAAAATAAAAGAGACCGTTCCGTGCCGGCTCCAGGATAAAGCCGAGGTGGAGAAATATTTGCGGGATACAATAGAGCTAAAAATTCCGGCCGCTAAGCTTAAGAACGAGGAGCGAGCCTATAAAATTATCGGCTTCATTCCCCAGGAATTTGACTACAAGAACGGGCTAATCAAGCTCTACACCGAGCAGCTTGGAGGTTATTACGAGCCGGAGGGGAACTTCTACGCCATGGCAAGCTGGATGCCGGGGATGATGCAGATGCCGATTGCTGTGCATGAACTAACACATGCCCTACAAGACCAGCACTTTGATCTAAACGCCTTGATGGGAGACCAAACGCAGGAATCGGATCTAATGCTAGCGCGCTCCGCCGTAGTTGAAGGTGACGCGACTGCGGTGATGCTGGATTA
>CAYMWO010000074.1:0-13325 GCA_964393905.1 uncultured Bdellovibrionales bacterium | reverse complement strand
TGTTTCCCCCCAATTACAAGCTCTAACATCTGATTGAAATCGCAATCATAAAGCTTACCGTCATACCCTACGCTAATTAGGCTCCGGCACATCACCCCCTCGGCCGCTTGGCGGTTAAAAGCTGTCATTAACTTCTCCATGTAATCCTCAAACTGCCCCAAGCGCTTAAGATCCTCCGCAAAGCGGTGAATTGGCATGTTGGTAATGGTATAGAGATTGTTAAAACCGATGCCATACTTAACTCCGAGCTCCTGTCTGTATTGGGATTGGAGGTCGGCTTGGGATGCTGGGAGGAAGGCGCCGACTGGGTTGTAGACTAAGTTTAGAATTAGTCCACTGCCCTCAATTCCGTAGCCCAGGGCGTTTAACTGCTTAAGCCCCGCGATGCTCTTCTCAAAGACACCCTTACCGCGCTGCTTGTCGGTAAAATACTGTTGGTAATAAGGGAGGCTTGAGACTATCTCAACCTGCTGTTCGGCGAAGAAGTTAGGCAGATACTCTTTGCTAGCCCCGGTTTGGGGATGGCCATCAAAGGTGACAGTTAGGTTATGCCGCACGATTACCCGCTTTTGCAGTTTTCGAGCTTCAATCACAAAGTAGTCGAAATGTTCGTTTAACTCTGGGGCCCCGCCGGTGATGTCGAGAGTTGTGATTTCGGGATAGTCCGCAAGGATTTTCAAGCACTGCTTGACCGTTACCAAATCCATCTGCTCCCGCCGCTTGGGCGAGGCATCTACATGACAGTGCCGGCAGGCCTGGTTACAGAGCTTGGTGATATTTACCTGCAGAGTTTCGACTGCAACTGGGGGCAGTTCCAAACCGACTTGGGTGAGCGCTTGGGAGAATCTGTTTGGACTCATGCCCCGTGACGCTTAAGGACGTTTCCCATCTGTACCCCGTGCACGAGTGTGATGCCTGCCTGCATTGCGGCGGCCACATGCACGGCTTCGGTCATCTGGTCAGGGTTTGAGCCGTTTTCAAGACAGGCGACTGTGTAGGCGTCGATACAATAGGGGCATTTAAGGGCGTGGGAGACGGCTAGGGCGATTAAAGACTTTTCGCGTTTTGTAAGCGCACCGTCTTTACCGGTGACTTCGCCGTAGTAGTCAAAAAACTTCGCCATTAAGTCTTCGCGAAACTCGCCGACGGCGGCGAATTTTTTTAGGTCTTCGGAGTCGTAGTAGTTCATGGGGTGCCGTTTTGTTATTAAGGAGTTAATTCCAATCGGAAGGTTACATGGAAATTCACAGAGATGGAAATGTTCTGGGAGTTCTGTCGGTAATAAAGGGAGGTAATTTGGCCTGCCTGACGTAGTCCGAAAAACGCTTGGTGAAGAACCTATTATCGAGCCCCCGCGCCACCCCCGACCAGGTTGTCTGACCTGGAAGGGGGCGGCGCGGTGATTGGGTATCGGAACGCTAGAGACCCTTCTCGGCGAGCCGCTGAAGCACGAGCTCCAACAGTCTCCTTCCGTTCACTGTCCCGAGGGTGGCCGCCGGGGACTTCTGCGTGCCCCGAGAGACAAATCGCCCGCTGGGGTGAAAGAAGAACTCGGTGAGCTCTTCGAGGCCTTGGAGGAGCTCACCCAGGTGCAACGTTCCATCGTTCGTGCGAACGACGCCAACGTTTGCGCCGTCCTCGTAGATGGCGATCTCCGCCCCGACTTCGAAGGCGGCCATGGTCACGGACATCCCGGAACCGGACGGCAAGAGAACGACTCGCCGCTCGAGGTGCCACTCGGCCGTTTCGAGCGCAGCCACCGCGGCCACACGGTCGCGTCCCTGAAGGAGCGCGCCCATGAAGAGGTCAGCGCCGAGGAGGACCAGGTTCTGGTCCGTCCAGCCTGCCTTCCGAAAGGTACTGAGACAGTTCCCAAAGAACCCGATGCTCAGCTCCCGCGGCAAGCGGTGGACCTCACCCTGGTCCTGCTTCGTGGCGTGCGCCCCAAGAAGGCCGAGCGCTGCACGGTCAGCCGGGGTGGCAAGTTCGAGCAGCTCCTCGAAGCAGGAGCTGTTGAGCCCCTTGAATCCGGCGGAGATGTCGAGCCCCACGAATCCCTCAGGAACCGGGCTGCCGGAGGGGATGAAGGAGAGGATGAGGTCTCTCACGTTCATCCCAATCAGGTGCGCCCAGAGCGCGACACTGAGCAGCGCATCCAAATCGGGCTTGATGTGCGTCGCCACACGGCAGTTCCGCACGCTGAGCTCTCTCCGCAGGTCGGAGATTTTCATTGTATCCAATCTCCCGGAAATTGAATCCGGGGTTTAAGAGAAGAAAAAAACTCTAAAGGACTACGTCGGCAGTCCCTGACTATCGCCACCGGGCACACCCCGGCAGACAGTTAGGAACTGCAAACTCTCAACTACTAATGACCGACTTAAAGAAAGAACTACTTAGATAATAGGCAGGGCCCCTAAGCGACCCCGAAGACCGCCATTACCCCGTCTCAAGATGGAATTATGCAGTTCTATCACTAGATCGTTAACTTTACAAAAAGAGCC
This sequence comes from uncultured Bdellovibrionales bacterium, assembly GCA_964393905.1. Taxonomy (GTDB): domain Bacteria; phylum Bdellovibrionota_C; class UBA2361; order SZUA-149; family CAYMWO01; genus CAYMWO01. Next base: position 10,824 of record CAYMWO010000074.1, on the reverse strand, counting down.
GGTCTTTTAGGGGCTTAAAACCTTGAATTCGCTTGAAAGCTTACCAACACCGCCTCAATCACCTCCCCTTTACAGACCAAAAAAAAAGCGCAATCCTTCGCGAATTGTGCCCATCTATTCTAACGGCTGATTTTAAAGGCTTCATGGAATTAAGAACTTTTATTCGCAATATCCCTGACTTTCCCAAGCCCGGAATCCTATTTAAAGATATAACGCCGTTATTAAGCGAGCCTAAGGCTTTCGCCTCTGTCATCGACTCCCTCGTAGAACTAACAAAGGTGTCAAAAGCCACAGCCGTTGTCGGCATTGAGTCCCGCGGGTTCATCTTTGGTGCCCCGGTGGCATTACGGCTTGGTCTGCCGTTTGTCCCTGTGAGAAAGCCGGGGAAGCTTCCCGCTAAGAGAATGTCAGTCGAATACTCGCTGGAATACGGTTCAAGTCAGCTCGATATCCACGAGGATGCGCTTAAAAAGGGAGACAAAATTGTAGTTATCGACGACTTACTCGCCACCGGGGGCACGGCAAGGGCCGCTGCCAAGCTTGTCGAGATGCTCGGAGCTGAGGTTGCACAAATGCTGTTTGTAATTGAGCTCACCGAGCTTAACGGGCGTGGAGCTCTAGAGGGCTATGAATGCTCTGCTATCATAAGCTTTTAGCCAAACAAGTTAGCTTGTCCCCTCAGCACCTTCGGTTTCAGCCAAGCCAACTGTAACCGAGAACTTTCGCCCCTCCTCAACTGTCCCCTCGGAAAGCATTACAGAATCCGGGTTTAGCACCCGACCAACTCGCAAGATATCCCCCATCACAGATCGAATACTGCTAAGTTCATTCTTCGAGTGGGCCACTATTTCAAGCGACTCAACTGGCCATTTGAGGCTCTTCTCTGCTTGAGACTTGGCGTGACGAATCTGGTTTACGACTTCTATCGCCGCTGGCAGTAAATCAGGAGATGAAGGTTTTGCCACGGCCGAGACCTCTGACACATTAGGCCATCTGCTTGTATGAACCGAATCGTTTTCATCGATTGCAAAGCCACAAGACCAGACCTCTTCCGTTACATAGGGAGTAAACGGGGCAAACAGTCTGAGAAATGTCTTAAGTGCCCAGGCGAGTGTCGCTATTGCGGAACGGCTCGCTGCCGGATCGGACTCTGCATAGGCCCGCCCCTTAACAAGCTCGACGTAATTGTCACAAAATGACCAAAACGCTGTTTCTGTGTGTTGAAGCGCCACGGCGTATTCGAAATTCTCAAAAGCCTCAGTAGCCGCAGTGATAACGCCACGCAGCTCTTCTACTAGGGCCAAGTCCAACGGCTCCTTAATTTCGTTCACCCCCGGAACGGCCCCCGCGCCTTGAATCTGCATCAATACAAATCTGGAGGCGTTAAAGATCTTAGTGACAAGTTTGCGCCCGGTCTTAAACACCTTGTCGTCAAAAGCCGTATCCACACCTAGGCGCGCCCTGCCCGCCCAGTATCGAACAGCATCCGAGGAATACTCATCCAACAGGTGCTGAGGGGTAACGGTGTTACCCTTTGACTTACTCATTTTCTTGCGGTCGGGATCAAGAATCCACCCGGAGATTACGACGTTCTTCCAGGGAATTTCATTAGAATGCATCCAACCTTTAAGAATTGTGTAGAAGGCCCAGGTCCGGATGATTTCATGCGACTGTGGACGGATGTCCATCGGAAAGAGTTTCGCGTGCCGCTCGTTATCAATGCCCCAATGGCTCATCAATTGCGGAGTCAGCGAGGATGTGGCCCAGGTATCCATCACATCCGGGTCACCGCGAAAGCCGTTTGGCTTGTCGCGCTGGGTCTCGCTAAACCCTGCCGGCACATCCGACAGCGGGTCAACTGGGAGATTCTCCGCCTTGGCGTAAATTGGATTAGCATAATCAGTGGTCCCGTCAGCTCGAACCGGATACCAAACTGGGAATGGCACTCCAAAGAATCGCTGCCGACTAATACACCAATCGTGATTTAAACCCTCCACCCAATTTGTATAGCGGGAGAGCATATGTGCAGGATGCCAATTAATCTTCCGACCCTGTTCAATTAGTGCGGGCTTATGGTCTAATAACTTAATGAACCACTGGCGGGTCGTAACATACTCAATCGGCCGATCCCCCTTTTCATAAAATTTAACCGGATGCTCCATCGGTTTGGGCTTCCCCTTCAGGGCGACCCCTTTCCCGTCAAAGCCACTTCCCTTTTCATCCAATAGTTCGACAATTAATTTTCGCGCCTGATTAATGTTCTTTCCTCGAACACGGTTGTAAAACTCCTGCGCCCCCTCGGGATCGATTGAGGTAAAGGGCTCCTCACCAAAATGGACCGTGACAAAGCGCCCATCCCTCCCGATAACCTGCTTAATTGGCAACCCGGAAGATTTCCACCACTCTACGTCATGCACATCGCCAAAGGTGCAGATCATCAGTATGCCAGTCCCCTTTTCAGGATCGGCATGCTCCGCCGCCACAATTGGAACCTCGGCTCGAAATAACGGAGTAATCGCCTTTTTTCCGAAATACTTTTTATACCGTTCATCGTTCGGGTGCGCGGCAACGGCCACACACGAAACTAAAAGCTCTGGCCGAGTAGTGGAGATGACAAATTCTCCGCCCCCCTCAACCCCAAAAACTAGGTCATGATAGGCTCCTGGGAGGGTGCGATCTTCAAGGTCTGCCTGAGCAAGCGCTGTTTGAAAATCCACGTCCCACATTGTCGGAGACTCGGCATTATAAAGAAGTCCCTTACCAACTAGGTCTAAGAATGAAAGTTGAGACACGCGACAGCAGTGAGGATCGATTGTCGCGTATGTTTGCGACCAATCCAGTGAAAGACCGAGCCTACGCCATAGCGTTTCAAATGCGGCTTCGTCCTCTTTCGTGACATGCGCACAGGCCTCGATGAAATTCTTGCGAGAGACCTCAACGGTTTCATCCCGCTTACCCTTAGATTCCGCCGGCGCCTCCGTCGGCTTCCAGTTTGGTTCGTATGCTAGATGCGGATTGCAGCGAATGTTAAATTTATTTTGAACACGACGCTCTGTCGGAAGTCCGTTATCATCCCAGCCCATCGGATACATGATGTTCTTACCGAGCATCCGCTGGTAACGCACAATCAGGTCGGTGTGTGTGTAACTAAATACGTGGCCTACATGCAGCGAGCCGGAGACTGTTGGCGGAGGGGTATCAACCACAAAGGTCTCCGCACGGGACTTATTACTATTCCAGCGGTAGATGCCCCAACGTTCCCAGCGCTCGCCCCATTTCTGTTCGTTGGTGATGTGATCGTATTCTTTTGGAAATTCGCGCATTAACCCAGATCCTTTTTCAAATTCAACTCCCCGCCCTTTATCGGGCAGACCCCATAACTAATGCAATAAGGTGGGATATAACAGATCAAACTTGGGGATGACGACCTGAAACAGGTAATCTCCTTCACCCTTAAATGTATAGGAACCATGCATAGAGCCGACAGGGTCATTTATCACTGAGCCGCTTGTGTATTGAAAGGCATGCTCCGGTGGTAATATCGGCTGCTCACCGATAACTCCGTCGCCATTTACCTCTGCTATCTGCACTCCACCCGACATCACAATCCAGTGCCGACGAAGTAGCTGCACAGTAACGCTGCCGAAGTTCTCTACCGTCACGGTATAGGCAAAGGCATAGACTCGAGCCAACGGATCTGACTCCTCCGGCAGAAATTGCGGGTTCACAGAGATGCAGATGTCGTTAGTGGTTTCTGTATAACTCAAGACACCTTCTGTAATTTTTTCCATCATTACCTATTACTTTAATTAAACGGATTGAGAAAACACCGGTCGCGAACTTTCTGCGTGTGTTTCCAAATAGGCATCAAATGCCGTTGCCGCGTTTCTCGCAAATAACCTACCAACTTCGGTAAGTCTAAGCTCCGCAGAATCCAATTTCACAAGCCCATCATCAATCAGCGGCTGAAGCCTAAGCAATCCAGACTCAAATTTTGAGAAAAACTCAATACCCCATTTGTTTGAAAATTCCGGAATATTTATCCGACCGCTACAGAGAAGATCCTCAATAAGTTCTCCCCGCATACGATCTTCCTTAGTCCGCGTAAGCCCTCGACTAATACCCAACTCTCCCGAAGAGAGCTTATTTTGGTATTGAAACAGGTCCTTAGTATTTTGGGCAAACGCTCCGGGTAGAGTAGAGATAGAGCTAACTCCAAATCCCAAGAGCCGGGCACCACGGTGCGACGTATAGCCCATGAAGTTCCGATTAAGTTGGCCATTATCTAACGCCAAGCTCAGGGTGTCCTCTGGAAGTGCCAGGTGGTCCATCCCGATGTGGCGATACCCTGCTGCGGAAAACCGTTTCAGTGCTTCAGTGAAAATTGCAATCCTCTCACCCGGCGTTGGAAGGTGAGCACGCTCCAGCGCTTTTTGTACCTTTTTAATCCAGGTCACATGCGCGTAGCCATAGAGGGCAATTCTGTCCGGACGAATCGTAAGAATCTGCTCCACAGTTTGTAAAAATCCAGCGACACTCTGGTCGGGCAGTCCGTATATTAAGTCAACATTTATCCCTGAAAACCCCACCGCTCGGGCGGTATCACAAAGCGCCTTGGTAATCTCGTAAGGTTGAATTCGGTTAACCAACTCCTGAACATGCGGGTCAAAGTCCTGAACACCGAGGCTCAACCGATTAAACCCCACCTCCCTAAAGGCTTTAATCTGCTCTGTCGTGCAAGTTCTCGGATCCACCTCAACTGAGACATCAGCTCCAGCAATAAGATTTGGGAAGGTGGATATTGTTCTCTCGTGCAGTCTTTTGATTGCATCAACCGGTAAAAAATTAGGCGTTCCCCCACCCCAATGAATCTGTTGAACTGAGAGCCTCTCGGGCAATAGCTCCCGATAGAGATCTAGCTCCGCAAAAACCGCTCGAAGATACGGCTCGATTACGTCCTTGTCTTTAGTAATCAGCTTATTGCAAGCGCAGAAGTAACAAAGCTCATGACAGAACGGGATGTGAAAATAGAGCGAGACTCCTGTTTTCGAGTCTCGGCCAAACTCCTCGACCAGAGCTTCCCGCCAGCTTTGGCCATCAAACTTCTCTGTAAACTCCACCGCTGTTGGGTAGCTTGTGTAACGCGGCGCCGACCCCGCATAGCGAGCGATCATCCCCTCACTAACGCCGGACAAAACAAGTCCGTTATCTGAATTTTTTCCTGCCACACCCATGCCGGGTTTTATAGCAAAACAGCCCAGAGTTTGCACATTAGGCGAACTCTGTGAGACCGGAGATTACATTAGAATTCCACCTCACCGCAGAGGGCCAAGTTTGCGGTGAAATCGAGGAACGGGATAAAATTCGGGCCGGGTGCTGTAGTCTCCTACTGCCCCGGCCCGAATTTTATCCCGTGACGAAGAGTTCGCCCAAAATTGGCCCTCTGCCTCAACCGCAGCCGCCTTGGGAACCACAGTTGAGACAGCGATAACATGCTCCCTGTCTTACCATCATTCCCGACCCACAAGTTGTGCACGGCGGCGCGTCATCAGAGAGCACAAACCCCAGAGAGCTCTTCAGCGAGAATCCATTTCCATTGGAACTCCCACCCTTACTCGCCTTTGATTCCGCAGGGTCGTTATTGGTCTGGAATCCGATAGCTGAGGCCCCTTTTTCCTTCTCGCTTGAAACCTCGACGGCCGCAGGTTTTTCCGCATACTGATTCTGCACCTCTGCGGTTAGAACCCCGATAGCCTTTTGATCTTCCAGCGAAAGAAATTTAGACGCTAACCAGCGGAAGATGTAGTCCGTCACGGATTTGGCCATCGGAATTTGCTTGTTGTTCGTAAACCCAGAGGGCTCAAACCTCATATGGGAAAACTTCGAAGCCAGGGCCGTAAGCGGAACACCGTATTGAAGCGCCAAAGAGATACTGGTCGCGAAGGCATCCATAATCCCAGAAAGCGTAGAGCCTTCTTTCGCCATCGTTAAGAAGATCTCCCCCGGTGAGCCGTCTTCGTAAAGCCCTACGGTAATATAACCCTCGTGCCCTCCGATATTAAACTTATGCGTAATAGCCTGACGCTCATCGGGAAGATGCCGACGTCGTATGGCTCCATCTACACCTAAGTTTTGCGCTGTGCTTTTACCATCATCCTTTTTCGTCGCGAGCGGCTGAGAACGCTTAGAGTTATCTCGGTAAATAGCTACGGCCTTAAGCCCCAACTTCCAAGAATCAACATAAGCTTCGTAAATATCCTCTACAGTTGCCGCCTCTGGTAGGTTAACTGTCTTGCTAATCGCACCGGAGACAAAAGGCTGTGCAGCAGCCATCATCTTAATGTGTCCGCCATACTGGATGGAGCGCTTACCCTTCATCGGCTTAAACGCACAGTCAAAAACTGAAAGATGCTCGTCTTTTAACCCTGGAGCCCCTTCGATTGTGTCGTTCTTATCGATGAACTCAATGATCTCAGTGATCTGCGTATCGTCATAACCGAGCCGACGCAGAGCGCGAGGCACGCTCTGGTTCACAATCTTCAGCATTCCCCCGCCGACTAACTTTTTGTACTTAACCAGTGCGATGTCAGGCTCAATTCCGGTGGTATCGCAATCCATCAAGAAAGCGATCGTGCCAGTCGGAGCGAGTACAGTGGTTTGTGAGTTACGATAACCATACTTCTCTCCAAGCTCTAGTGCCTCGTGCCAAACCTTGCTCGCCTCATCTCGGAGTGTCTCTGTCACAAGATTTCTCGGTAGGTGATTCGCGCACTCAGTGTGCTTGCCGATTACCCGGAGCATCTCTTTGGCATTTTTTTGGTAGCCCTCAAAGGCCCCCAAATTTTTGGCTATCCGCGCACTTTGCACATAGGCCTCACCACAGAGAATTGACATCATCAAAGCGGCATAATCACGCCCCTCATCGGAGTCATACGCCAAACCCTGGGCCATAAGTAACGCTCCAAGATTAGCAAACCCCAATCCCAATTCACGGTAGGCCCGAGCGGTCTTGCCAATTTTCTCAGTCGGATAACTGGCATTATCCACCAAGATATCCTGCGCGGTGATTAAAACATCGACTGCGTGCTTATACCGTTCGACATCGAAACTGCCATCAACGTTCAAGAACTTCAGCAAATTGATGCTGGCTAGATTACATGCCGAGTCATCCAGATGCATATACTCACTGCAAGGATTGCTGGCGTTAATACGCCCTGAAACCGGACAGGTATGCCAATCGTTAATTGTGGTATCAAACTGCAATCCCGGGTCTCCACAAACCCATGTGCCGCGTGCAATATCCATCAATAGCTCACGCGCATCCTGATAATCCACAATCGAACCATCTGTTCGCTTGCGGGTTGGGAATTTCTCCCCTTGTATTGCAGCTTGCATGAACTCATCCGTCACACGCACACTTAGGTTTGAGTTCTGAAAGAAGACCGAGTCATAGGCCCCGCCGGGAACATTAAAACCACCTTCGTAACCCTGCTCGATTAGCGCCCAGGCTTTTTCCTCCTCGGTGCGCTTAGCATTAACAAACTCTTTAATATCGGGGTGGTCGCAGTTTAATATCTGCATCTTGGCTGCACGCCGAGTCTTACCTCCGCTCTTAATTGTCCCTGCCCAGGAATCAAAGCCGCGCATGAACGAGACCGGACCGGAAGGAGTGCCGCCGCCGCTTAGTAGCTCTTTGCTACTTCTGATATTTGATAGATTGGAACCCGCTCCAGAACCGTACTTAAAAAGCATGCCTTCGGCTTTTTGTAAGTCCAGCAGTGAATCCATCGTGTCATCAACAGCAAGAATAAAGCAGGCGCTACACTGTGGATGCGGTTCTACGCCAACATTGAACCATACGGGTGAATTAAACGCCGCATACTGCTCCACTAGAATTGTCGTGAGCTCGTCATTGAAAATTCGCTCTTGCTGCTCACTGACGAAGTAGCCATCTTTGCGACCCCACTTGGCGATAGTGTCGGAGACTCGGGAAATTAGCTGCTTAACGCTATTCTCCCTCTCCTTCGTTCCCATCGTTCCACGGAAATATTTCGAGACGACAACGTTGGTTGCCATTTGGGTCCAAAAATCTGGGACTTCGACGTCCTTCTGTTCGAAAACAGTTTCCCCACGCTCATTAGAAATAATGGCCGTGCGTTTTGACCATTTTAACCGGTCAAAGGGGCTTTTCCCCTCTTCACTAAAAACCCGCCTAAAGGAGATTCCAGAGCCAACTGACTTGCTAGCCTTTTTATTTGAGGCCTCGGCAGCCTTGTCCCCTGCTCGACGTTTTCCGACTACATCGGATAAGCCCTCGGAAGGAACTTCAAGCCCGTCCATCTCCTGCGGATTTACACTCATCTTCCCTGCTCCTCGCTGTTACCCTGTTTAATTCGTTACCCTGAACACATTTACCCTAAGAATCTAGGTCCGAGCGTCCAACTTACGTTCAGAAATCTAATAATTCCAAACCCAAGCGAAAAAATCCCCGAAAATCAAGAAACTTGCTTAAATACAAATTCCCAAATTTTCCCTATTTCTAGATAGTTAAGAAAAGACCTAACAGTCTTTTTCACTAAACCCAACAGAAATAGAATTCTCGGCCCAACCATTGGAATGTCGCGTACGAGCTCAAACCGCGTCAACTAAAAACACAATATATAGTTATTCGACGTTTTAAGAGCCCCTTTATGTTGTGGGTATACATGACTTGCACTGTACGAATACTAAGCCCAAACAAATTCCTAATCTTAATAACTAGTTAGTAAATTTTTCTGATAAACGATTCTGAGCTCACGCAAAATCGAAGAGTGCCAAGCTGGGTTTTAAATTCTGCACCCCCCCATACTTCACCTAAACCTCCCTCGAGCAGACTTTCAGAGGAATCCCTATCCGGAGCCAACATGCTCAATGGCTGGAATTACTTTTTAAAACTAAGTAACCTGCCTGCTAGATAACGTCAGTTACTAAAGGGGCTGAGAACTTAGGTGGTTGCAAGGGAAGTCCGGTGGCGAGGATAAGAAATCGAAATTGCCCGCATAAGCAAAATAACCGACATTCGCTCTGTCAGGTCGAACGTGGGCAGGGACTCACAGAATACATTATCATAATTGTTGTCGTCGCGATTCTCGTGCTGATCTCAATTCGGCTCTTTGGTCGCTCTATCATGTGTCAGTTCTCTAGCGCCTCGAGTCATGTTGATTCAAGCGTAGGTGCTCCCAACTTGCAGAATTGCAACACTGGAACTTCACCCGAGTCGCAGGATGCAGAAGAGGACGTGATTCCAGATTTATCAGATCCGCCTTTACCACCAGTTCCAACACCTGTCCCAGCTCCAAAACCGGCACCGCCCCAACCAGCCATGGCATCGGCGCCGCCAGCTCCACAACCGTCTTCACCGCCTCCACCGCCTCCACCGTCACCAACACCAACGACGGTCCCGACGACAACTATTCAAACAACTACGACTACGGCACCGCCTACGACAACCACAGTGATAGTTACGACGACAACAACCGTAATGCCCACTACAACAACGGTACCGACAACTACTACGACATTGGCGCCCACAACCACATCAACGACAACAACTCTGCCGCCAACTACGACTACATCTACGACAACTTCTACTACTACGACGACATCCGCGACCTCGACAACGACGACTACTACTTCAACTACAACAACAACTTTGCCGAAGGAGTGTTATTTAAATTACATTAGTGGAAGCTGCGTGTGGACCTATTATGCAGCTGGCGGATACAGTTATTGTTATAACAATAAAATGAACGTAGACTTCTCCTGCACTCCGCGATTCCCAGTCAGGACTGACGTTGCGGCCAATGGCGGCTTCCAACAATTCTGCAATCAAAGATTAGATGCTGGGTCCTGCGCTGTGGCTCAACCACCGGGTTATAGCATTCCCGCGCCTCCGAAATCCTGCGCTGGACGATGCTAGATGGTGGGCAGAGATTTATACTAGCAACGCATTTCAAGTGTTCAATTTCGCAAACACTCGAAGAACTCCTCCTGGGTATAACTTGGGATAGTGGTTGCGGGGGATGGATTTGAACCATCGACCTCCGGGTTATGAGCCCGACGAGCTACCAGACTGCTCTACCCCGCGGGCGGATAATGCAGAGTTCTCTATGTAAAGTCAAGTATTTACGGGAAAATCGCCCAAGTCGAGCCGCAACAGGGCTAATTCAAATTCTGAGTTTCTTCCGCAAACTCATCATCACTTTCACTGCTCTCATCACCTTCTATTATTTCAGACCCCTCCCCCGGCTCAGTCGAAAGCTCCTCTATTTCACGAATTGAGGGCAGTTCAGAGAGGTCGTTTAAGCCAAACTTCTCCAAAAAAGCGGGGGTTGTGCCATAGAGCGCAGGTTGACCAACCGTATCTTCTCTCCCGATAATCCTTACCAGTTTAGCATCAAGCAAGGTCTTTAAAGTCGGTAAGGCATCAACCCCACGGATAGCCTCAATCTCTGCGCGCTGAACAGGCTGCTTGTAAGCGATCACTGCAAGTGTCTCTGCGGCAGCTCGACTTAAGCGCTTAGCACGTGCCGGAATCAGCCGTTTAAGAGTGGAGGCCACACTTGGCGCCGTGCGGAACTGGTATCCGCCCATTACCTCCTCGAGAGAGAACCCGTGAACATCGTCGGAGAAGAACCCCTGAATTTCAAGTAAAGCAGCCTCTGTCTCTTCGATATCTTCTCGAGCCGCTTCAGCCAAAACCTCTGCTGTTAGCGGCTTGGGGGCTACAAAAAGCAAACTACAGAGCTTAGCTGTTATAGCTATAGGTGTGGCATCTTCAATTCC
>CAYMWO010000073.1:0-13501 GCA_964393905.1 uncultured Bdellovibrionales bacterium | reverse complement strand
TCACTCGCTGCTCCACAACCCGTAAGAACTTCTCCTATTTCGTCGCCAGCGGAGAAAGAACTATTAACTCAACTTGATGCTAGAAGAGTTGAACTTGAAGAGCGAAGGTCGTTGCTTGATAAGAGAGAAGCTGAGCTTAAAAATCAGGGCCAGGCTTTATCGGAACGCCTGGCTGAGCTTAAAAGCCTCACAACAAAACTTGGTGTTGTGAGGAAGGAGAGGGATCAGAGATATGAGGCTCGTCTTGAGCAATTGGCAAATGTTTATGGTTCAATGGCCCCAAATGAGGCTGCTCCACTTGTGGGTAGGTTAGAAGATGAGATTGCCCTAGCACTGTTAGAGCGGATGCCTGGCAAAAGAATGGGCCAGATTCTTAGTCTGATGGACCAAGAACGAGCTATTGAATTAACAAAGTCATTAACAGACAAGAAAAATCTATCTAATTAAAAGTACCCCCAGTTTTCCTTTTAACTCGCCCCAAGCAAGCCTAACGGAGCTTGCTTGGGGCGAGTTCTTTTTTGTAAACAGATAGTCAGAATAGGGAGTTAGAATAGGCAAAATCTTCCTGCAGATATTGCCGCCAGGCAGTTCTGGTTACTCCAAACACAGCCCCTTGAATGTCTAGTCAGCTACCTAACACACTAATATAATTGGCAAATAATCTTCGAGCTAGATTTATCTTCCCCTGGATCGCTAATTGCTCCTCTCGTAAGAGCGGTGGAGAGTTGAGCGTATTGTGGGGAGGGGAATGGAAAACTCAAAAGGCATTACTGCCCTTAAGAACGGATTAGCCCAGGCTGTTCAGGATGTTTCCCAGGGGCAAGATCCGTCACAAGCGGCAGAGCAGTTCTTAGAGCTATTTCAGAAGTTAGTCAGCGGTGGTAGCGCGACTAACCTTATGGAGAGTTATCAGGGATCTGAGCCGCTCCCAAGTCTGCAAAGCGCTCCGCTAAAGGATAGACCGGAAGTTTCGGAAGAAGTGAATCGGTCTGAGAGAGATCAGGATGATAGTACTAAAGAAGTAGTTGTTGAATCGTCATTTTCTCAGAGCCATGACATGGCAAAGGATTCGGAGAAAGTGGCAGCAGAGGTAGTTAAGGCGAAGACTCCCCTTCATGAAGAAGGGAACCAGAGCGAAGAGAACCATGACGGTAATAGCGAAGGGAAGCCGGAATCTGTGGCCAGTCCGGTAATTGAAGCAGTGAAGCAAGTGGCTAGTGAAGGAGCGAAAGAGGCAGTATCGGAGGCAACAAAGGGCGTTGTTGGTTCTATGGTAGCTCCACTTGGTCAGTCACTTGAGGGAACTACAGAGATGCAGTTACAGCCCCAAACCAATGTTACGGTTTCGGGTGGAAGTGAGGGTCTCATAGTTCCAAAAGAATTAGCTGGAAATCAGAATCGGGGGCAATTTAGCAAGGAAGGTTCAGCTCAGGTGATGGCTCCAGTGGTAAATATCGAAGGAATGGTAGGAGCAGTTAAACAGGGAGATAGTAGCGAACAGTTGGCACCATTGGCTAATCTACTTCCAGGGGCAGCAGTTCCCGGAGTGATAGAAAAAGCAGGGAGCGATTTAGGGCTTGAGAGATTTGCTAGGCAAGCTGTTGGATTAGGAGCGGTTCTCGGGTTGGATGGTGCCGCGGGCAAGGGACGTGCTGGGGATGGTAGTGATGGACAATTTAAGATGTTGAATTTCGGAAACTTTGGCTTGGAAGCTGAAATGAAAAAGGCTGGTAGTTCAAAAGACCAGGCAGCAGGAGCAAAGAAGCTCTCTGAAAGTGTGCAAGCAAAGATAGTAGAGCGGATTCAGGCAGCTCTGGATGATGCTGCGAAGAATCGAGATGGCAATACGATGGTAGTTAGATTGGATCCGCCTGAATTAGGCGCGATGACAGTAAAAGTTAGCTATCGCTCAGACCAGCTGTTTGCGCGTATAATCCCGGAGTCCCAAGATGTAGAGGCAGTAATTCGTAGTCGCGTATCGGAATTGTCGCAGATATTGGCAAACTCCGGATTGAAGGTTGAGAACGTGCATATTAGTATTGGTCAAGAACGGTCAGAGTCAGAACTTTTTAAGTTTAGCGAGTCGTTTAATCGTTCAGACAATCGAGGGTTGGGCGGAGAGGCCGGAACTAATGATATGCCGGGAGAGGCTGAAAAGAATCTTCTCGACCGAGCTTATGGTGATGATACTTTAGAAAGTTATGGCTGGGTGGCTTAGGGAAATAGTAACGCCAGTTAGAGTACCAAATAGATAGAGTCTAGATATGGCCGACGATAATAAAATTTCAGGGGTGTCTCCGCAGTCAGCGGTAACTCAGACCCCGAAGACAGCTGCCACTTCAGGAAGCGCTACAGGTCTTTCTTCCAAGAATGAGCAGATTAGTCAGCAGGAATTTCTCACTCTCCTTGTTCATCAACTTCAGAACCAGGACCCACTTAATCCAATGGATAGCCAGGAATTTGCTGTGCAACTAGCGCAGTTTAGTTCGCTTGAGCAGTTGGTGCAGATTAACAAGAAGCTGGACGACCCCGCGCAGGGCACTAACCAAATGAGTTCCATGGCATCGTTCTTGGGACAGGAAGTGGCGCTCGAAAATCAAGGTGTTACTATGCAAGGGGGCGAGGGCCCTAATTTACTTGTAGACTTCCCTGGAGACGTTCAGTCTGCTCGAGTGGACTTGACCAATGCCGACGGACAGATCGTTGGCTCCTTCCAACTAGCGGACATTGAAGGCGGGCAGCAGTCGATTAAACTCTCGGGCTTGCAAATTCCAAATGGCACTTACGATACCCGAGTGGTTGCGGTTAATGGTTCGGGGCAGTTTGTTGATGTGCCGAACAAAATCACAGGAACAGTTGAAGGGTTTGTGTTGGAGCCCACTCCAGCACTTATTGTTAACGGCAATCAAGTCGCATTGGAGGACGTTAAGGAGGTCTACTACGGCGGAAAGTCTTAGGGGTTTTTGACATGCGCGGGTTTGAGCGCATTAGATTCGGTTTTTAGAGTTTAAGGTTAAAAGGTAGGGGAGGAGGAGCACTGTGGCAAGTATCGGTGACGCATTATTTTCAGCCCGAGCTGGTCTTCAATCACACGGAACCGCAATCTCGGTTCTGGCGGACAACATCGCAAACGCAAACACTGTAGCTTATAAGGCATCCCGCGCAGAGTTTACGGACTTGCTGGCCGGAAGCTCCGGTGGCTCAGGTGGTTCGGTGGGTTCCGGTTCGCAGATTGGGGGCATCACCCAGGTCTTCAGCCAGGGAACTTTCGAATTTACCGGTAGAGACCTAGACGTCGGAATTGACGGTGGTGGATTCTTTGCCGTGCAGGGGGATACTGGTCGGTTTTATACCCGAGCTGGTAACTTCAAAATCGATAAAGATGGAAATCTGCTCAATCAGAACAAACTTCAGGTGATGGGCTTCTCCTCTTCGGGGGCCGGAGGTCTCACAGCTCTGAACGTTAACGACAGAGGTTCCGTGGATGCGCAAACCTCAAACGTTGTGATTACAGGGAATTTGGATGCTTCGACGGCAGCAACTTCTACCGTTCCCGCTGCACCGGCGAGCTTTACGGCACTTAATAACGCGGCCGATTTTTCGACTTTCGTTCAAGTCTTCGACTCCCTGGGAGCGTCTCATGACGTAACGATGTACTTCTTCCATACGGGTAACAACGCATGGAGGGTCCAGGGTTATGTCGATAGTTCAGAAGTTGGAGGTGCGGCTGGAGTCCCGAGCGCTGTTTTCGCGGCCCCTCTTGACTTGGCTTTCTCAACCTCAGGTATTGGACCAATATCTCCCGCATCCGACACGACGTCCAATATCACTTGGAGTAATGGTGCTGCAGCCGGGACAATTGATTTTAGTTTTAACCCGTTCACTCAGTTTGCGTCTCCGTCAAATATTGCATCTATTAGTCAGGACGGCGTTGGCAGCGGCTCGGTGGTGTCTTTTACAATCTCTGATGATGGAGCAGTATTCGCCCAATTAGATAATGGGCAGAGCACAACGATTGGCACTATAGCACTCGTTTCGTTCTCAAACGAGGAAGGTCTGCGCCGGCTTGGGGACGGCCTTTATGCCGAGAGCACTAACTCCGGTGAGCCGGTAGTCGGAACTCCTGGTGTTGGTCAGTTCGGAGCTCTGCAGTCGGGAGCACTTGAACTATCGACCTCAGATATCGCTGCTGACTTTATCAAACTTATTTCATACCAGCGTGGTTTTCAGGGAAGCTCGCGGGTAATTACTGCTGTCAATGATCTTATGAATGAGATTATAAACCTCGCCTAGGTTAAGGGAGAACCTGGCAGGTAGTTCGTAATAGGGAAGAGAAAGGAAAGAGGGGGTAGAAAACGGGTTTGCGGAAAGACCCGTTTTCTACCCCCTCGCTTTTTTTGTTAAGAATTCCGTTAATCTAGGCCAGTCATCTCGGTTATATTATTAGCCGTTCCTATTTGTTGCCAAGATACTCCTGTAGTGGGAAGGCGTTGCCATAGCTTGTTATCGGATGTTGATGCGAACAATAGTCCGTTTAATCCACCCAGAGCTACAACGCCGTTTGCTGTTCCAATCTGAGTCCAATAAACGTTTGGAGTAACCTCTCGCTTCCATAACTTATTGTCGCTGGTGACGCAGTACAACTTTCCTCCTAGCCCCGTCATGGCAACTACGCTATTTGCTGTTCCGATTTGAGTCCAACTTCCGGTAGAGGTGGTATTTCTTTCCCATAATCGATTATCAGCGGACACCGCGTATAGTTTATTATTAACTCCTGCCAAAGTTGTAATGTTATTAGCCGTTCCTATTTGAGTCCAATTAACATTATAAGGATAAGCATCACGTTTCCAAAGTTTATTGTCAGATGTGACTGAGTATACCATACCGTTTGTTGCGCCTAGACCCACGATGTTGTTGGCATGACCAATCCCCTCCCAAATAATATCCGAAGCAGTCGGATCTCTCATCCAGAGAAGATTAGATGATGTGGTCGCAATCAGCTTATTACTTACCCCCACTCCTATATCAGGACCCCATGTAGCCCCGCTGATTCCATTGAAACCAACGGAACCAACATCTGTGATAGTGAAAGAAGAGTTCGATAGGAGTTCTATTTTTTTTAAATAGCTTCCAAGGTCTCTAGCGCATGAATACAGATCATAAAAAATATTGGGATTCGCTTGATCTTGGGCAATACCTTGGGTGCACCCGCCGACTCCGAACCACTGATTGCTCAGATTCCAAGTACCTCCAGAGAGCGTATAACTAGAAAAAGTGTCACTGTTACCACCGGGAACCTCCTGACCAATCATATACATCGTTGTGCTGTTTTCAAAAGTCATTCCCCGAACACTGTAGGTATGCGGAATAGCGGAAACGCTTTCAGAGGGCGCCGTCAGTTCAGTTATCGGAGAAATCGAAAGTGAAGATAGATTAATTGTTCCCACACTATCTGTGCTATCAGCTCCATAACTGGCATATAAAATGTTGTTTGGGGTCCTAGCAAGTACGTTCCTAAATATTGTGCTGACATTATTTGGAACGGGACTCAGATTTCCGACAATGGTTTCATCCGAAGAGCCGAACCCAAATTTCCCTAGCTTCTTACCGCCATTGACTTCACCCACCGCTATATTTGAACCGCTTGCTGTAATATAGAAATAGCCATTCAGAAACTCCAGGGCGCCCACATCTCTCATAGATGAAGGCAATTGAGTTCGAACTTGTGTGCCTGCTCCGGTAGTTTCATCCACACTTAATAAAATCCCATCATATGTGATTGCATAAAGTGTTTCAGCGACTGCGAAGCGGCAAGGGGCCAAGAGCAGCAGGACTCCGATGATCAGTTTCACACCATAGTAACGAATGTGTATTGGAGCCGAAGAACAAATGTGAGGCGCAGATTGCATATCGTATCTCCCCTTATTCCTGTTCGGGTCATCTCAGAATCCCTGCAGCGAGGCTACCCAGGTGGAGGTACTTAATCAAGTAAGGGCCGGACTGTTAGCAATTTGTTAAACTTAGGCTAGCGTAGGCTCATCACCGCGCTTTGTAAGTAGTAGTGAGTCCGCGAGGTTATCCGCGATCGGAAAAAGGGAGGGGGTAGAAAACGGGTTTGCGGAAAGACCCGTTTTCTACCCCCTCCTGTTACTTTTAAGGCTTAGCTTTTGGTTCCAACCAATCCAGCGTTAAAGGAGATAAAAACTCGATTACTGTCGTAGTCTCCGGCTCCAGTGATTAGGTTGTTCTCGCTATTGGAGTCAGCATTCTGGTTAATATAGCTATACCCAACTCCTAGAGTCATAGAAGGGGTTAATATGTAGTGCAATGAAACAGTCGCCTCGACACGGTTCGTAGGATCATTTAGGTTATCCCCTTCGCTAAATTGCAGAAACCTACCCCCAAGACCAGCCTGCACCCGCTCTCCAAAAAGCCGTGAGGCATTCAAAGATACAGAGCGTGTCTCTATTCTAGATCCATCTATGTTATTACCACTTTCTTGATCGGCTCGGAGGCCAACTGAGGTCGATTTATCCGGAGCGTAATCGGCATACGCCGCAAAGAAAAGCGAAGTTTCGTTTTGACTACGATCAATTGTCTCTACAGTTTGCGAACCGTCAGGATTAATGAAAGTTACATCAACCGAGGACAGGTCATTAACGTAATGAGTATGATCAAGCCCCACCTCACCCCCAACTTTAACCTTATCATTAACAATATAATCGGTTCCGACTGAGTATCGATTGTCGAAGCGATCAAGTTCGTCGGTTCCACTATCGATTACAACGGTGTTGGATTGAACGTCTGTATAAGTCAGGAAGTCCGTGGAAGCTGCAATAAACGCATCTACCTGTTGTGTCATGTGCCGGTTAACCCTGCCATGTAATGCGTTTGAGAAATAATCAGAACCCTCTGCCTCTTGCCGCACCTCATCTGGAGAATCGCTACGGCTACCAAAGGTAAAATCACCAAGAAAATCATGACGGGTGAATGTATAGTATAGATCTAAGTCAGTGCGATCCATGAATTCCCATTTGGTGAGACCCAAGTCCACAATTGCTTCATGTGTCTGTGAGCCCTCCGCGGCACTTCCTTCCGCGACTGCGATATCCGAAGAATCAGAGCGAAATTCACTCGCAATAGAGAAGAATAATGGCTCTGGTAATAAGGTTTTTTCCGATGCGATACTGATTGTCGAATCAAGCGTTAATCTCGACTCCTCTTCTTCCTTAGCAAATACCAGTGCGCCGACTTTAGCTTCAACACCTGTTTTTAAATGTTTAGAGAGGGGGACGGCTCCTGAAACAGCTGCGTAAACATTCGTGATAAAATCGTCGTTCTTATCACCATCAAGGTCCTTTGGAATCACCGTCGTTAGTCCGGTACCAGGATCCGTTACTATTACGGGAGCATCGGTATTTAGATCATCTTCGAGATAGATGTTGTCGTCATATACTTCATCAACTCCTACTGAAAGCGCGACCTGAGCCATTGCTGGTCGTGCCAGTAATCCGAGAGATAGAATTGACAGGGAAGTGATTCCAATAAGGCGCCCAGAAAATTGAGCAGTGTTTACAAAAGTCTTTTTTCCGAAAACCATGTTATTTCTCCGATGGTAAGTAGCCGCTCTAATTTTTCTGCGTCTTATTTTCTATCCATGATGCACGAAGTTAAGTCCTCTAGCGCAAAAGACATAAATCGAGCTTCGAATTCAAAATTACCTCTCTTCCTAACAACAATAAGTAGCCAATATCAATTCCGAATCTTTCGACCATCTAGGGACCAATCCTGAATTCCTTTAAGGTAATTAAATACACTAACAATTTCAGGCAGTTGGTTCATCAAAGTCCAGGCTTTAGGATATCTGCACGGATGTCGATTCTTACCTAAGACTTTCTACCTCAGGGGTATACGCGACAACAGTCTAAAAGTAGGGAGTTATTCGCAGGAAGCGATATCAAGGTTAAGGATTACCACGGCTTTAATGGTTAATTATGCATACTTCTACTAGTCGCCCAGGACTCTCCCGGGAAGTTTCTCCGGAGGTACGACGGATTGCATTTCGTACAGCCTTTGTTGCTCGGTTTATAGTTTTACGTGAAGGGCGACGATCTCGAGCGCATAGGTTGATAGAGGAGCTGACGTGGAGCGAGAGCGCCACGGCGGACGACCTATTGGAGCTCTTTAGGAACGCATTCCTAGAGAATGGCGACAAGATGCAGCCGGTTGAGCGAGATCTAAAGCGTGCTTATTCGCATGCGCAGCGCTCCGCCGATTATTTCCCAGAGCAGTATTTGGGACGGGCAAGCACGAATTTTCGCGATTCTTTGGCTGATTATAATAAGAGTAATCAACTCCTTTTCGGAGAAAGTTCGGATGAAATTCCCAGGAGTGGTGGCTGGAGAATAGTCCAAGATATTCCGCCTTCAGTGAGATCTGAGGGCTTACCGCAGGCCGCACACAAATAAGGGATGCTGCCCAGTGTCAACCGAAGAAAAGGCTCCATCCAAACGGAAACAAGCGGTTGCTATCCGTTACGCCGAGGGAGATCGTGCGCCAAAAGTTGTTGCGGCTGGTGCAGGAGAAATCGCTCGTCGAATCCTTGAGCTTGCCGAGCAGCATCAAGTCCCGATTGAAGAAAACGATACGTTAGTTGAAATTCTTTCGAAGCTTGATATTGGCTACGAAATTCCGCAGGAAACATACCGTGCTGTGGCCGAGATTTTGGCCTTTCTTTATCGCACAGACGAAGCCTGGCGTAAGCTGAAAGAGGGAACTAATCCGGTTTTTAAAGCTCGCGCAGAGGCGGAGGGAAAGGGAACTTTAATTGAGAAAGCTCCTAAGTAACTTCATTGATCCCGCTCCAATAATCCCCTCCGACGATCAAATCGGTAGCTAAAATCCTCATAATTCCAAATGTTACGCTGATTTCCATGTAGTAAATAATTAACAGTGTAATTAGCGCTGCGAAGTGCTTCGGTCTCTCATCTAATCCTCCTGGCCCCATAAAATCAGGCCGAACTTATGAACAAAGTCACTTTGCCAAATGCTTTATCTGCGAGTATAACCGGGGCGGTTCAACAACATATTTTACGGGGAATATTGAGATGCTTCAAAAGGCACAAGATTTTAAAGTTGCAGATATGTCGCTCGCCGAATGGGGAAGAAAGTCGATTCGACTAGCGGAGAAAGAGATGCCAGGTCTGATGGCATTACGAAGTCAGTATGGAGCGAAAAAGCCACTCAAAGGTGCGCGTATCGCCGGCTGCCTACACATGACTATCGAAACAGCGGTGCTGATCGAAACCCTGATTGAGCTTGGAGCTGAGGTTCGTTGGTCCAGCTGTAATATATTTTCTACACAGGACCATGCAGCTGCAGCTATTGCGGCCGCGGGAATTCCAGTTTTTGCCTGGAAGGGCGAGACAGAAGAGGATTATTGGTGGTGTGTTGAGCAAACTCTTCACTTCTCTGATGGCAAGCCCTTGAATATGATTTTGGATGACGGCGGCGATCTCACAGTCCTTTGTCATGATAAGTACCCGCAGTTGATGGATGATGTTGTAGGCATATCTGAGGAGACAACCACGGGAGTGGGGAGGCTTTATCAGATGTTCAAAATGGGAACGCTCCGGTGTCCGGCGATTAACGTCAACGACTCTGTGACCAAGTCCAAATTTGATAACTTGTATGGATGTCGTGAGTCCCTTGCAGATGGCCTAAAGCGAGCCACCGACATTATGGTGGCGGGGAAAGTAGTGGTTGTTGCTGGCTATGGTGATGTTGGTAAAGGCTGCGCACATTCGATGAAATCACTGGGTGCGCGTGTGTTGGTTACCGAAATCGATCCAATTAATGCGCTGCAAGCGGCGATGGAGGGATATCAGGTTGTCACCATGGAGGAAGCCGCACCCGTTGGGGATATCTTTGTTACCGCCACTGGATGTTGCGATGTGGTGACTGACAAGCACTTTTTGGCGATGAAAGACCACGCCATCCTTTGCAATATCGGACATTTTGATTCTGAAATTGACATGAATTGGCTTGGAACCGCCAAGGGAGTTAAACTTGAGAATATCAAGCCTCAAGTAGATAAATTTACTTTACCCAATGGTCGCTCGTTGCTTGTTTTGGCAAGCGGACGTTTGGTCAACTTAGGATGTGCAACTGGGCATCCAAGTTTTGTTATGTCCTGTTCGTTTACTAATCAGGTTTTGGCGCAGATTGCTCTCTGGACTGAAAAGGGCAAATATCCAATTGGTGTCCATGTCCTCCCAAAGCACCTAGATGAACAGGTGGCACGGCTACACATAGACAAACTCGGAGTAAAACTTACCCAGCTTACGGAAAAGCAAGCTGAGTATCTTAACATCTCTCCTGAGGGACCATATAAGCCGGATCACTATCGGTACTAATCGCCATTGCAATGAACCGGGGTGGAACTATCCACCAAAACTAACGAGGGCGAGCTTTTCTTTACCAAAAGCCGCCCTCGTTTTACTTTCTGCAACTGTCTTCACATTTGGAAAGCGCTCACGAACCTGATCGAGCAAGGTGTGCTCGACGAGCATATAGGCACGTGTCCCCGGTAATAACTTTGGCGGGGTGGCAACAAACTCAATATTTCTCTTGGCATAAAACACCGCTGGATAGAATACTTTCATATATTGGAATAGGCGGTCGGTTTTGGAGACGATATTATTAATCTCTGCTACGAACACTCGTGGTGAGTTGGCCGTTGAAATAGGTGGATAAACAATTAGGTTAACAATCAGGGTTAATAGGCCAGTTCCAAACGCAAGATATCTTGTTGCAGTAGCGGGTCGGTTTTTCAAAAAATGCATACCACTGAAAATTAGCAACGCACCGCAAAATATAAATAGCGCTGCTTCCCAAATGTTTGCCGAATATGTAGCCAGAACAAGCTCTATTACCTCCTTGTCTCTGGGCTTGATAAATGAAAAAGCGTCCAATTTCCCTTGATACGCGGTGGCGACCCCCTGCATTAAAGTTACCGCAAGCAAAACGACGCCACCCAGAAAAATGACCGGAAAACCGATTAAGCGCCGCCAAAGTTGATTCAAACGGGGTATCTCCTTTAACGCAACTGCAGCCAGAAGGTACGCCAATGCCGGGAACGCAGGAAGAAGGTAAACAGAGCGCTTGCTTGAGGTAATGGAGAAGAAAACCACGTATGTTAGAATCCAAACTAGAGAAAAAAAGACGAACCCGGATTCAATAGAGAAATATTTTTTCCTATTACACCAAATACCACAGACCAGTTGGGGCAAAAAAAGGCTCCAGGGTAACATCCCTATAAAAAGTAGAAGAAATGTTGAATAAAACGGGCTCGCGTGACCGGTGATATACCCTCTTGTTCCAAGCACCCTAGCTACGTTTTCTCGCATTAGATGCACATCAAGAAAACGTTGGCCACCAATTTTCCATGCTGAATAATACCAAACTAGAGCAAGTGCCACAGAGAATGACACCGAGAGAATACACTTAAAATAAGGAATTCGTTTAATTCCAATTGTAGTAATCAGATATATTCCGGCAACAGTCCAGGGTAGTACTATCCCTGCGGGCCCTTTAGTCAGTGCGGCAAATGTCAATGAGATTGAGGAAATAGAAAAGGCTGCGAGAGACGGCTTAAAACTTTGAATGTTTGAAAATGTCTTAAAGAGATAAAGAGTCCCAAGCGTAAGCCATAGAGTAAAAACCAAATCTACCCGGGCCAGTCCGGAATTTCGTATAAATTCAAAACTAGTTCCAAGGATTAATGTCGAAAGATAAGCATTTTCTCGGCTTTCAAAAGCTCTCAGAAATGAAAAAAATAGCGTAAGGGTAAGAACAGCGGCCAGCCCTGAAGGGAAACGCACAGAAAACTCAGAGAGTTCGCCCAAGAAACTGCTGGTCATGACTGACCACCAATGAAAAAATGGCGGTTTCGAAGGAATGTCAAAGCCATTTCTTAGGGGGAGGATCATATTTTGTTGCTCAATCATATTGAACACAACAACAGCCTCCCGAGACTCTCCGCGGGAGGAGAACGGACTAAGGCTTAATGGGGCTATAAAGAAGATCGCTGCAATGATAAATACAGTAACACTTTCCATAAAGTGCGAAGTGAAAGAACTATTCCCTTGCATGTCGGTGGGATTTTGCATGAGCCTTTATCCTATTTCGGCTGGGATTGGGCAATCCGGATGTATTAAGTTTTATAATAAACGTTCCATAATTTTCGAGGGGAGATTCCGAGACGGAAACAAACTATTAGTGCTTGATTCGTGAGGAAGGTCCTTATCAGACCTCGACTCCGCCATCGCCTCCCTGAGGTCTTGACCCTGGACTCTAGAGTTAGAACCTTTCCAAATTTTTTTACCCGCCGGACAATGTCGTAGTCCTCCATTAACGGAATTTCGGAAAAGCCACCGAGGCTGATAAATACAGATCGTTTAATAAAGAGACCTTGATCTCCATATGGTAAGGAGAATAACCGGGATCGTAGATTTGTTAAAATCTCAACTACGCGGAATTTGAAAGCAGGATCTGAAATGCTTAAGGAGAAGGCTCCAAGGGCAACATCTGCATGTGAGAGTGCCTCTCGTATTGTTGCAGTTAGGCCGTCAGGAGGCAGTGTGTCGGCGTGCAGAAACAACAAAGTATCTCCTTCCGCCGCGGCGGCACCATAATTGAGCTGAAGGCCGCGTCCTTTCGGAGACCGGATTACGTTTACGCCACGTTCTTCAGCAATCTGGGTTGTAGAGTCGAGACTTCCTCCATCTGACACGATAATATCCTTGATTCCCTGACTCTGCAGCAATCCTATAAGGGTCCCGATCGATCCCTCTTCGTTAAGCGTAGGAATAATTACTGAGATTTCGGAAGTGCTGAGCATATGGCCGTCTTTTCTACTCTTAAAGGTAGGCGTGTGTTAAGAAATGGTTTATGTCAGAAACTACCTCACCAACGAAAACTCCACTGCGCGCGCTAGCTCTTATTTTCTTAGTTATCCTTGTCATGGTGCTCAGTAAACTTTTTGGTTTAGGTGATAAGCTGGTTTTTGCGCGCAATTGGATATTGTCGTTCGGGTCGGCCGCACCGTTCGCATTCATTGGCCTTTATATCCTGGCCACGGTACTGGCGCTACCGGGATCGGCGATTACAGTAGGCGCCGGCGCCCTTTTCGGCTCCCTACTAGGGGTAGTATATGTGAGTATCGCATCAACTATAGGCGCAAGTGTGGCGTTTCTGATCGCTCGCTATTTGGCGAGGGATGCAGTGTCGAAGTGGGCGGAAAGCAACCCGAACTTTCAATACTTAGATAAGCTGACGCAGTCACGAGGTGGAATAATTGTAGCGTTTACTAGGCTCATTCCCATTTTCCCCTTTAATCTGCTTAATTATGGGTTTGGACTGACTCGGGTAAGATTTTCTACTTATGTGTTGTGTTCCTGGCTATGTATGCTGCCCGGCACCGTTCTTTATGTAGTGGGTG
>CAYMWO010000072.1:0-13617 GCA_964393905.1 uncultured Bdellovibrionales bacterium | reverse complement strand
ACGGGGATCATGTAAGCGGCCTTAAGAAACTCGAAGCCGCTAACGAACTCGATTCAAGTAACACAACAGTGCTTTATAATCTCGCAGGGCTTTACATAGCCAATGGTGAGACGAAAAAAGCTGTGCAGGCGATGGAGAACGCCGTTAAAATTCAGCCCAAAGACCTAAGTTTTTTAAACCGCCTCGCCGAGTCGCACTTTGCTGATAGTAATATTGATTCCGCAGTCAATACCTTTGAGCGGATTGTGGAGATTGACCCAGGCTATCAACAGGCATTGCTCCGTCTGGGAACGCTCTACGGTATGCAGAAACGTTGGGATTTGGCGGAAGCAAAACTAAAAGAAGCCGCCGAGTTGGAAGGGAGTGATGCTCGAGTTCTGAGTAATCTGGGCAGCGTTTTGGTTGTACAAAAGAAATTCAAAGAGGCCGTTCCAGTTTTAGTCAAGGCCCAGGCGGTGAAGGAAACGCCGGCAAACTGCGTCGCTCTAGGGATAGCCCATGAGGCTTTAGGGGAAACCGACGAGGCGATAAAATTCTTTTCTCATGCCAAGGAACTTGGCGAGACTAACCAAACACAGCTCGATAAGCACATTGCTGAATTGCGGACAAAAGTCTCGCACTAATCCCTATCTTGCCGGCTTAGGACCCTGTTAGTTCAAAACCGAACCGGGACGTGTTTCAAGTTCGACACTGCTATCCACTGAGGTCGCGCTTACTCCATTGGGTTTAGCACCGTCATTGACGTGCAAAGGGGAGGCTGACATCACCAGCACGGCGTTACAAGCAAGTTCGATACAGAGTAGATCGCGTGGCCCAAGTTTAATCCTGCGACGTTCCTCTTCTGTCCGACCCGAAACAATTCGCAGCCAACTCACCTCATCGCCGCTAAGTGCTCCTTGCGAACCCTTGGGTTTGTCGCGATAGAGTTTAACCAAAACATCGCCTTCAGAGGCGCGGATAATAATATTTTCGTCTAGAGATTCTACACCGTATAAAAACGCTCTAGCTGTTGCCCAAAGTCCACCAACGGCTTCAAGCGGTATTAGCACATCACAGGCACCCGCCGAGTCTGGAGCCAGCTGACCGTTAACGCTTGGCACATACCAAAGTCGTAACCCGTAATGTTCTGGAACCAACTGCAGACGGCCAAAGGACTTGGCGATCGTGAAATTCATTTTATCCATTGGAAAATCCTCTTCTAAACCTACCCGCTAACAGTTAATACTTTGCTACTATATCCAGTCCCAATTTCTAGATCAAAAATTCATCCATCCCTTTGCGCTCTGACTGACCAGCTATAGTTAGTTATTCTAACAACTTACCTAGGCTGATTGACCTTCGGAGCCGGGCGCTGAGTCTCTTTACCCTTACCCTGCAAATTCAAATTTTGTCCCTGTGGCTTCGGCCCCACCTTCGGCTGATTTCCTCCTCGACTCTCGCCTCGGGAATCATTCTGCGCTCTTCCGGCGCCGCCCTTTTGAGGCTCAACAGACTTAGCCGCCGGGGTTTGTTGCGGAGCATTCCCAGGTTTAATATCGTTATGCTCTTTTATTGCCGTCTGTTTCTCTTCTTCCTGAACATTTCTTACATAAGTTCGGCTGCGCATCTTACCGCCGAAGCCTTTAAGAAGGTTCAGACGGAACGTGCCCGGCTCGGCCTCCATTTGTGGTTCTAAATCGGGATTTATTCCCCCCGAGGTTGGAGACCCGCCTTGGTGCGCGCTGCTCATCCCGCTAATCGGCTGCCCGGTCATCGCCATGCGCGCGTCCATCGGAGTCTCCATTTGATCGAGCCCATAGGAGCGCTCTGTCTCTGCCTGCTCAGTGGAGAAGATATGCTCATCTACCCATTCGGCAAGCCCAATCTCATCGGCCTCGACAGACTCATACTTTGTCAGAAACTCACGCCCCTCCCAGGTAGAGGGAATGGTGTTATCAAACCAAATAGCGCGGCCCTTTCTGAGCCGCCCATCTCCCTTATCGAACCAGGCAAGCCCTTTCTCCGCTGACATCTCGTGCTTTAGCTCTTCTTGGCTGACCAAATCCTCTTCGTCTTCGGCAAGCGTAATACCATCCCGAACGGTGTCCGAGCTCTGCTTATTAATCTCCACCTTCTTAGTGAGCTCTCTGGCGTTTACCCCAGTGGATACGGCCGTATTAATGCTTTTTGTAATCTTTGTAACCTTACCAATCCACTCCGACATATCGAGTGCTGTGCGGTTATCTCCCACGCGCATGATAACCTTGAGGTTCACGTTCGCCATCACGCGCTCATAAAACTGCTCGCTTAGTCCCATCGTCTCGTCCATCAAGCCGCCAACTGACTGCGCACCGAAGAGCAGCGAGAAGCGCCCTTTACGTGCAAGCTCAAAGAGGTTAGCCCATGTCGGGCCAAAGGTTGAAGCTCCCTCGTCAATCATCACCATGTGCGGGTCTTCCAACCGGTGATAGCGGCTGGAGGTGACCTCACCGATAGAGACTTCAAGATCTTCTCGGAAGACCTTAACCATACGCGCGGCACTCTCGGCCTCTTCTAAGCGGGGAAGCATATAGTAAATTAATTTGCCCCGTAGAATTGAGTCGGTGAGCGACAAATCCGCTCGCGGCACGCAAAACATCTCCCCTGCTTCAGCGTTGGAGATAGAGTGCAGCTCAGAAGCGATACCTCGGAGGTTGTCTGTTAATCGCGCAGAGTCCAAGCTGCCCTTTGCCGTACGATAAGTTCCGGCAAGATGGCCGAGTTCAACCATCGCCTGCTTTGAGCCGTTTTCATGGAGCAGCGCGCGCATGCGCGGATAAGCCACGGTAAAAGCCGAAAGCGCGACGGCGACATCACGCACAGACCAGGCCAGTCCCAGGCTCTCCATCGCGCGTACTACACGATAGACGGCGTCTGCAGCCAAGCGGTCGTAGTGCTTGGTCGTACTTTGGTCAGTCGTTGGTGGAAGCCCGCAGCGAAGTACCTTTCTCGCCTTTACGTCTGGGCGCTGGGTAGTAAAGACGAAGTTATATGCACAAACTGGGTCAAACGGGTCGACAACGAGCAGGTCCTCAATGCGTCCGGTAATCAGCGCCATCAGAATAATATCGGCGAGAGTTCCTGGGTCGCGCTTGGCATCGATAAAAGTGAATCCACTAGCTCGACCCCGAGCCATCTGTTGGAACATTAGCCCCTCTAGCCAGAGAGTTTTACCAACGCCGGTTTTGGCAAATACCGCCCCGTGACTACAAATCTCATCATCCGAGACCCAAATCGGTTTACCGTTATCCAGTTCAAAGCCCACCAGGTAGCGGTCAATCATGACCTTACCCTCAGAGCGTGATTCCTCTAGCGCAGTTTCAAATGCAGTGCGGTCGGGTGGGCTTCCCAATACCTGCTTTCCGCCTCGACGCTGGCTTTCGAGCAGTCGCTCATTTTCAATCCACCTATGCTGGCTTAAAGTTCCAGCCATCACGAGAAAGCCAATCGCTGGAATTATCCCGCCGATAATAAAGAATGAGCCTGGCGTGAGCTCGGCTCCTAAAGAAGAGGCAGAAACCAACAGCGCGGCGAACAGCACGGCATAGCCCACGACGGAGGTATTCATCCGCTTAACTGCGGCTGCTCCCATCGAGTTTTCTTTGGTATATGCACGAGCCATTAGGCTAAGGCCTCCGAGTTATTTTGACCGGACCTTCCTAGGAGTCCCTGTTCGGCCTGTCTCATCTTAAGCTTCAGTGCAGCCTCGAACTCTCGGCTATCAATATGGACCTCAAGATCTCCCTGGTGCGGACTGTTATAGTAATAGAGCCGCTCCCAGTTTGCGCCGAAAAGCTCTTTGAAGCGTCGTTGACGAAGCGGCACAAGAGCATCTAGACCAAACACTCCAGCCTTCTCCTCTTCGCGGTTGATAACAATACCCTTCACCAGACCATCCTGCGGCACAGCGTTATCGCCAATGCGGGTCGAAAGCCAGTTGAAACGGGTAAGCATACGCCGGACAATCAGCCAGCGTCTTATCAGTTCAGCACCGCGCTCTGACGAGGCGAGCTCCTTTGTCATGCCACCGGACTCCGCTACGCTCTTTTCCGCCTCCGCTGCCTGGCGTTTAAAGCCGGGGAGTCGGGCTGAGATACTGAGGCTTGCCTGTAAGCGGCGTGTAATTTCAAAAAGTTCAGAGATACGCTCTTCGCGACCGGGGTCAATACCAGCCAGGGCGATGTCGACTAAGAAGTTTAGCGGCACCAAGACAACTGATTTATGAACTAACCCCTTCCATAAAGGATAGCCCTGAAGCAGATCTGGACGCCCAGCGCGTTCTTGGATCAGCCGCTGCTCCTCCTCGCGCACCTTGGGGCTGAAGCGCTGACGCCAGTTGATATGGATCTCATCTAGGTGGCCATCAAGTTCGGTTAGATGCGCAACTTCCTTGCGCCGCGCTGGGGTGACATAGAGGGTTTCCAACCAATCTCTAAGTGCCCGACTTGCAACTGGCATATTTGTCGGCAGGAATGCTCGTCCGAAATCCCCATGCCGTCTCGAACAGATAATTGCTTGGCGCACAATTAGCCGTTGGTCACCGTCGTACTCTTTGTGGAAGGTGACTAAGGATTGCAACGTCGCGCGAGCTTGAAGATGCGGAAGCCGTGAAATGCGTAAGAAGCCCTTATCAACCTTCCGATAAACCATGCTCTTGCCGGCCTCAATCGCCAGGTAGGCGCTGGCTACTAGGTTTGTCGGCAAGCTCGCCAAGGCCCGTGCGCGTGTTGGAGTGAGCGTCAAGAGCAGTAACTGACCAAGGGGCGAGAGCTTTTTACTGAGGGCTTCAAGCTCAGCGCGTTCAGCCAGATAGTTACCACCTAACTCCACCCCCGATGCATTTGGGGCGGTGTCCTGCTTGTTCCTGAAATATCGGACAAGTGCGCGATGCGCCTCGCATACCCCGCGCAGACCTTCTAGGGCAGATTTCTCAATTATCCCATCTTCGTTTCCGATGATTCCAACCTGAGAAAGTTGCGGAGCCACTTCAGGATCACCAAAGGTGTCTTCCTCGGCCGCGCGCTCATCCTCGACAGTGGATGGAAAGTCCCGATAGGCGAGAATGATGCGAACCAGATCTAGGTTTGTTTCATTCAGGGCGTTAGCCGTGCGTAACAGCTTTGTGAGGTTATGAGTTACAGCCTCACTACTCTTTACCATCCGCGGGCAGGCCAAACTCGGACAGCTGAAATCCGTTCCCGAGAAACTTTTGTTCGGGCTAAAGGGCCCAAAGATGCCGGAATAAAACGGGCCGTTGCCTCTATCGCAGACACCGAGAATGTCGGTTGTGCGGTGCGGCTTGAAAAGCAGCCGCACGGTGAACCAGCCAACTATTGAAGCTACAATCCAAATTGGCCAAAATCCGATGACAATGAATCCAACGCGGAGGAGAGCGTTTGCTAAGCTATGGCAAAATGACCGGACATAACTCCAGAGGTCAATTAGCTCTGTCGGGTCTTTTACTTTGTGTTCTTCGCTGGGGATAGCCAGGGAGTTCGCGACTGTGCTGGCGTAGGAAAAATACAGATCCCCTGGGCCAAGCCCCAAGTAGGCGTTATTTAGATAATTTCTACGGGCTTCGACAACATGTTCAAGGTCGCCTTTCCAGAGTTCAAACTCGTTTTGCTCGGAGGCTAACTCTGGATCTTTGAGAATTGCGGTTGAAGGCAGTGAATCCGTGCTAACGAAAGTAGAGAGCACAGCAAAGAATGCTGCCGCCCCTAATAGCGCCTGTCCGAACTTAATTCGGCCAGTGCTATTACTGTCAGCCTGTCGCCACAGAGACGAAAGGCGTTTTTCTAAATCGTAACCCACTAGTCCTTAAACCTTCTTGCTTCGCTTATTCAGCTACTCAAAAACTTAACTGCAGAAAGATCTTTCTCCGAGCTATCCTGTGCATAGCACTTAAGAGAACTCAATCGGCCAATACTAACCCACAACAACCCCTAAGCCCGAAATCCTTGAGCTCGAAACCCCCACCTGAGTCTCCGTAGCCCTGTAACTGATGCCCCGGTAACAAAGGGCCCCCGCCTATGGCTAGGTCAGTTCCACGTGTTTGTTATGCCTAAATCTGCCGGAGAGTTGCTTAGTCGCAAAGGCAAATTAGCAATTCGCCCGATGTTTTATAATACAAGTGTGGCAAAGCTTAAGTCCGGCAGCCAGCCCTGGGCATTATAATCCCAGATTCTCCTTAATTCCACCAATTAACCATATCTAGTCGGCGGTATGTTTAGCTTTGAATAGAGAATGTGCTTTTTATTTATAACCCTTAGCGCAACATCAAGGAATCTTTCCCTAATAACACTAATGACAGTAGACCATCTGCAAGATGGTTAACTTTGAGGAATTCTTAGCAATTTCAGAGGTTAAAAGGCGATGTCGGCGACAAAGCTAAGCAAGATTTTGGTTACGGGTGCAGTGTTTTCGATGGCCCTAGTGGGTTACTTGAGTGTGCTTTCCGGAGCTGCACTAGCAGAGGGTGAGGCGGTTTTTGCTTCACCTGAGAGGTCACAGGCTGCCATTGGTCACTATGCTCGTGCGCGAGCCATGTTGGTCGAAGCCTTGGCGGAATTTGAAGAGGCAAGACGGGTCGCTCGACCTGACATGCTACTTGACCCTGAAGAGTGGCGACTCTCCGTTATCTCCCGCACAGAGGAGTTAAACCGGGTGCTTGATCCACAGCCGAGAGTGACTCGCAGTGGGGTTAAATATAAGGCCAATAAATTGTTAATCCGTCGCGAGCGCGATCGGTTGCCTGCAGTGATGGAAGGGGCTCAGGACGCAAACTCGTATGGACCTGAAAAGCACAGCTCTGAGCAGGGCATAGCTCCAACTTCAGAGCTCGATCAGCTTCCAGCAGCTGCAGGTGTGCGGGCTCGTCTCGGTAATGAAGAAGAGAAGAAATCACCAATCGCCACGGTAACTCCAGCGATTGAACCGGTAAATCCCGCGCCTGAGATAACCAAATCAACGGACTCTCTAAGCTCAGACCCCGTTAGAACCGAGGTTCTTACCAACGACGCAGTTACTGCTGGTGAAACAAAGGTTGAAGAGGCAAAGCCCGTCGAGACAAAAACTGAATCTGGCGAGGGGATGCAGGTAGACGAAGGGGAGTCGGCAATTGGAAAAGAGGTTACGACTAAGAGCGCTGAGGAGTTAGATGAGAGTGAGGAGTCACAAGCTATTTCCCAGGCAATTCAGGAGCGGCTTAAGAGGCTCGACCAGATGAAGGCAGCAACAGATAATTAATTCAGGCAGTTAGGGCCGAAGACTCAGGATTGATGAAGCAGATTCAGGGCATACACGGATAGGTTAGTTAGAGAGGCTGTATCCGGGTAGAAAACGGTTTAAGAGGAAAGAGGTTTTTAGCTAATGCAGTACGATGATGGAGAGGTATTACCAGGTCTAGACGATGAGTGGACCTTCATGGGCGCAAACGCCATGGAGTGGTCTGCGGGCCTCGTGATGTTTTTCATGATCAGTCTGTTTGCTGAAACTCCAGCGCGCGCGATGCCTTTTATGCTTGCCGGTTGGGTGTTAACCACCACAACCCTAGCAAGTCTCAGGAATATGTTTCCTGATCAGCAGCGCGGAGTGCGAAATGTTGTCATGACAGCGTGTGGCTTTAATCCCCCGGGGATTCCTACACCGGCGCGATTGCAACCTGTCTGGAGCCCTTCGCCGATGCGTGCGATTCCGGAGAAATGCAGGTTTAAGAGTTTAGGTTTAGAGCAGCTGTTGCCGAGTTTTGAAGAGCAGTATCTACCGGCAGACGAGCCAGAGTTGAAGGTTAAGGGGAAGGTTTAAGGGAGCGGTGTATGGCGGGTTTGGCACTTAAAAAAGGGATTCGTCAGCTAGAGAAAGTCGGCGGTCGAGCCGGGGCTGACACATTACGCCTCTGGGAAGGGTATCGGGACCAGGCCTATCTTTGGCGCGCGATTGCGCTATTGCAGATTCCAGCAACACTTTTAGCCGTAGTGATGGCGCTTGTGATGTTCTTTTTTGCGGATACAGTGGTGGAAGTTCCAGCGCAGCCGCAACCAGGGCACTATTCGATAAAACAGCTACCGGATGCGCAGTTTGTCGATGCTGCACTGCAATTGACCAACCTAATCTCCTCGTATCAGCCAAACACGGCACGGCAGCAGTTTATGACGGCACGCCAGCTGCTGTGGGAGCCAGCGCTAAGTGAATTCGAAGAGTCGATGTTGGGAAAAGAGCTACAAGCAATTGAGGAGACGAGTAGATCGCAATTAGTGTTTATCAACCCCTCTCTTATTAGGGTAATTCGTGACCCGCAAAAGGGGCAGGTTGAGGTGCGTGTGCCTGGGACTCGGCAGAAGTTAATTCGTAACTCGCCGACCCCAGTGGATGAAATCGTCTATTACATTACGATGACGACAATCCCACGAAATACTCACAACGAGTTCGGAATTGTCGCGACAGATATTCGGTTACGTAGGGTCGGCGCTAAAACTATCTCTCATGAGGATACTAAGCAGGCTCAAGAGGAGAAGCGGGCAGCACGAAAGGCGCAAATGGACCGGAGTGAGCCAGGAGTGGCTGGGGAAGTAGAGGTAGCCGAGTAGTTTTTTATCTGGTGGGTTGTAACTATGTGTCTAAATAAAACGGGTAAGATTATGTTGTGCGGTAGATTAAATACCAAAGAACTAAGCGGTAAAGCGCGAGGGCTGTTTAAGTCTAGCTCGCTCTTCTTGGCGGTTTCGCTGGGCATTATCGGCCTGGGGCTCAAGAGTGCCGAGGCGCGGGATATTAACTACACCGGCAATGAACAGACAGTTTATGTAAAGCCTGGCGAGCCTACGCAGATTACATTTCCCGGCAAGATCGAGGGCGGATTCAAACGCAAACACTCGAGCTTGGCTCTCGAGAGGCAGGATAACTATTTAATCGTATTTGCTCAGCCGCAGCTAGCACCTGAGGGGGAAGCGATCATTGTTCACCTTGATGACAAGCGCACCTACTCAGTTCGCGCATTGCCCGCAAGTGATGAGCACCCACGGGATGGCTATGTTAGCTTTAACGATTTACGTGAACCAGACGGGGAGTCCGAGGATTCAGCCTCTAATAAGCCAAACCAGCCGACAGGATTTGCTCCTCCGACAGTGGTCAGTGGCTTAATGCGTGAGATGATTCTTGTCTCCGAGTTCGGAAAGCAAAGGAGTATTCCGGGCTATAAGCGCTCTAATCGTTACAGCGGCGAAACAATTATGCATGACGGAGCGTTGGAAGCGAAAATCGACGAGATCTTCATGGGAACAGACCTCTGGGGATATGTAATTGATGTCGAGAATAAGCTTGAAACCACGCAAAAACTTAACCCGGCAGCATTTCGGCTAGATGGTACTCGCGCGATTGGCGCTGACAAATGGGAGTTATCAGCACGGCCAGAAACTGCGGAGCAGATGGTGGCGGACGCCCATAAAGGGAAGGTCTATATCATCACTCGCTCTAAGCGGCGGTAGTTCGGAAGATTTTTAAGGCTCTAAAACTTAACGCTCGAAAGAGGAAGTTACGGCGATGAACGACAGGATAAAAGACTTAAAGCTGAGGTTGCAGCACGATCGAAGAATCTGGGCGGTGGCTGGGGTGATAACCCTTGGAACTGTGATCTGGTTGCTGACTGATACCGATAAGCGCCATCCGTCGCTCCCGCAATCAACCACTCAGGCGAGTAAGCAGGGGATGGGAGAGATTGAGGCTTATCAGGACTTAATCACCTCCTTCCGCTCTAAGATCAATGATTTAAGCACTGCCACCAAAGAGCAGCAGCAGATTGTAAAGCGGATAGATACCGACTTCCAGGAGCACAAACAGCGCGCCACAGGCATTTTTGAAACTTTGGTTGATAAACTTGAAGAGTTAGGTCGTGCGGTAGACAGACTTGAGCAGAACTCCAAAGCTGGAACCGAGAATGTCTCAGGTAGCTCTGATACTGACACCTCTGGCGAGCCAGATGCGTTGGAATCAATTGGCTTTCAGGAGGCGACTGTGCCCCCGCCGCCACCACCACCAAAGCCGCTTAGAGTGTCCGTTATCTCGCCAGGAGATTCTGTGCCGCTGCAGCTGCTTACGGGTGTGAATGCCCCGGTCGATGGTACTCCCTATCCGGTGGTGTTTAAACTTACTGGCCCGATTTCAGGACCGGACGGTTCAGCCCTCGATGTCGGTGAGGCGCGCTTGGTTGCTGCAGCACAAGGCTCTGAGACAGATGGTCGGGCGCTCTTTAGACTTACAGACCTGGCAATTCGCCACAAGGATGGACGACGCTCAGTGGTTAAAGTTGATGGCTGGGTTGTTGGTGAAGACGGTGTGCGCGGAATGCAAGGCAAACTTATTGATAAGTTAGGTCGACTAATTGCAAGCACTGCAGGTTACAGTTTCGTTGCGGCTTTGGGTGAAAGCTTGGATGATCAAGCTGACGCCGTTAATGCGGAGAATACCGGTTCTGGTGATATTACGGTTACCTCTGACGACTTAAGCGTTGCTACAGCCAGTGCTCTAACTGATGCTTCGAATCGACTAGGCCAAATTTTACTCGACCGTTACGAGAAGCTCGTGCCGGTCGTTGAGGTCCTCTCCGGACGTCAGGTGGCAGCGGTGTTCTCGCAGCCAGCGGAGGTAACGGTTTATGAAGATGATGAAGAGGGGCTTTATAGTGTTTCGCTTGAATAAAGAAGTTTGTGATTGGAGCGGAAAAACGGGGTTTTTAGCGGTATGGATATGAAAGACAGATTAGCAAAAATAGCGGCAATGAGTCTGGGGGCGGCCATGCTTTTAGGCGGTGTTGGGTGTTCAAGCCAGAAGTTTGAAGCGCTGAATCCTTTCGCTGAAAACCCAGAAAAGGAACTAGGAGTACGCAGTAACCAGGCGATTCTTGAAGACGGTGGAACTGCCAGTGGCGACGAGAAGGCACGGCACTCGCTCGAAGTGATGGGCAGTTATCGCCGCGCGCAGGCTCCACAGCCGGCTTATCCAGTTGTGCAACCGGCGGAAGTCCGCCTGATGTGGGTTCCAGATCATCTTAACAAGAGCGGAGACCTAGTTCCTGCTCATTACTACTATCTGCGAGTTCTAAATGACAGATGGGCAGTGCAGGATGCGTTTGAAATGGAAGAGCAGCTTAATGCTGGCTCAGCTGGAAGTGGTGGCTTAGGTGGTGGATCGGGTGGTCCAACTCCTTGGGTATACGGTAACAGCAAGTAGGTGGAACGATGACCAAAGCAGTTCTGATTCGGCTTGCACTATATGGCTCACTCTGCGCCTCGGTCTCAGCCGTGATTTGCGGGTGTTCATCGGCAACTGAGCCGAAGATTGAGTACTACCCAACGGCTGCACGCACCTATGGCCCTGACCCCGTCTACAGCCGGGTTACATGGAGCCATTTGCCGCAGCCAATACCAACTCCGGCTCAAGAAAAAGCCCCGTATTTATCGCCAGTTATCTCATTTGAGCTTCCTAACTCCAATTTATCGGAAGCACTAAGCGCACTTAGCCAGACATTAGGGTATGACCTGGACTGCCCCCCGGAATTGGGAAGCAGGAAGGTTTCGCTCAAACTTGTCGGCACCGTGGATGAAGTTCTGAGCGAGATTAACCGGCAGGCCAACGTCAATGCGCAGGTTAGTCATGCTACGCGGATGGTGCGGGTAGGAAGCGAAAGCGTCACACCCCAACTCCCCTCGCAGCAATAAGCACTCAAATGATTTATCGTTTGAGTCTCTCGGGTTCAGGGCCGGTAATAGGGCGGGTTATAGACTCATATGAGTATAAGCAGGTTAACAAGACAAAGGTTGTACGAAGACGAAGCGTTATTCAATAACCTTCTTCCGTACGTTAAGTGGGATGGCGAGAACCAAGTGTTTCTCCACTCCGACGCCTCAATTTGGTCAATTTGGCGACTACAGCCTCTAACTCTGACATCAATCTCAAACGCCGAAGCGTATCAGATTTGTAACACCATCCAAGAGCTAGTTGACTCGCTCGATACGCGCATCAGTGTGCAGTTTAACTGGATTACCTCTTTTGACGTTAACGACATTCTTGATCATTCGCTCTACTCATACCCACTAAGCGGAGTTTCTGGTTGGATGGCGCGCCGTTGGACGCGGATGCTAAGAAGCGCTTCAAACTCCTCTAATGCTGGGGCGCGCGTGCGCAAGCTTCGGCTCCTGGTCGGCTTTCGCTACGACCCACCCTGGGCGGAGAAGAACTTCTTTGACACGATTAAAGACACCTTCAGAGTTTTGGCCCTCGGCGCACGGGACCCGATGCAGGAGTCGGATAGAAGCGAAGAGTATCGACGCTTTGTCGGCAAGTTTCGTGGTGAGATAGACGGCAAGATTTCACGTCTAGCTGACATCGGGTTGTTCCCGATGCAGGTTGACGGGCAGGGATTAATCGACACGCTTTATCCCCTGTTTAATCGCCGCAGCACAAAGGGCGGAAAGTTTAAGCGCGGTCGTGGAAACGCCGTCGCCGTGCCGCAGTACGACCCGGATGATATTCTTTCTAATCAGATTTCGGATACCGTCGCATACCACCCAGAAGACGGCTACATGGTCAAAGACGGGCGTGTGTTCCATACGGTTAGTATGGTTAAGCCACCGAAGCAATGTTTGCCGATGATGACGGTCGCCTTGCAAAGCGTTCCAGTTGAGTCTGTCTTGAGTGTTACCTACTCAAAGGACCCGCATGAGAAGCAGCTAAAGAGGTTAGACCGCCTGGATTCAATGTTGGGACTGCGTGAGTTTACCGCTCTAGGGCGCTCGAACCAGAAGGTTCAGCATCAGGTAGCAACCATTCGCCAGGCGCGAGACGAGTTATATTCAAACCGCTCACAGATTGTCCGTGTTGGTGTGCACCATGTGCAGATAACTCAGACTTTGGACGAGGCGCGCCGAGCGTCGAGCGAGGTATTAGCGCTCTTCCCAGCACTTAATGGTGCGCGTGGTATGTCGCATATGATCTCCGACCTTGGTGTTTTAGTAAACGCAATGCCTGGAGCGTATGACCCATCCACTGATGGTCCAGGCTGGACAGCGTCGATGCAGTCCTCGCGGGCAACTCGGATGTTCCCACTTTGGGGTAACTGGAGTGGCAGCCGTAACAGCCTGTTTGTGCTCCCCAGTCTCTGGAACCGTGAGTTAGTGAGTTTTGATCTCTACGACTCGAACGTCGCTCCCAACGTGATTGTGAGCGGTGTGTCCGGTTCCGGTAAGAGCTATCTTCTCTGCTTTATGTTGATAGCGCTTAACCGCGGTCACTATTCCGAGCGCCCAGACGGCTCGAAAGTTGAACGGCCGCCGATTACCTTCGTTTTCGATAAAGGTATGCCGAACCAACCTTGCGGGTTTGAGCGTGTAGCTAAGCTCTTTGGCGGACGTATTTACCAGGCAACTCCATCCCGTGCGCCCGCAATGAATTTCTTGGCGCGCCTAGGCGAGCTGGATCCAGATAGAACCAACGAAGACTTTAAGGACCTGCTCGATATCTGCGTAGACATTATCGCGGATATGGCTACCGACAAGAAAAACTCACTGAACAGATTACAAAGAAA
Organism: uncultured Bdellovibrionales bacterium; assembly: GCA_964393905.1. Classification (GTDB taxonomy): domain Bacteria; phylum Bdellovibrionota_C; class UBA2361; order SZUA-149; family CAYMWO01; genus CAYMWO01. Next base: position 20 of record CAYMWO010000072.1, on the reverse strand, counting down.
CGAAATTATTGAGTCCTTAA
>CAYMWO010000071.1:0-13685 GCA_964393905.1 uncultured Bdellovibrionales bacterium | reverse complement strand
CTTCAGCGAAGATTGTCCAATAGTAATCTTTTTTGTGAAGACGCTAGGACCAGGGATAGAGGTTGTAGCTCTTGAGGCTTGAATATCATTGGCCTCCATAATGGAACGGATGACCTGCGCTACCTGGTCAGGCTTGATAACAGTATTGTTATTAACGGCCCCGGCAGGGGTAGGGGCTGAGCCAGCACTTACAAGCCGTGGTCGTTCTCCTGAGGTATCAAGCTCCATGACTTTGATAGCGCTTGTGCCAATATCAACGCTTAAGAGCCTACCGTCTGATTTTTTCGGAAGAAGTGAGGTGAGGATGTTAAATATCATTTTAATGCTATCGGTTTGGTCTTTTAAAAGATGCAGCTGTAATTTTTAGTAACCGATTGTTTTTAATCGGTTATTTGCGTCGAAAACATTATGAAGTAAGCTGTTTCAAACATAAGTTTTTGGAAGTTTTGCTAAATGTCAGTAACTCCAGAGAGTTTTGCCGTCGAAGTGGTCGTAACCGGAGTGCCTAAAAGGCTCGCTTACCGACTTCTACCCGAGCTGGAGGGGGTAGATGTGGGGGCGGAGGTCACAGTTCCTGTCGGGTCGCGCCAGGCAAGGGGCTGGGTAGTGGAGAAGATTACCCTGACGGAGGCTGTTAGCCGATTAGAAGAAATCTTAGCCCTCGCCCATTCTAAGGGGGAGCTTTCCAAAGGAGCTAGCTCAATAGAGCAGCCCCCAGATTCACAGCTCGGGTTTTTTTCTGAGGAGAGCTTCGAGAAGAATCCAAACATCAGCACACTGAAATCAGTTCTTAGCGCCTCGCCGGCCTTTCTCCCAGAACAGATAAAACTCTTTGAATGGATGGCTGAGTATTACGGTTCATCTTTGGTGGATGTCATAGACAATGCCGTTCCGAAGCGCATGGAGTTTCGTGCTCAGCTTTTTGTCCGGCCAATTACAGATGAAGTGCAACGACTGTTTTCTGATGCAGAACAGACCGAAAAGTTGCACAAGCGCGCGCCACTCCAACTGCGAGTTCTACGCGCGCTAGAAGAGGCCCCGGGTCCGGTTTCGATTACAGAGCTTGAGGAGCTAGGAACGGTGCGCCCGGCGATTAAGGCGCTTGAGGAAAAAGGTTTCGTTGAATCCTTTTCGTCGCTTTCACAAGATCGTGATTTTGCCGTGGCTCAGGATCCTTCAATCTCGAACTCCGAACCCCCAGCCCTCACCGCCTCTCAATCGACTGCACTTGAGAAAATTAACGCCGCAATCGGTGCCAAGACATTTTCTCCAATTCTCCTTTATGGTGTCACAGGAAGTGGCAAGACCGAGGTTTACATAAGCGCGATTAAGAGTGTTCTAGCCGCGGGTGGCTCAGCGTTGGTAATTGTTCCAGAGATTGCGCTAACCCCTCAGCTTTTGGATCAATTTCAGAGTCGACTCAGCGTCCCGCTAGCGTTACTCCATAGTCAGGTTGGAACTGGCGCTCGTTGGGGAGCCTGGGAAGCGCTCCTGGATGGAAAAATTCGTGTCGCAATCGGCGCCCGTTCTGCAGTATTTGCCCCGCTTAAAAACCTATCGTTGGTTATCGTCGATGAAGAACATGAGAGCTCGTATAAACAATCCGAAGGGCTCCGCTATAACGGACGAGATGTCGCGATTATGCGCGCCAAGCTCGCGAACTGTCCTGTAGTGCTTGGCAGTGCCACGCCCTCATTCGAGTCGCTGCTAAACGCCAAGAAGAACCGCTACCAACTACTAGAGATGCCAGACCGCGTAACGACGCGGCCGCTGCCTCAAATTGAGGTAGTTGATTTGCGGGAGATTAAACGCCGGGAGATGGCATCGGAAAATGTCTCCCCGCAACTCTACACAGCAATTAACGAAACATTAGAAAAGAAGGGACAGGTTGTAATTTTATACAACCGCCGCGGCTTTGCCAGCTACTTACAATGCGATACCTGCAGCGAAGTTGTTATGTGCCCAAACTGCTCTGTGCCCTTTACCTTCCACCAACGACAAAACCACCTGCTCTGTCATTATTGCAATCTTTCCATCGACCCACCATCTCACTGCCGCTTTTGTCGAGACCCACGTACTTCCCAGGTCGAGCTCGATAGTTCAGGCGAACAATTTGAGTCTGACAAAAAGGTCGATAAGGTTGGGAAGCTTAGTCACCGCGGCGGCGGAACTGAACGGGTAGTAGAAGAGTTGGCGGCGCTCTTTCCAGCTGCACGTATCGTGCGCATGGATCGAGACACTGTCGGAGCTAAGGACTCCTATCGAAAAATTCTCGGCAGTATGCGTAGTGGCGAGGCAGATATCCTGGTCGGCACGCAGATGATCGCCAAGGGGCACGACCTTCCCGGCGTAACTCTCGTAGGAATTGTCGACGCCGATGTCGGGCTCCACCTGCCCGATTTTCGCTCTAGTGAAAAAGCCTTTCAGCTAATTACCCAAGCCGCAGGGCGAGCCGGGCGCGGAAAAGATCAGGGTCGGGTAATATTGCAAACCCGTGAACCAGAGCATCCGACAATAGTTGCAACCGTAACAGGACGTTTTCTGGCTTTTGCCCGCTACGAACTCGATTTTAGAAAGTCTTTAAACTATCCGCCGTGGGGAAGATTGCTGCGCCTGGTTATCTCTAACACTGACAAAGACCTAGCAGGACGCACGGCGCAGATGGTGACCGATGAGGTCGCTCGCTTGGCATCGCACTACACCGCGACCGACGAAACAGGAAGGCTAGCCTTATCCGTCCTCGGCCCCGCAATCGCTCCTCACGAAAAGCTCCGTGGGAGATACCGCTTTCACTTACTTATTAAAGCCAACTCCGCAAAGACAATTTCACAGTTAGCAACCGACCTTAATCGCTGGAAGCAGGGAGTGAAGGTCGCTGATTTTAGATTAAGTGTGGATGTCGATCCGGTGGACATGATGTAGCTAGTGCAGCGCGGCTACTAACTCATTTGGCAATCCGCCAAAGTCCCCGTTTGACATCAAAACTACGACATCGCCTTCAACTAAGTTGCCGACCAAGAAAGTCTTTATCTCCTCCACTGTCGGATAGGTAGCAGCTGTAATTCCTTTGGCACTAACCTCGCGCGCGATTTGCCCGACATCTAGCGGCTTGATCTCAGAGGCCGTCTTACTGTAACCGCCCGCATTTGCGACCTCCAACAACATAACCATATCCGCGGCATCGAAACTCTCAGCATACTCCTTTTGGAAAAACCCCCTACGGCTGGTGTTGGAGCGTGGTTCAAAAACTGCAATTAAACGCTTAGGTCGATACAGCTCTTTAATCCCAGTCAACGTAACTTTGACCGCCGTAGGATGATGCGCAAAATCCTCAATGACCCTCACTCCCCGAGCATCAAAAATTAGCTGTTGGCGGCGAAACACACCGTGAAACGCGGAGAGTCCGGTTGCAATCTGTTGCTGGTTTAGTCCCAAGAGCTTTCCGACTGTCGCCGCTGCTAGATAATTGAGCGCATTATGCGGCCCGCCTAATTGCACCTTAGCCTTTAGTTCGTCACCGAGAACACTTACAACTATCTCCTGTCCACCACTCACACTAGCTCGCGTGAGCAGCCGACTTTGGTCGTTATGATTTTCTCCGTAAAAAATAAGCTGGCCTTTAAATTCTCCACTCGCCTTCCAACCTTCAGCAAGTTTTCGCAACCTGCCACCGTCATCGCACACAACGAGCGCACCCGAATCGGGGATAAGTTTTACAAATCTTGAAAACTCGCCCTCAATCTGTTCGATATTCTCGTAAATATCCGCATGGTCAAATTCCAGGCTGGTAATGACTGCAATATCCGGTCGATAGGAATGAAACTTGGCCCATTTTGCAAAAAACGCGCTATCGTATTCGTCCCCCTCAAGCACAACGGCGCGTTTTGCGGGCTCGATATCGGCATCAACGGTTCTAATAGTTGACGGCAGGTCGATAGGCTTTCCGCCGATAAAATAGCCCGGCTTCAAACCAGCATTATCCAGCATCGTGGCAATCAGAGCGGTTGTCGTGGTCTTTCCGTGAGTGCCACAGACGACAACCGAGTTTCTACAGTGTTCACGGTCTCCAATGAGCAGTGCACTAAAAACCTCTGGCATTGATGCGTATGGAATATTCTGCTCAAGAACATACTCGATTTCCGGATTTCCACGACTTAGGCTGTTTCCAATAATCACTAAGTCAGGCCGCGGATTAAGGTTCTCTGGCTTATAACCCTCGAACACCTTATCTGCGAGGCTACGCACAAGCTCGCCCATCGGTGGGTAAAACGCTTTGTCGCTACCGGTTACCCTAAACCCTAACTGCTTTAGTAACGACAATACCGCCGCGGTTCCGGTGCCACACACCCCTGAGACATGCACGTGCGCTCCCGGCGCAAGAGTTGAAACAAACTGCGCCCGTTTAAGGCTATCATCGTTCATATTTTCCGAGTTGTTACTTCTTCATTCCGTAGGTGATATTCTTTCGCGGTGAGAAAAACTCTCTCAGCCCTTGCGCTGCAAGATCCTGTAGCCATAAATCGACCAACACTAACGCCACCATCGCTTCACCTACCGGGACAGCGCGCATCGCAACGCAGGGGTCGTGTCGACCACGAGTGACAATCTTTTCCGCTTTGAGTTCTGAGCTGATTGTATCCTGTTCTAATGGAATTGATGCCGTAGGCTTTACAACAAATCGTGCCACAATCGGAGCACCACTTGAAATGCCCCCTAGAATTCCACCGTGATCGTTCTTCCGAAATCCTTCCGGGTAAAACTGATCGTTAAGCTCGCTTCCGCGCATCTCGGCTGAGGAAAATCCGGCGCCGATCTCAACTCCCTTGACCGCTGGAATCGACATCAGCGCATAGGCCAGGAGCGCTTCGAGCTTATCAAACACAGGCTCGCCAAGCCCTGGTTTAACTCCGAGAGCCTGAATCTCGACAATCCCTCCCACTGAATCCCTGGCCTTCCGCGCAGTTTCAATCTCGGAAATCATCTGCGCAACGACTGCGCCATCTAGACTGCGAACCTCGTTATTCTCCACCTGTTCCCAATTGTGCTGAGTGGCTTTTACCTTACCAATCTGCAAAACCGCTCCACGAACTGTAATCCCATCGTAGCCGAGAATTTGTTTAGCAACGGCGCCACCTATGACCCGCCCCACAGTTTCCCTTGCCGACGATCTTCCTCCGCCCCGATAATCGCGGTGTCCATATTTTGCAAAGTATGAGAAATCCGCGTGCCCGGGGCGAAAAATATTTTTAATCGCCTCATAATCTTTGGATTTCACATCTTCGTTTCTGATAAGAAAGGAGAGGGGCGCCCCTGTCGTGAGACCTTCAAATAACCCGCTTAGGATTTCAAACTCATCTCCCTCTTTTCGAGGCGAGACTAATGTTGATTGCCCCGGGCGCCTGCGCTGTAACTCGTAATTGATGCCGTCGATGTCCAATTTAAGTCCGGCGGGACAACCATCAATCACAACTCCTAATGCGGGCCCATGGCTTTCACCCCAAGTGGTTACGCGAAATAATGTTCCAAAACTGTTACCCGCCATTCCTACACTCGCCTCTTAAAACTTCCCGTTTTCTTGCAAAGCGCAGTTAATTAACTGACCTTTACCACCCTACTCTACCTGACCTTTTGAGGGGTTATCTGTAAATATCTGTTATGGCCCCAAATGCCAATTTGACCCTGGAACGGAGCTTGCACCTATTTTTCCGCCTAACTCTACTTGGGAACCGAGATCGCAGCAATATATAGGAGTCTCACCTTTGGATTCAGTTACAATTCCGGAGATAGAGCGGAACCACGAGGAAGGGCCTAAGGAATATTCCGAGGAGTGCCCCAGAATACTTATTGTAGACGACGAGGAGAAGATTCTGGCCTCGCTCTCCGAAGTTTTATCACTTACCTATCAGAGCTATTCGATTGAAACGGCAAGTTCAGCAGAAGAGGCGTTATTACTTATTGAGAGCAGCCCCTTTGATTTGGTTATTACCGATCTGAGATTGCCAGAGATGGACGGTCTTGAGCTTTCGCGAATTGTACGAGTCCATTCGCCTAAGACGCAGGTCATGCTGATGACCGCCTATGGAAGCCACTCAATTCTCCATGATAGCAGCGGCTCCGGTTGTGTTGCATATATCGAAAAACCGTTTGAGGTTGATGCACTGATTCAGCATATAAATGCAGCGCTTCATAGATCTCGAAGTTTTCAGGCTGAGCTTGTCGGGTTTGACCTAGCGGATTTACTTCAACTGTATGCAGCGAGAAAAGTTACAGCAGTTTTAAGTTTTAAGACCGAGACAGGTCCCGGTATCCTGGTTATCCGCGAGGGGGTTCTCGTGCATGCAGAGACAGACTCAAAGATCGGAGTGGATGCATTGTTAGATTTTCTCGAAAGCAACGCAGCAAAGATTAGATCGGTAAATTGTCGCATTCCGCAAACTGAAACTGTCTCCGTCAATTGGCAGCTACTCCGTTCCGCTCTTGGAGCGCACTCTCGCAATCTTCGCTCCAAGATACTCAGAGGAGAGGCCTCAGGGCGAATGCCACAGAAAGGGCGAACGGATCGGAACGTTGGTAAACAGCTGCCAAGCAACTCGGAGAGTCTTGAAGATCCGGCTCTTATTGCTGATCCGCCGCATCCCGCACTGCCTGCTAATTCCGCCACCGTCTGGGACAGTCCGGATCGCTTTACGGCAAAAGTAGTATTTGCTGAGGATAAGTCGCTAAACCGTTCAGCCAGTTCAACCGAGCGCATTCAATGGGAAGAGGATTTGGAGTTAAAACCCGAACCTCCAGCACCGCCACCGGTGCTTATTCCGACTCCAAGAGAATGGGAGTCAAAAAAACTACGCGACTTTATTAACGAAGGTATTGAGCATTTTCGCGAGTACCGACTTGAAGAGGCTAAACTCTGCTGGAATTCTGCGCTAAGAATTGACCCAGACTGTGACGCCGCCAAAGCCAATCTAGAAATCCTAGAACAGGTGCTAAAAGGCAAAGACGCGCTGCACTGAGCGCCCTAAGCCTTTTTCAGGAAACAGGTCTTTAACACCATTTTGATGTTATCAACGCGGCAGTCAACCTCTTCGGGGTTATCTGTTAGCCGAATGTTCTTAACCAGCTTGCCCCGCTTAAGCGTCACCGACGTGCCCTTGACCTTTAGATCTTTGATTAAACTAACCGAATCGCCTTCGTTTAGGGTTGTGCCGTTACTGTCTTTAACTTCCACTGTCGCCTCTTGATATCTGGTTATTAAGAAAGATTATCCTAGTATTAATCCGGCTCAATTACCATGAGCCAGGAAAAAGTCGTAGGGAGCGATTTAATCTTTAGAGCCAGACTTGTTGCCATCACATCGGGAGCCTGTTTGCCGTCAGCAAGGTTCAATGGAGACGCCTCTCTGTATCCGGCAGGCAAAGTTTTCGCTGAGATTGAAATATATATCGGAGTCCGGTCCGAGGCCCATTTGGTAACGCCAGCACTTTCTAGGCTCAATACATCAGCGCCGTGAACTTGGTAATTCTGATTTTGGATTGAGTCAATAAAAGTTACCTCTCCTTTGGTAGTCGTTTCGAAGGTAACGGCACATTTTAAATTCAGAACTACCTTAGTGGTTTGCCCCGACTGAACGACAAGATACTCATGCGGATACCGATACTTCTTACCCACCAAGTTGGTATTCTGCGGGGTGCCAGTGTTGCAAAAAGGCTTAAACCCCTCACTCGCGATCTGAGCGCAGAGCTGTTCTAACTCCCCTGCCCTGGGTGAAGAATAGCTTCCTGTTGATTCGAATCCTGAATTAAGGAAGCTTTTTACTTCTAAGGCGTTGAGGCCTGCAGTAATCAGTGCGCTTTCCACCTGGCTTTTTTCGAGACCAAACTTACTATGAAAGCATTCCATAGCTGTAAGTAACGATGTCGTGCGAAACCATTTACCGAAGTCAGTTGGGTCCGCTTGGGATTTAAGTTTTTGATAGTTAAGGAAAATGGCTTTGGCTTCTTGCAGGTCATCGGCGATGGCTAAATTTGGGCCAAAGATTAAAAGGGCGAGAATCAGAATCGAGAGGTGTTTTCTATGCCTTTTCAAACTAATAGTGGTCATAAGCGAGTGCGCTGTCTCAATTCATTTAGGTCGAGTCCGATTTTTTCTTCCCTCTAAATATTGGAGATTTTACAAGCATGTTCCATTAAGGCCGCAGGGATATTGGTCGATATTTTCTTCAGTTTCTTTAGCATAGTATATATCTTTAAAAACTAAGTATATGAAGTATACCTAGTTTTATAGGTCAGATATCGGATTTTCTTTTCAATAGAGGCCGTAATTCCCTCCTGGGCCGAACTCTGAACTTTATTACGCAATACGGAATGGCGACAAAGAAGCAATGACTATCGTTGCGGCGGGATCTTGGTCGAGATAGAATACCACTCATGGAAAGGAAATTTTTAGTTTTTGATAGCTTCGCCGATGCCGCAGCCCACGACCAATCCTTGGAGCAAAGCAGAACCCCCGCTCAGCGCATAATGGACTGCTATCTATTATCTATAAAGGGTTGGCAATTTCACAAAGGATCGCTTCCCGAGCCTCGTTTAAGGCACGATCCGCTAATCCGAACAGCTAAATTAGGTGAAGAGTCTTAGGCGATGAGCAACGAGATTCAATTTAGCACTGATTGGGAGGAGTTACTTAGTTTATTTCTTAAACATGAAGTAAAATTTGTAATCGTCGGTGGGCACGCCGTTGCGGCCTATGGAGCCCCTCGATACACGGAAGATCTCGATATTTTTATCGAGCGCTCTGAACTAAACGCCACTAAAATTATTTCTGCTTTGCGCGATTTTTTCTCCTCCGATGTTGGCCTTACTAGCGAGCAATTTATTTTGCCTAATAAAGTTACGATGCTGGGGAATAAACCTTTTAGGGTGGATATCTTAACGAGCATCGATGGAGTGGAATTTTTGGATGTATTCACTGAGGCCGAGTCATATCGGATGGGCGGCAACCTTGTAAATGTTATTTCAAAAAAGCATTTGATATTGAATAAGAAAAAATCGGGACGCGAAAAGGATTTACTAGATATATCGGTCCTAAAGAAACTACCCTAGAATTGCCGACTGCCTCTATTTCTGCTATTTTCCGCCGTCTTCGTTCTCTTAAAATTCATAAAAATCGAGCAACTAAATCAGGCTTTAAGTCCGAGGAGAGGCAGTAATCTCTTCCCGGGCTTAGCAATATCAACAGCGTTTTTTAGACCGGTAGCTTCTCTTGTCCACGGACAGAAGAGTCTACCGGTCTTATGGTTAGACTGGTATGCCCCACCAAGGAAGGCAGGTAATCGTGGCAAACCCCCTGACGCGGAGTGAAGTGTTGGAGAGGGTAGTACGCATTGTTTGCGAACTCATGCAGGTGGATGAAGAACGGGTCACCGAGATGTCAAATCTCGTCGATGATTTGGGAGCCGACAGCCTCGAAACCATCGAGCTCGTCATGGACCTGGATGACGAATTCGACATTTACATCCTCGACGAGGATGTCGAGACGATCCACACCGTCGGTGACGCCGTCCGGATCGTCCAGAAGTATTTGGAGAGGACGGACTCGAAGCCGTGACGTGATTCGAGGAAGCTCACCGAAGGCGGGGCGCCATTACTGGCCCCGCCTTCGGTGGCTAGAACAACTTAGGGTTTTTGATATTGCTAAGACCGTTATTCAAAGCCTTTCGCACACCCCAATCAACAGAATCTGTAAACTACTTAACAGCAACTGGAACCGGAATCATCAGCTTGCCGTCAACTTCAGCGATAAACGACTCGCTGGAGCTTGATGATGTGCCGTTAGCGTCCGCTGTCTCGACTTTAATTACGAGCTTCTTTGAGGGCATAACTGGCAGCTTTGAATTTCCACCGTCTGGGCTTGGCATAACGGCTGCGGCCTTGGTCTTCTCTTCAGCTGTTAGGTCGCGCAATTGAATCGATGAGATCTTGCCACCCATCTCGGATGTCATCATCATTTTGTAGAACTCTAATGCATTCGGATCCGCATCTTTAGTATAAAGAAACGACTCAAGAGTAGCTGCATCCTTGCCTTCGTAAGCCTTCTTATAAGAATCAACAAAGGTCTTCTCTTGCGCCGGGGTAATGGCCAAGGCAGCCGAAGCTGAAAGAAGAACCGATGCAGTTAGAGCAATTAACTTTTTCATAAATCCAATTATCTCCAATTATAAATAATCAACTGCGAATTGCGGTTGCAAAACGCAGGTACAAAATACAGGAGCAAGACTAGCCGTTTTCTAGAAGGCAAAGCAAGACCACGAAGAGACTGAACAACTAGTTGATTTGTCTAAACTTCAACAGTCTCCAGATACTCCGCCGGACGCGCATTCCAGCCCAATTCCTTGCGAACATGAGCAGCAAAGTTAGTGCTGGGCTGCTCTTCTCCGTGGATTATCATCACTTGCTTTGGAGTGCCGGTGCAGGACTTTAGCCAGCGGGTGAGCTCCGTCCTGTCGCCGTGCGCCGAGAGGCTAGAAATAGTCTCAACTGTCGCGCGAATCGGAATATACTGACCGAAGATCTTCACATCCTCGGCACCTGACTGAATGGTCCGCCCTCGCGTCCCTTCAGCCTGAAAACCAACAAACAGCACCGTGCAATGCTCGTCCCCTAAGTGATTACTCATATGGTGTAAGATTCGACCTCCCGTCACCATGCCGCTGGCGGAGATAATAATGCGCGGACCTTTTAGATAGTTCAATTCCTTTGACTGATTCACCGTACGGCAAAACTCAGTGCGCTCAGTATGGAACAACAATCGGCCATCCTGCACCTGTTTGAGGGCTTCTTGGTCATAGTCATTTCGATACTGCTGATATATCTGTGTCGCATCAACCGCCATCGGACTGTCTACGTAGACTGGAAGCACAGGGATTAAACCACGACGCTCTAGTTCGGCGATGTGATAAAGGAGATCTTGTGCGCGGCCCACGGCAAATGCCGGAATTATCAACGGTCCTCTCTTATCAACTGCCAGTTTAATTACCCGGGCAAGCTCCGCTTCCGTGTTAGCTTTATCATGCTCTCGATCTCCGTAAGTAGACTCGCAGAGAAGCAGGTCCCCTAAATCCATTGGACTGGGATCTGGTAAGACTGGAACGTCGTAGCGACCGATATCGCCTGAAAAATTAATACGCTTTCCTAAAACATCAACAGTTAGCGAAGTCGCGCCCAGAATATGACCTGCTAAACACGAACTCACCTTAACTCCAGGCGCCACTTCGGTAACTCCTTTAGTGTTAAGCATCTTGAGTTGGCGCAGGGTTTTCTCCGCATCTTCATGGTCGTAGAGCGGCTTGGCAGGTTTGTGCCGAGTGCTGCCTTTCATATTGGCATAACGCGCCTCTTCCTCTTGTAGGTGCGCTGTGTCAGGTAATAACAGCCGAAGCAGCGCAGCCGTGGCCGGATTACAATAAATCGGCCCCTTATAGCCTTGCTTTACGACGAGCGGGAGATATCCGGTGTGGTCAATATGGGCGTGCGTTAAGACAATCGCCGTAAGTTCTTTCGAGACAAACTTTGGGATGTCCCAGTTTCTAAGCCGTAACTCCTTTTTTCCTTGAAATAGTCCGCAATCGAATAAGACTTTTTTATCCTCTACCTCAAGCAAATACTTAGAGCCTGTTACGGTGCGGGCCGCTCCAAGGAATGTTAGTCTGATAGAGGGATTTGCTGCTGAAATTGCCATAAAATCTCGCCTATTTTTCTGGTCGATTAAATTCTTCTGAAAGTAGAAAGGCCTCGATAAATTGATCGATGTCTCCGTCCATCACCGCCTGAACATTTCCCGTCTCAGTATCCGTCCGTAGGTCCTTTACCATTTGATACGGCTGCATGACGTAAGATCGAATTTGACTACCAAAGTCGATTTTTCGCCTCTCGCCCGCAATTTTATCCATCTCGGCCTGCTTCTTTGCAACTTCAAGGTCATATAGTTTAGCCTTAAGTAGCCGCATCGCTGTGGCTTTATTCTTATGTTGCGAGCGCTCGTTTTGGCAGGCGACTACCAATCCGGTCGGCAAGTGAGTAAGCCTAACTGCAGAGTCGGTTTTATTGACATGCTGCCCGCCAGCACCGCTCGATCGATAGGTATCTATTCGCAAATCGTCGTCATTGATCTCAATTTCCACATCTTGCTCGATATCGGGCATGACAGAGACAGAAGCGAACGAGGTGTGGCGCCTGGCATTTGAATCAAAAGGGGAGATACGCACTAAGCGGTGCACCCCACGCTCTGAACGGAGAAACCCGTAGGCGTTTTTGCCGTCGATAAATAACGTAGCGCTTTTTATTCCCGCGCCCTCACCGTCCTGTACGGCTAAAAGCTGGGTAGAATAAGAGTGCTGCTCTGCCCAGCGCAGATACATTCTAAGCAGCATCTCACCCCAATCCTGCGCCTCCGTGCCTCCAGCTCCAGCATTAATTTCCAGAATCGCGCTGGCTGCATCATGCTCTCCGGAGAGCATACGGGTAAGCTCAAACTCTCGCGTCTCCCTCTCCACTCGGGCAAACTCCGAGAGGCATTCCGTTCCGAGTTCGTCGTCTTCGCTCTCTCGATAGAGTTCAAGTAAAGCTGTAAGATCCTGCACCGAGTTCTCCAGCCGACGAAATTTGTCCAGCTGAGCAGAGATTTCGGCACGTTCCTTTACCACGGCTTGCGCTCCGTGCGGGTCGTTCCAAAATTCAGGATCGGTAGAGAGCTTTTCCAGCTCGTTTAGGCGCTGATCTTTTGTGGGGAGGTCAAAGAAAACCTCCCAGCGCCGCAAGCCGAGTCTTTAACTCGTCTATCCGCTGTCGGAGTTCTGCAAGGTTAATGATCTGCGTCGCCATGCAGGGGGTTATAGCAAAACGGTTTGCTGACGAAAAGGTCGGATAAGTTGTGTCAAAATAGCCGTTTTATCCGATTTCGAATATCACTAACTAATCCATATTGCGGATACTTCTTTAAGTACTCGCGCCGAGCACATTCATCGCGGTAGATTCGCTGCACCGTAGCATCATCGACAAACAGCAATAGGCCAATCACCATTATCAAGTTAAAGTAAAACACGGAGGGTGCAAGAAATATCATCACGCCCGCATGCAATCCTGCCATGGTCCACAGCATATATCCGCGCGATTGGCGAAACCACACCAACACTGGAAACAAACTTTCAACGGCAATAGTTGAATAGGAAAGCAACCGTGAGACTTCGAATTGCCGAAATATTGAGAGCCCTGGAAATCGAAACCAGGCATGGCTCAAACTAATGTAATAGAGAGCATCGCCATCGGCCCAAGTTTGAAGTTTAGTAGGGCCACAAAATAAATATATTCCAGCAAATGAAACTTGCATTAGTCGCTGCGCCCAAATGCTATTTAATTCCCCGGTTTGTGGCTTTTTTCCTTTTCTGCAATCAAGTGAGAACGCACCGCTAAGAGGCGAAAAGCAGGCGAAAAAAAGTAGCATTGTCGCCACTTGGTCCTGGCCGTTTACCATATATACGTTTCTAGCCATCATCGAGCTGTACCCAATAAAAAGCACAATGCAAGCTGCCCTGGCGTGCAGACCCAGGGTAAATAATATGGCCGCAACAAACATTGCGAGATACACAGCCCAGATCATTAGCGGCGAAGCACTGAGTGAAAATAAGCTCCACA
>CAYMWO010000070.1:0-13778 GCA_964393905.1 uncultured Bdellovibrionales bacterium | reverse complement strand
CTATGAAAAACATTTACGCCGACGGGCGGTCCAAAAATTGCGCTCGATGAGCAGGCAATTTTAGACCGCACTAACGTAGTGCTTCTACCCAGATGAAGTTATGAGAATGAATACGCGCAATTCTAACACGCCCGTCAATAGGGTGTCGAATAAGAGTAGTCCGCTGGGCTTTAAATGCTAGCTAGACGCTGGATTTGGGATTTTACGGTGAAGAGATCTTCTAAGCGAATCTCTTTGATGGCTTTTAGACCTTTAGCTCTAGAGTCCATCAAGCCAGCGGAAAGTTCGTCGTTATTGGCTTGATAGGCGTCGGCGAGAATCTGTAAATACTCGGGGTTTTTCCAGCCGCTGTTTTTGCAAGCGATGGTGGCTAGCTCTATGGCGCGCTCGGGTTCGCAGAAGATGCCTTCTTGCAGGTAGGTCTTTGCGAGAAGGCCTGCCGGCTTTGGGTCGCGGGCGCCGGAGAGTAAAGCACGGCGGAGCTGTGCTCGAGCCTGCTGAATGCGGCCTGCCCGGAGTAGACCCTCACCACGTAGAACTACCGCCTCATATGGGCCGTTAAGCGTAGCTAACGCTCGAGAGAGCCTCTGTTCGCCTAACTCCGGGTCGCCATAGCGGCTTTCGTAAAGCGCTAAGGCGGTCTCTATCAGTGGAATATTGTTACAGTCCAACGAGAGCTTTGATTTTAATGCTTCTAGTTGAGTGTGAGCTTGCGCGATTAGCTCAAACGAGGACTCCGAGCCGAATACGGTAAAGGCAAAGGCGATAACGACATCGTCTTCAGCGCCGAAGAGCGTTAGACACTGCGACATAGTCTTTGCAGCTTTATCAGTGTCTCCAGAAGCTGTTTGGATTCTCGCTAACAGTAAATAAGAGTCTTTTAGCGGAGCAACGTCAGAAACTATCAGCTGTAACTCGGACTCGGCACGCTCATATTCTCCAAGGCTGTAGAGACAGTAGGCGAAATCCAATCTGGCGCAGTGAGCAGCACCGTGGTTTGAATGACGGCGTAGACCTAATTCATAATGATAGGCGGCGGAGCGAAAATCCTCAGTGCGGAAATACCGGGCGGCCCTTAGCCAACTTAGAACCGGAAGGCTCTTCCAGACCTTAACCCATTGGAAAATATCTCCCGGTTTTATGACCAAGGTATTAAATTTGGGAATTAAGCGTTCTAGTCCGAATTTCATAAAATACTGATTCTTACAGCTTTGGCCTAATAACCTGTGAAAATGCACCAATTCCGCGACGTTATTCTCTCACTGTTATGCACTAATCGGAGTTTGGTGTAGCTTGCTCCCTTTATACTGAGTTATAGGGGGGGGTAATTGTATGCTAAAAGGGGGACCCAACATGACAACCTTTAATAGGCCAGCTGAAGTGCTCAACCATTGGCAGAACCTCTGCGAGGCGGACCCGACCCGATGGAGTGAATTGGGTGCAAGTTACGCGATGAATATTGCCGGGGATGACGGTGGAAAGTGGATGTTGCGATGTGAAGAGAAGCCTGCCGTTGTTTGTGGTGAGAGCTCTGGGGCAGACTGCGAGGTGCGAATTTCCAGTGCCGACTTCCTTGGGCTTGCTCGCGGCGAACTTAATCCACAGTCACTTTTCGGCTCTGGTCGGTTAAAAGTCGCAGGGGATTTGGGGGCCGCGCTTAAGTTAGGGTTGTTTCTGCAGGAACTTACCTCTACTGATAATGCAGAAGAGTTTTAAGACTGATGATTAATATCCTAGAAATTAAGGCGGACTCGACTCCGGCCTCCTTGCTTAAAGAGTTTCGAAAGAAGCTCATGACGGGGGGCGCGACAGTTAAACTTAATGAGCATTTAAGCCCTGAAGAGGTGAGTGGGTTGTATCGACTTTTCGCCGAGGGGCTTGTCGAGAGCGCGCATGGTCTGAGTGCGCTCGTGCTGGCGGAGATTGCTAAGCACGGCCAGCTATCTTCTGATATTCGAGCCAGCCTAGTTGGCTCGAATGAGCCAGAAATTTTGGACGCGCTTTTTGAGCGGGACGACATCCAACCCGAGGAGGAAAAGAAGCTTCTAAAAAAGATTCCTCTGGAGAGGCGGGGCTATTTCTTGCTTACTGCCCAGGTAAAGCGGCTATCTAAACTTTCCGTATCTGAGCTTGAGGAGTTTTATCAAAAGCACAGTCCAGACAAAACTCTGCCTGCGGACGAAGACGGAGAGCTCGAGGCGGAAGTTGACGTGCAGGCGCGACTTGCACTTTGCCGCCGAGGCGGACTCGCGCCGGAGCTGAGAAGGAAATTGGAACGGGATAGAGACCCGAGAGTGCGGTTTGCTGTGCGCGAGTATTTCCGAGTGGCTAACGGAGCTCTGCGCAATTAGATATGGAAGATGACCTCTACCAAGAGCTTATTATCGAACACGCCAAGCATCCTAAGAATCGAGGTGAGTTAGGACCCGAGGCTAGAAAGATTTCGCTAAATAACCCGCTATGCGGAGATGAGATTACGATTTTTGTCTCGCTAGAGGATGGAATAATTCAGGACATTAAGTTCTCAGGGCAAGGCTGTATGATCTCCCAGGCAGCGGCTTCAATGTTGTCGGATAGGGTTATCGGGCAGCCGGTAGAGAGCGTCGAGGCGGTGAAGCAGATGTTTCAGGCTTTGATTCAAGGACGTGACGTGCCCAAACAGACAGAGAGCGAGTTAGGCGACCTTTCAGCGCTAAAGGGCATACAAAAGTATCCGGTGCGATTTCGGTGTGCACTTTTGCCGTTTGAGGCGTTAGAGAAGGCGCTTAAACTCTAAGTTTTCTTATACCTTTGCAGCTTGCAGCGCTGCCCAGCAGGCTTTCGCAATAACAGGCGCCACCTGGCTCGGGGTCTCCCTGGTATAGCCATCAAACCAGTCCCGCATAAAAGAGAGTGGGATGCCAAAAACGATGCTCCAGATAATTTCGGCATTTACGGGCGGTATCTCACCGTTACGAACTCCGGTCTTTATCAGCTTTGTTAGCCCCCGACCGAACTCATCAAATCCAACGCCTGTTGGCTGCATGACTTTTTTGGAGAGAAACTCGTTATGCCTCGCAGACCAGAGGTAGCGAGAGAGTTGGCGGTTGTCCTCAACAAACCCGAGGAAAGTTACAACGACGGCTTTAATCGTCGTCTCGAGGTTGTTTGCTGGATCAAACGCTTTGGAGAGAACTTTCCGAAACTCCTTAATGCCGGCCTTGTAGATGTGATCTGCAATCTCTTCCTTATTAAGAAAGTGATGATAAATCGAACCTACGCTGCATTTCGATGCGCGGCTGATATCAGGAACATTCGTGTTAAAATACCCCTGGTCGACAAAGAGGTTTAAAGAGGCCTGAAGAATTCGCTCTCTTGGACCAAGCTTTTCATCTTCGGTAGAACTTGAGGATGAAACCGCGGACCCGGTTGTTCCGGATGGGGAATCAGCAAGGGATTTTTTCGTCTGTATGGGGTCCACTATCTAAGTAACTTCGCTTTCGCGGATTACGAAGCTAGAGTTCGAGAGAACTAGACGCGCTAGTTAGAATCGAACTCGCGCTCGTCTCCCTCTTTCATTGTGATCTCTTCGTTATTGAGCTGAGCACGAAGAATCTGGCTTGGCTTAAATTTAACGACACGCCTTGCGGAGAGCGTAATGCGGTCACCCGTTTGAGGATTACGACCTGGGCGAGCGTGTTTGCCCTTGACCTCAAAAACGCCAAAACCGGAGATCATTACCTTCTCGTCACGGGAGAGCCCATCCTTAATCAGCTCAATCCAATCTTCAATTATCTGCGTGGCTTTTTGCTTATCGAACGGAAGGTTGTCGTAAATGGAGTCGACTAAATCAGCCTTAGTGAGGCATCCCTTCTGTTGAGTCTTGTTCATGGGTCTTACCGTTCAGTAAATTGCTCGATTAATAATCTAACTGCAAAACCTTTACTTCCATTCGGGGAGTAATATCCCTGGCCCGAATTCCCTGTTAGCTGAATTAAGGCTGAATATCAAGTTTTTCTAATAACTTAAGGGTATACATAACCCTCTTTTTAAGCACTTTCACTAGGTTTAGCAGGAATTCACTACGGTAAATTCCCCTAAAAACGCATACAATTCAGCAAACTAGCTCACTTATGATGGTCGCTAGAGCAAAAAGGGGGCAAAAAATTTTCGGGTTATTGCAGATACTTAACAAAGAGGCTGACACCTGGGGACCTGCGAAGCTGACACGTAGGGGGCGCCTAGGGAGCGCTAGTCGTATAGAGGCTTAAACCCACCGTTTACGATTACCTTTACCTCGGCCGGAAGTGTGAACCGATTATCCGGAGTTGAAGAGAATGTGCCCTGAGCCCCGGAAAAATCCTTTAGGGTGTGCAGAAGCTGGTTCAGGTGTGCGGGGTCTGTTGAGGTCTCAACAGCTTTACCGAGAATTAGGGCGGTGTCATAACCGCTTGGGACGCACCATAATGAGCTATTTGGGTAGCGCTTTCGAAACTCTTCGTAGAAGGAGGGGGAGGCGTCGGCTCCGTTTATATACCAGGCCCCCTCGAGAGTGCCGGCGGCATCTTTTACAGCGGCAGAGTCCTCGAAGGCCTCAAACCCGAACATTGGGATCGTCAGCCCTGCCTGACGGAAGTTTCGGGCAAAGACACCGAGCTGCGCTGGGACGAGAATTATCATCTGCGCATCAACCTCCTTCTTAGCCCTAACCTTGGTCACGTAAGTGCGGAAGTCTTTGTCATCAATCGAGTACTCTTCGTCGACAACAATTTTAAAATCGCCCTTGTTCAGGGCATCGAACTTTTCTTTAATAGAAAGCATTCCCTCTTGGCTGCTTGTAATGCGGGAAATCGTCTTATATCCGCGCTTTTTCATCTCATCGAAAGCCGCCTGGGCCTCGGTCTCAGGGGTAACCCAAAAGTTAACGGCAAACTTTCTGTCCCGTGAGATTTCAGGGGATGTGGAGATTGAAATAAAGGGGAGCCGTTTCTCTTCTGTAAGTGGCGCTAATGCCTTTCCGGTGCCGGAGCTAAAATTCACCACAGCTTGAATTTTGTTATTCTCAACAAGTTTGTTCAGAGCGGCGATGCTCCGTTGCGGAGCGAACTGGTCGTCCTCATAGAAAACCTCAAGCCGCTCACGAACCTCAGGCTTTAGTTTTGATAACCCGAACTCAATTCCATTCTTACATGCATCCCCGATGCTCGCGGCCTCTCCGGTGAGTGAGGCGATAACGCCGACTCGGAGCTTTTCCGGAGTCAATTTCTCTGGCGCTGCTTGGGCGGTTGCGAGATTTAGAAAAACTGCCGAAATAAAAGCTACCGCAAAAAGGTCGCGCTGGCTCATAAGAATCCGTTCCTAATGTTCGGTTATAAATTACTCTCTTTTAGTATTTCGCCTGATGTCGATAACTCCGTCCGGGCCCAGGAGCGAACCTCCTCACTAATCCGCATCGAACAGAATTTAGGGCCGCACATGGCACAAAAATGCGCGGTCTTAAATGTTTCGTGTGCCAGGGTCGAGTCGTGCTTTTCTCGAGCGCGGTCGGGGTCTAAGGAAAGTTCAAACTGGCGGTTCCAGTCAAAGTTGTAACGGGCCTTTGAAAGCTCGTCATCACGGTCTCTGGCGCCTGGTCTGTGTCGGGCGATGTCAGCGGCGTGAGCGGCAATCTTATAGGCGATGATTCCTTCACGGACATCATTTGCGTCGGGTAGTGTTAAATGCTCGGCGGCGGTTACGTAACAAAGCATCGAAGCGCCATGCCAGCCAGCAAGCGCGGCTCCGATGGCGGAGGTGATGTGGTCGTAGCCGGGGGCGATATCGGTGACCAGCGGCCCAAGCACATAGAACGGAGCTCCGTGACAGAGCTCAATCTGCTTTTCAATGTTCATCTGAATCTGGTCCATCGGAACGTGTCCCGGACCCTCGACCATAACTTGGACATCCTTCTCCCATGCGCGGAGGGTTAGATCGCCTAACACCTCAAGCTCGGCAAACTGTGCGCGATCTGAGGCGTCTGCTAGGCAGCCTGGTCGGAGACTGTCACCGAGGGAAATCGAAACGTCATATTTACGAAGGATATCTAGTAAGTCATCGTAGAACTCGAAAAACGGGTTTTGCCGCCTGTGGTGCATCATCCACTGCGCGATTAAACTTCCGCCGCGGGAGACAATCCCTGTTACCCGGGGGGCGATAAGTGGGAGGTGTTCTAAGAGTATGCCGCAGTGAAGAGTCATATAATCGACTCCCTGCTTGGCTTGCGACTCGACTACTTTAAGAATGTCTTCAATGCTCAAATCCAGTGGGTCTTTCACTCCCTCGATGGCTTCGTAGATAGGCACAGTGCCGATGGGGACCGGAGAGTTCCGGATTATACTCTCACGGATATTAAAGATGTTTTTCCCTGTGGAGAGGTCCATCACGGTATCGGCTCCGTGTTTAACGGAGACACGGAGCTTTTCTAACTCCTCGTCTATCCCGGAGGAGACCGCGGAGTTACCGATGTTGGAGTTAATCTTGGTGGTTGAGCCAATACCGATACACATCGGCTCGAGTTCAGGGTGATTGATGTTAGCGGGGATTATCATCCGACCGGAGGCGACCTCTAGGCGAATAAACTCAGGGGTGAGTTTTTCGCGTTGGGCGACGTGCTGCATCTCCTCTGTGATTATTCCAGCGCGTGCGTAGCGTAGCTGGGTTGGGGCTTCGTCATCTTTTCTTTTAGAAATCCATTCAGAACGCATTCAGGTCACTCCCGTAAAGCCTTGAGTCTTAACAAGTGGGGAATCTTATATTCGAAGTGCAAATTGCGCCATAGGGGTGGATAACCACCTTTCAGCTCTTGACTAATTAGCACAGGCTGGCAATCAATACGCGCTCTATGAGTGAAACTAAAGGGCCAGGGCCTAAAGGAACAGAGCTGGTTAAGCGATTTTCGGACTTGGTAGTCCTGCCGCATACGGTATTTGCTCTGCCATTTGCGGTGGCGAGTTTTATTTTGGCTAGGAGGGCTAATATGCTCTCTGGGATAGAGACTCCTTTGCTGGGTCCGCTGCTATTGATCGTGTTGGCGGTCTTCTTCGCGCGCTCGGCGGCGATGGGGTTTAATCGGCTGGTGGATGCGAAGCTAGATGCCAAGAATTCTCGGACCGAGGGGCGGGAGCTTCCTGCGGGTAAGCTTAAGCGTGGTCAGGTGTTGGGACTGGTTTTGGTTTCCTCAGGGTTATTTGTGTTGATGTCCGGTCTTTTAGGGAGGCACTGCCTTGTGCTTTCGCCTTTGGTGCTGTGTATTCTGCTTGGCTATAGTCTGACAAAGCGCTTTACGGAGTATTCGCATTTTGCGTTGGGGCTGGCTTTGGCGTGTGCGCCGGGCGGTGCTTGGTGGGTATTGAGACCTGAAGTTGAGCTTCTTCCGGTGTTGATGATGTTTACAGTTGTGCTTTGGGTGGGTGGCTTAGATATTCTCTATTCTTGCCAGGATGTGTCGTTTGATAGGCGGGAAGGTTTGCATTCAATACCGGCAAGGCTCGGGGTGAGTAAGGCTCTGGGGCTGGCTCGCGCCGTTCACCTGCTTGCATTTCTTGGCTTCTGCTCGGTAGGACTTTCTGCAGGGTTGGGTGGGAGCTATTTCTTAGGTGTTTTGCTTATCGGATTTATGCTCATTGCAGAGCATATGATTATCAAACCCCGAGACCTCTCCCGCATTAACCGGGCGTTTTTTACATTTAACGGGTTTATCAGCTTGGGGTACGTCTTGCTGATTGTGGTGGCTGCGAGTGGGTTGTAGAAAGTGGGAATTAGCTTTTGGTCTTGATGGAAAGGGGGTGGGGCGAGTATTTGTCGAGGAACTCTAGGCCACCTATTTCGCGATTCTTTAAGACATCTAGCACGATACGACCGAACTCTGGGTGGCGGAGGTCTAGGTTTCTAAGGAAATCGAAGTTTTGGTCCTTTGCACTCTCGCGGGAGATGAAGAAGAGATAGCTCTCTCCGTCACGAAGGCATTTAGTGCAGCGGGAGAGTGAGTCTGCTAGCCAGGGGTCTTTTGGGTATTGGGACTTCGCGAGGTCTACTAACCAACTTGAATCAAACGGTTCCCAGCTCATAGGCGGCCTTTTGTTGGGCCGCCCGCGGCGGCGAGAAGTTTACCGAGTTGGAAGGCGCTTAGTTGTAGTGCTTCGGCGGGATTTGTCAGCGAGTCAGCGCGCCCGACGCCTATGGCAGTTAGTAGGGGATGTTGTAGAAAGATCTCGCGGGGAAGATCTACTGCTCCTGAAAGTGATATCACTGGTTTCTTAAGTTTCGTTGCTCGGTCTAGAACTGAGCAGAGAAGTTTGCCGGAAACGGACTGTTCGTCGACCCGGCCCTCGCCGGTGAAGACCAGATCGGAGGCACGGGCTCTTTCATCAAAACCGATTAAATCTAAAAAGTAATCAGCTCCGGGGACTAGTTCACCTTTAAAAAATGTCAGGACGGCGAAGCCGGAACCTCCAGCGGCACCGGCTCCTGGGTGGTTGTGGTTTTCGGTCTTTAGGTGAGTAGTGCATTGGCGCGCTAGGTGCTGAAGGTCGGTGTCTAGGGTGTTGACCTCACTCGGGGTCAGGCCCTTTTGTGGACCGTAGATATGCGCCGCCCCAGTTACGCCAAAGAGCGGGTTCTTCACATCACAGACCGCTTTGACTGTTACGCCTTTTAGCAGAGATGCCGAGTCTCCGGGTTCAATTCGGGAGATGGAGCGAAGTTGTTCGCCGGGATGGTTGTTGGTTGAGGGGTCGTTTTCGGTCTCTAAGGAATTGGTGGGGGTCGGGAGGGCAGTGCCTGCATTGTCTAGAAAGTGGAAGCCGAGCGCTCTGGCCATACCGACACCGCCGTCGGTGGTGGCGGAGCCGCCCAGGAAGAGTGTGATGTCGCGGGCTCCGTGATTTATGGCGTGCTTAATTAGTTCGCCGGTTCCGAATGTGGTGCGGGTTGCGGCGCTTTGTTGGGAGTTATTGCAAAGCGGTAGGCCGCTTGCGGCAGCTAGCTCTATTAGGGCTCGGTTGTCGGGTGTCTTGTAATAAAAGGCGGTTACGGGTGTGCCTTCTGGGCCGGTGACCTGGAGTTCAACTCGAGTGCCGTGCAGGAGCTCGCCGCAGATAGTGCTCGAACCTTCGCCACCGTCCGCTAGGGGGAGTTCGATGTATTCAATTTCGGGGAGCGCGAGAGCGAGTCCGGCGCGGATGGCAGAGGCTACCTGCTTTGAAGTGAGGGTCCCTTTATAGCTGTCTGGGACAATTAGGATTCGGCCTTGGGGGTTTAGCTGCATTAGGGGGTTATAGCTTGTTGCCGGTTTTTGATTCAAGGGTCGGGAATGCGCTGCAAAAAAGGGCGGGAGTGGTGCCCGGAAACCTAGGAAACTTCAGGTGACCACCCCCTAGTTCATTTTCAAGAACGAACGACCAGCCCCCGGAGTTGGCAATCCTCCGGGAGCTGGTCCCTGGACGCGCGAATCTAGGCCGCTTGACTGACACTTGCGACGGCCTTGGCATAGGCCGCGGCGAAGCGGTCGGCGCGCCCGTTCACGAACGTCAGCAGCTCCGGGTCGGCGAGCGAGGTGAAGTAGACGACCTCACCGGTGCTGCCCGAAGCTCGGAGCTCCGCCTCCGTGCGCTCCAAGAACGCGCGGTCGCGGTTCCCGAGGTCGGTGACCATGAGGATGGTGAAGCCGAGCTTCAGCGCGACCTTCATGTCCTCGTCGCTGTCGCCGAAATAGAGAGGCTTCAGACTCGGGTCACCGCCGACACGGACGATCTCGGCGAAGGCGTCGAGAAGGTTCCGGTAGTGTTCACCGATGAAGGCGAGCTTGGCCTTCACCGGGTCGGGCTGGTCGCTCCCGACGGGGTTCACCGCCGCGAGGTCGAAGAATCCGGTGATGGATGCTCCGTCGTTCAGGATGCCCATGAACCGCAGGAGACCGGCGAGCTTGCTCTGGGTCTGCGAGCGGTGGCTCACGATCGAGGCCGAGAGCCTCGGGAGAAGCGCCTGGAGGGCGGCCTTGTTCCCCGACGGCAGGCGGTCCTCCTTCAGGTGCTCGGTGCGATACTCCGCGAGGATTTCGCGAAAGAACCGCACGAGGATCTCGGCGAGGGCACGTCCCTCGTGGCTCGAGATGTCGATGCCGGAGGCGTAGTTCCTCGTCGAGAGAACCTCGCCGAGGTTCTTGCTCGCCCGGTAGACCTCGAAGAACCTCTCGGGGCTCGAGATCTCCAAGCAGAGGGAGTCGAACATCCCACCCGTCATGCGGTTTAGCCGCTCGAGGGCGGCGATGGCCACGACCCAACGACGGAACCGGCTGTCGGTGATCGTGCCGTCCAGGTCGAAGATCGTGAGGAGTCGGTTGTCGATGATGAAACTGAGCGCTTCCCGAATGTTCACGGGAGCCTCCTTTCGTTACAAAGGAAACAGGGACAGGGACAGGGAACAAACTGGAGGTAGTAAAACCGTGCTTAACCTTTAAGCACCACTACCCAGATGATTGGCTGCGCTTATTGGTGCGCAGCTAGCTAGAAGAGAAAGATCGTCACATTAAGAATAGCTTTCGGAGGATCCTACCACAGGGTCATGCGGGGTACAAAA
Source organism: uncultured Bdellovibrionales bacterium (assembly GCA_964393905.1). Classification (GTDB taxonomy): domain Bacteria; phylum Bdellovibrionota_C; class UBA2361; order SZUA-149; family CAYMWO01; genus CAYMWO01. The sequence continues at coordinate 3,185 of CAYMWO010000070.1, read as the reverse complement.
TCGAAGGTTAATGATTTACGGCTTCAGGGGCAGGTAGCTGGGCGGGGATAATCTCGTCGTTTCGGTTAAGGTCAATCTCAACAGAGCCATCCTCGTGATATTCAAAGATGTTTACAAATTTAGCCCCCCAGACGAGTTCGTCTGTTTTATATGAGGACCAGGAGTGGACGGTTTGGGAGAAGGTATCGTCTGTGCCGGTGAAGAGAACCATGAATTCTGCGTTCGAGTTTTCAAGGTCTGTCTTGGTCATGCCGTATAACGGGCTCTTTTCGTCAATCGGATGCACTACGGTCCAGTTAAGCGGAAAGAACATAATCCGGGTCCGCTCTAGTGGGAGGTCAAAGAACGGCCGGGTAGTGACACCGTCTTTTTCAACATTTTTTGCCAACACAAGCCGCGCATCGAGGTTCATAATCTGGTTTGCCCGTTCGTTTATTACCCGAAACTGAAACGCTGTTATCCCTTTATAGGGAGCGATGATGGCGTTTTTGCTGTAGCGGATTTTGGCGCTCGGTCTTGAGAAGCGGGCAAAACAGATACCAGTTGCGAGAGCGACTCCTAGGAGACCGATGATACTTTCGACGGTGACAATAAGGTTAGGGAGTAAGCCGTTCGGGGTTATCCCACCGTAGCCAATTGTGGCTAAGGTCTGCACGCTGAAGAAAAACGCGCTTAGAAATCTCGCTCCCTCGGTTTCCGCACGGTGGCCGAGAAGAGCCTCTGGGCCGCAGGAAAAATACAGGGTCGCAAAGCTTAGGTTGAGTAGCAGGTAAGCGACGACAAAATCGTTAAAAAACGCGGGCCAGCTGATTGTAACCAGATACTGGTAAAGGGAGTTTGAGCAGAGAAAGCTATAGCCTTTGCGCTTGATATTAAAGCTGCCGTCTTTGTTGAGGAGCCGCTTTTGTGATTTTTTTGTGACTTCAGAGCCAAAGCCCAGGTCCTTAAACTCGTCGTGCGTGTCTGGTGCGGCCTCGCCGTTAGAGTGTGTTTGGGAATGGCCAAGTAGACGGGAGAACATCGGTTAGGGCTTGTCCTCTTTTTTGTTTTCCTGTTTTCGCTTACGGCGAAAGAATTTACGGCGTTTGTATATAACAAAGGCGGTGATGAACATAATGAGGGTCAGGACATAGACCTGAACCCACCAAAGAGCTGTGTACTTCTCGGCCGGAAAGGCCTCTTTTAGGGCGAAAAGAATTAGCATTACCACTGCCCAGCCGGGCCCAAGGTAAGGCTCGTTCTCCTCGGGGTTTTTGTAGTCGTAGTTTGGTGGAAGAGGATCAGAGGCCATAGGGGTTATTGCAAAGGGGTTTGGTGGATTCGTACTCTTAGGGGGTGGGGTTGTCAATTGGAGAGGTTTGGTAAAGCGAGGCGCTAAAGGGAGAACCTGTTTTGGGGAACCTTTGGCCCTCGGGGTTCTGGCACCTTGCGGTGCGTGCCAGAACCCCGTAGACGAACTTGTGAAGTCGTCTGCTCTACGCGGCCGCGACCTGGTTCGCGGGAACCCGGTGCAGGGCCTCGGTGCCACGATCCAGCGGGTCCCGGAGGGACTGGAGGATGACCAACGCGGCATCCACCTCGCTGTAGGTCTCGTCCCCGAAGAGGGTCGACCTCCCGTTGCAGACCATCGTGGTCTTCACCTTGGTGCCGGCCGGGACCGAGGAGCTCTCGATCACGAACGACACTCCGTCGGCGACTCGCACTTCGTAGCGACGCATGGCATCTCCTTCCTACGCCGCTTCCGCGACGCTCGTGGGCTTGTAGTTGCTGAGGCCGGTCTCGGTGCCCTGGGCGGCGACCGTGTAGAGGTCACCGCGGCAGGCGGCGGCTTCGGCGCGACCGAGGGACGACTCGTCCTCGACGATCACGCAGACCACGGACTCGCCCTGGCGGGCGCTGACCCACCACTCGCGCTCCCCGAAGGGGGTGGCGCTGAAGACGATCGAGCCGTTACGGCTCGTGAGGTTGAGAGTCCTTTCCTGGCGCTGGCGCATGGCAGTTTCTCCGTTGGGGTGAAGCAAACTCTGAAAAATCCTAAGGACCGCACGCGCGGCCCCCGACACAGTCAGTCGGCTCTGGCAGTCTTATATGTGACTGGCCACAACCGACTCACAGGTCAGAAAAAACATTTTACCTTTAGCGCTTTCGCCTGAGGGAACTGGAGATAGGGAGAGTAGGGGAGCTGAAAACAGCGGGTCAATCTGATTAACAAGGAAATCTGGGTAATGAGAAAGTAGAGCCTGCAATGAATTGAAAAACACCCTCGCTTCCTCCAAGTCCCGGAGGGAAAGCCTGAGTTCTTCTACTTTCTGGGCGGAAGGCGGTGAGCGCCTAGCGCAAGAGAAAGAGCAAAACTGCCTAATCGCGAAAAGCGAAGAGTTAAGACAACTGGGATTTAGTATCCGCGCGCGAATGAGGTGAGTCAATGAGATTTTATTAGAACGGTCGTTCGGAATGGGAGAAAATCAAATTGAGAGGGGAGCCTAAGAGAGTTGTGGAGACTAAGAGAGTTGTTTTGAAGCAGAGCAAGAAGATTAAGACGTTAGAGTTGTGGGAGCTGAGGCCAGACCAGGGAACATTTTGGAATAACCTTCTGTTTGGTCCCGGGGTCCGCCAGAGTGGGCCGGGAGTAAGGGGAATGACCCACTTACCCCGGCCCACTCGCGTCAGTCGAGAATTCGGGCAGAGTCGCCGGCTCCACTACCTCCGGGCGAGGGGACGGAGGTCGGGCATGGTGCCACTCTTGGCCCTGTTGGAACGCTCGTTCACTGCGGCCTCGAGGTCGGGGAGTCTCCTTCCGGAGAGGAAGGTGTGCCCGGAGAGTGCCCTCTTGATGCTCAGCACGAAGCAATCAAGAGCGAAGAGCTCAAGCTGGCCTTCGTAGCCGAGCGCCTTCTGGACCTCGGCCTCGAAGAAGAGCAGGGCGATGGCGCTCTCGGAGACGGGGACTGCCGGGCGGTCACAGGGGCCGAGCAGCTGCTCGAGTTGCGAGAGCCAGGCGCCGGGGAGCGACTGGCGGTGCGGGAGGTGGCAGGTCGCCTCGCGCAGAATCTCGGCGAGACCCGGCTCCTCGGAGCCGGCGAACCAGACAGCGATGGGCGAAACAGAATCGGACACGGTTTGAACCCTCCTGGATGGGAGACACAGTGAGACAGGTAAGGGACTCTAGATGGAGAACCTTCATT
>CAYMWO010000069.1:0-13946 GCA_964393905.1 uncultured Bdellovibrionales bacterium | reverse complement strand
CCAAGACTTGAGTATGTAAAAGTTCCAGTATCCCCGCTCCTTTTTCATAACGGTGAGCAGGCCTGTGTATCGATAGATATTGGCGGCGAAATTGTAAAAGTTCGTGCCTGGCAGGTTGAGGTCGGACGTACTCACTTGGTTCTCCTTGACACTAATTTTGAAGATAACTCTCCCGTAGCCCGCGCTATTACAGCAAGGCTATACGGTGGGGATATCCACACCCGGATTCGACAAGAGATTGTGCTCGGTATCGGTGGCTTGCGTATGCTTCACGCGCTAAATATTCACCCGACAGTCTGCCACCTAAACGAGGGGCATTCCGCCTTCTTAGCTCTAGAGGGAGCGCGATTATTAATGGAGGGGCGAGGCCTTGATTTTAGTCAAGCGCTTGTCGCTATTGAACGCGGAAGCTTGTTTACCACTCATACTCCTGTGCCAGCAGGACATGACGCCTTTAGCAATGAACTAATGGGGCAGTATTTTTCAACCTTCGCTCAACAGCTTGGGATTAGGTTGGAGGATTTATTGCGCCTAGGCCGACTAGTTCCAGGGGATACGCATGAACTGTTCTCGATGACGATTTTTGCTCTGCGAACCTCGCATGCTGCCAACGGAGTGAGCAAACTTCACGGGCACCTTTCGAGGAAGCTCTGGCACGGACTCTGGCCGGAACTTGGAGTTGACGAAATTCCCATAAGACATGTCACGAATGGGATTCATACTTCAACCTGGGCCTCTAGGGGAATGGCAGAGTTGTTTGATAAATACCTTGGCAAACCGTGGCGAGAAGACGCTGGGAATCCTGCAAGTTTTCGGATGGTTTCGCAGATCCCGGATGAAGAGTTATGGGGCGTACTCTCGCGCAATCGGCATTCGCTGATTAATTTCTGTCGCAATAGATTAAAAGGTCAACTTCGCCGTCGCGGCTCATCCCGTTTAGACCTCGAGAGTGCTGAGCAGGTATTAGATCCAAACGCACTGACCATCGGATTTGCCCGACGCTTCGCCTCTTACAAGCGCGCAGCGCTGCTGTTGAGAAATATCGATCGACTGGTGGAGATTGTCTCCAATCCTAACCAACCGGTTCAATTTGTATTCTCTGGGAAGGCTCATCCAGCGGATCACGCCGGCAAAGAAATTATTGCGCACATCATCCATATCGCAAGGCGGCCGGAATTACGCCGCCGGTTTATCTTTATCGAAGACTACGACATGGGAATTGCCTCGCATATCATCTCCGGCGTTGATGTTTGGCTTAACAATCCGCGGCGCCCATTAGAGGCCAGTGGCACAAGCGGGATGAAGGCGGCGGTCAACGGTGTGTTAAATCTCAGTGTCCTAGACGGCTGGTGGTGTGAGGGGTTTGATGGTCTTAACGGCTGGGCGATTGGCGAAGGCGAAGAGTATGACGACCCTGACTACCAAGATGAAGTTGAGAGTCGGGCGATTTATGATCTATTAATTCACCGCATTGTGCCGCTTTTCTATGATCGCTCCAGTGATAACATTCCCCACGCCTGGCTGGCTCAGGTAAAGCGGTCGATCCAGACCCTAGCCCCACAGTTTAGTTCCGCGAGAATGGTATTGGACTACGCCAATCTGTGTTATCGCCCGTTAGCAGAGCTACGCTCCTCTGACGAAATAGCTGGCTTTGAAACCGTGCGAGTAATTGCGGAAGCTAGGGCGAAACTCCAAAGGCATTGGAGTGAGGTAAGAATCAACAATGTCCACACATTTGGAGACGGGCAAATTGCCCTCGGTGCTAATTTTAAGATTCGAGTTGCGACCTCACTTGGCTCGATGTCCTCAAATGAAGTTGCCTGTGAAGTTGTATTTGGCCCAGTTGATTCTAGCCTAGGCATCTCCTCCGGCCAATGCATTAGGCTAAACTCAACAGAAGAAGCCGAAGGCGGTCAACATTTCTTTGAAGGAGAGATTTGTAGCGAACGGGCCGGAACCTACGGCTTTTCTGTTAGATTAGTTCCGCTTATAAACGGAACCCCCGATCACACTGTCCCTGGTTGTATTTGCTGGTGGAGCTGAGTTTTTCTGCTAATCGTTAGAACTCATGCACTAATTTGATTCAGCGCCGTTTTCATTCTGAGCTGTAACTTGCGGTGTGCTCTCGACTGAAGCCTTTTCGCGAGCATGTTCTATTTCCGCCTCTCTCGCTGTGATGAGATAGCTTAGGACTTCATCCAAATCATCCGCTTTTGCTGTTTTCGTCCCGGTAAAGATACAACCAACGGCGGATAGAACGAGAAAATACTGCTTAACGATGCTCACCTGATACCTCTTAAGTAGGAGCTTCAAAACACGTCACTCTCTAATCGCATAAGCCAAAGATAATGCTTCAATGTTTATTACTTTTCGCGTAATGTTAATGGGTTAGCTTTTAGCCTTATTAGACACCAAGTGAATTAACTTAACGGAAATGACCAGTATTATCCCACCGGTCCTGCGCGATAGACTTGAGGAACTTCGTGCCGCGGTTTGCCATTTTCGAGCCCTAAAGGATGGCGGCGCAAAGCTAAACGAGAGTCGTCTAAACAAAGCAGAGAAACTCTTAAATGAGGCTAGCGCAGCTCTAACACCAGTTGAGAGTCAGCAGGAGTTATCTGTTCGGAATGCCTTTTATAATGCCGCCCTTCAATGTCAGGTGGAGCTAGATTGCCTAAAGCATGGAGAGGTCGATCCGACCGCTGGATTCTTAGATTTTAGTCCTGCCAGCCGGCCGGGAGAGACCTTACTTATTGAAAACCAGCTTTCCCGCCTATATTTGGATTTACTCGGAGCGGGCTCAATCTATTCTTTTGAATACCTCCCACGAAGAATTAATTTATCCGGTTCATTACCGAGTTTGCTTGATTATCCAATTTCTGCCAGCTCAGACCAGGCACTTCGCCAGGCGCTTTTTCAAACTCATGAGGCTCGCGAGCGTGGTTCTGGACCGTTAAAAATTACGGTCATGAAGCACACTCCTGGCCTACTCACCCTAAGGACCAAGAGGGATTTTCTTAACACTCCCGTGGGAGGTGTCTTATATAGGGACTTAACTGTAAAGGCCGGAGTTGGTGCGCATCTTCAAGGGGCGACTACCGGGTTTTCAGTAGAGTATTGGTTAGACGACGGTGAGAGGTCTCAGGTCGAGAGTTCATTTATCGTCTGTGAGTTTAACCTCACCCTACCTTCATTAAATTCCGTTTCCGATGGAGCTATTTCAGTTAGAGCACTGCAATCTGTCGGTGCGGTTTCAACTGAGGTGTTAAATTTGAGCTCGCCTCACTTTTTATCGCAATCATCCCAACCGGGAGGACTCCATGGGGCAAGATTAATTGATGGGCTTGAGGAGATTGGTATCGACTTTCGCTTTTCAAAGCCGCTTTCCGCGGTTGCGGTAGCTCCGGTCTTTGATTCCCTCGGCATTCCGCTTGCAATCAAGCTGCAGTTTGTCATGGCAGCATCCCGCATCTACTCAGATGCAAAGTCTAATATGCTATTTCTTTCGATTGTTTCTTAACGGTTTCTTAACGACGGACTATTTAATTGATCCATCAGTTAGAACAGCAGATAGATTCCAAACCCCAGAACCAAGCCAAAAACCACCACTCCCAAAACAATCAGAAGTAGCTCAACCCACTGTGGGCGTTCCGCCCGCTGATCGGAGGAGAAGTCCACGGCAAAACGTTGTGAAGGGGTGGTTTCAAATCGTAGCTTCGACGCCACCTCATCCGCTCGCATAGCCATTGTATCAGTCGGTCCAAACGTGGAACTTGAACTTTCCTCTGGCTCTGAACCGAAAACGAATTTCCTGCCTGTCTGAGAGCGCCGGCGTGACGCCTCTGATTCCCAGCCGTCCTCCTGAATTGAAGAGCGCAGGTGGTCTGGAAGATTTGGGCGGTCATAAGCAGTCGGTACTGCCCCTTGGTGTTCAATGATTTCTGGTCGTGCTGGAGCTTGCATCGCGGCCGAGCGAGGATCAGAAACCACTAATTGATAAGCCCCAATTCCTATCTGATCGCGATCAACCAGAACTGTCGTGCCCCCAACTGCCAGACCATTCACAATGACTGGGTTCTTAGCCGAACCGGTTATTAGCTCAATACGACCATGGTCGTTCCGAATAACAACTTCAGCTTCTGCAGTCGGATCCGGATCCGGTAAGATGTCACCCGCTGCTCCACCAACACGAAACTCCCCACCAATATCCTCTAAAGGCACGGAAAACTCGAAATGATCTCCCTGGAATACAAGTAACGAAACGGGTTCATCTTCTGCCTCTCCATCCACTGCAGACATCCGCATTTGTAAATCTGCCACGCGAAGGATGTCCCCAGATCGAATCAGCCTTATTTGATTCTCTGTTACCTGAACGCCATTTACCCATGAGCCATTTGTACTGCCCATGTCACGGTAGATCCAAAAATCCCCGGCCTCTTGAATACAAGAGTGTCTTCGAGATACGGCCACGCTATCAACGACAATGCCGTTTTCCGGCTCACGCCCAATGGTGACACTTCCCGATGAAATCTGGGTTATTTCTGTTGGTTCATCCCCGAGAACTGTCTCGAGCTTAATTGGTTTCGGCATGCGATAGAAACTCTATGAAATTCATGGAGTTCATTCAATATCATCGAGTTAGTGAAAAGAAAAGATAGATTTCCTACTCTGGGATTGCGGTCGATGCCTGACGGTAGTCGTCGATTTTCAAGGGGGTCTTAGTGCTTTTAGATTAGCGGGGGACTAAAAATGGGGCTTCTTAGCGCTATTTTTTAGAACTCGAGCTACGTCGTGGTATAGCTCCAAAGGCACTTCACCGTTTTCCTCAACCTCTAAAAGTTTGGCGGCAATCTCCCCTTCTGTGGTTATCGGAATACCGTAACGCCGGGCTACCTTAGTGATTGTTTCCGCAAATTTTCTCTCTCCTGAAATCGAGACCCGCGGAGCACTATCTATGAGTTCGTCATACTGCAAGGCAACGGCGATACGTTTATTTTGCCGCTTTCTTTCCATAACTCAAGAGCGGGATTTTTCCCGATTTAGTCTGTCTGCTAACGACTCGCCACTTTCAACCAAAACTCGGCGCTCTCCGTCCTCATTTTTCTCAACTGTAGGTATAAAAGATTGAGGATGGTCTTTAACCTTTTCAATTACTGCCCGAACTTCATCCTTAAGTGGAGATGTATGCTCCTCCTTCAGTTCCTGCGTCGACTTTTGTGGGACCAAGTGCAATCCGGATAAGGAGTTCTCAGAAGACTCCTTCGAAGCTGCAATAGGCAGGATACTTGAACTCGAAGCCACCTTTTGCTTTTCGTCCATAAAGCTCTTTGGCAGCTCCCTTGCAGCATTGCTTTTAGTTGGATTTGTCCGGACCGAGACAGATGCGTTTTGGATCCTATTAATCGTATCGGGCTTTTCAACTTCATCAGCGACAGGAATGTAAATAGTAAACACCGACCCATGGCCGACTCGACTCTCGACTACTAACCGACCACCATTTTTTCTAATCAAAGCATAGGCTGCCGCAAGTCCTAGGCCAGCACCGGACATTCCGATACCTGTGCCTGGGTCAACATTCTTCGTAGTAAAGAACGGCTCAAAGCACCTCTTCCGTGTATCGTCATCCATCCCCTTGCCACTATCCCGAATTCCCACTGTCACGTAGCGACCGTAAGGCACCTCCAAATGTGGGCTATTTTCGCCAACAATTACACTATCGGAGAACACTTCGATTTGCCCCGCTCCGGTAATGGCCTCCACTCCATTGTTCACAACACTTACCAATACCCGCTGTAATTGCTGTGGGTCGATTAACCCTTTGGGTAATTCAGGTGCTAACCTAATGCTAAGCGCGATCTTCTCCCGTAGATTCCGACTGACCCCTTCTAGTCCGCGACGAATGACCTCATTAATATCGCAGACCTCTTTATGCGGTTCTTCAAGATGCGCAAAGCTTAATAATTGTTTGACCAACTGGGCGCCCTTTGTGGCAGCCTCATTTATTATCTTTGCCGCTCGCGCTGTCTTCGGGTCGGGCTCCGCCTGCATCTCTAATAATGAAGCCTGACCTAATATCGCCTGAAGCAGGTTATTAAAATTATGAGCGATACCAGCCGCCAAAAGACCCGCAGTGCGCATCTTCTCGCTCTCACCCACCCGGTCCTCTAAGCGCTTGGTCAGTAGAATTGCGCCTATTTCATTTGCTAAGCTTCCAAGTAAGCTCAAATCCTCATCACGTAAACGTGAGTCTTCAAAACTAGGCTGAACCGCTAGAACTCCCAATACAACACCACCGGCGACTAACGGCACAAGCGCTACTGAGCGAATTCCCAACCTTGAGAACACCCTCCTAACACCGAACTCACTAAGCACTTCAGCCGGGTTATCGACCACAATTGCTTGCCGCGCCTTAATTACCTGGCCAATCGGGTGGTCGATGTCATTAATATCAACATTAATTTCGACCAATCTTCTCTTCCAACCTGGGCCGTATGCGGCCTGTCCAATGATTCGGGTTCCTAATTCATTTAGAAGTCCTAACCAAAGGCGTTTAACTCCCAATTCCTCACGGATAATTCCAAACGCCTGCTGGAAAATCTCGTCGAGAGAGAGATTGCGCGTAAGCTCGTGACTAAGCCGGTATAGCGCTGCTAAGTTCTTGGTCTGCTTTCGATAGGCGGAAAACAGATTTGCCTGCCGAGCCGCTAGCCCGATTTGATTTGCCGCCGCACTCACCAACATCACATCTCCGCCGTGAAATCGCGACAGATTTCGGCTAAATAATGCGACGGAACCCAGAGTCTCGTCCTCGGCACATACGGGCACAAGGACCGCACTTCGCATTCCCTCTTCTTCAGATAGCGCGCGACTAGCTCGCGGGTCGTTGCGGATATCCGGAACAACTATCGATTGGACATTGTCGGCAACATAATGTGAGAGACCCGGTAGGGTTGATGAGTCATGAATTCTTTCGGAAAACATTGCGGAAAATCCATGGTGCGCAACTAACTCAAGAGCATCCTTTCTGCCAGCGTATAGATAACATAATCCTGCATCAGCACCCGTCGCCTCACACAGAGCTGCTACACCGCGGGATGCAATATTTGCTGGATCTAAGTAGCCGCGAATTGCCGATGAAACCGTGTATAGCGCTCTGACTTTTTTACTTTGAATATCAAGCGCTTCCTGGGCCTCTCTCCGAGCGGTTATATCTATTCCAAAGCCATCCCAGCCTTCTATTTCTCCGGACTCACCCAAAACGGGCACCATTCTCACCAGCAACCAACGAACCCTGCCCGTTACGCGATTAATAACCCGAATCTCTTCATCGAAACTTGAATATACCCGGGCCATTTCGGCTGTTAATTTTACTAGCCTCTCCCTGTCATCCGGGTGGGTCAGGTCGATCCAGTTTATGCCACTTCCGGTTGTAAAATCCTCTGGTGATACGCCGACAAAGTCCAACGAACGCCGACTGATAAAGGTTACTATCTGTTGCGGATCGGTGTGAAAAATAATGGCATCGGAATGTTCAACTAATCTTCGATACCTCTGCTCTGATCGCTTTAAACTATCATTCGCAGTTTGCTTTTCGTTAGCATCCTGCAACACGCTTTGATATCCAGATTTAGAACTCGCCAGGGCATTTCGATAAGTATCGGTTTCCAACCGACTTTCGAAAAGCTTCAACGCACGATGAATGCTAATACTGGCAAAGTAGGCAACTTCAGAAACAAAGGAGATTTCTCTCTCAGACCACTCTCGAGTTTTGTGAGTCTGGTAGATTAGTATTGTCGCATTCGGCACCCCTTCGTAACGGGTTGTGACCGCTATCAGCGAGCGAATATCGAGAGGGTCAAATAGCGAACGCAGTTCGTGATATATCGGTTTGTTCACTACATCATGCACAACTAGCGGGGCGCTGAGCGACAGAACCTGCTCTTGTATTCCCCGACCTAGACGCAGAAGCATTGTATCTTGATTTGGATCGGGCTCTTCTAAGCTCCACTCCACGGGCGCGAGCTCGGCCTGCCCAGAAACGGAGAATGGTAGCACCATCACGCGGCTAGCTTGAAGATGGAATCCAAGCTGCTCTGCGGTACTTCCCAAGACATCCCGCAGCTCTGAGGGCGCAAGAATGGCCTCAATGCTTGTTAACAGTTGGTTTTTCTCTATGCCCGACATGTACATCCAAATCACTGCGACATTCAATTCTAAGCATCAGGAGTTGATAGCCGAATCCGCAGATCACTCAGGCGAATCCTTATCAATTCCCAAGATAGGACACAGAATTCAGTCGGAGCTGATTGACGAGGCGGAGTTTACGATAACCACTTTCGCCCTTCTAACAGCCTGAATAACGCTATGGAGTAGCATTTCCTGATGGAGTTGCTTTCGCATACCCTTTGTCTCCGGGTCTCCCTCGCTTTCGCGCAGCTCCTTACGTAGCTCCTCAACGTCCATATAGAGACGCTTAATTCGGCGGTGTCTATGAATAATGAAATCCGACACCGCGGCTACGAGAATCAGAGCCAATAGCGTTCCAACCAATCTGATGCCTAGCTTATAACTAAGAAACAGAACCCCCTGCGGGTCTTGATAATCTGCTCCTGAAATATCTACTAGGTGAAAACAGAGAAACCCAACTAGACTTGTGAGTAGGATTCCTATGTAAAAACTCGAACGGAAAATTTCATAGAACAACACCCCAAACGCCTTCCTCTCCTCACCGTCAGAGGAAAATCCGAAATTGCGCTTCAGGTTCTCCACAGGATTAAGTCGCGAAAACTTAATTGCAACTAACCTGAAGTTAAGATGCACCCCGACTTGGCAGCTCTCCGCAAATATTGCGCTTAAAGTCAGCACTCCGAAGAGAGAACCAAGTATAGAAATCAGCAGCTTAACTATAGAATCGAGATATACTAGCATGTTATTACTACTAAAGTCCCGAAAATGGACTAAATTTTCATCAAGAATTGTCCATGGTTCCAGCAGTCCTCCTGATAGGCAAATAAGTGTGCAAATACAGCTAATTAAAACCACTAAAGAGGTGACATCCCTGCCCTTTGCCACATCACCCTCTTCCCTGGCCTTCCTCAATTTGCGGGCACTTGGGGGGAATTGCTTATTGGCCATGACTCAGCCTCAGAGAAAGGCCATATGCCGCTCGAAATAGAGTCTCCCCATTAGAAGACTCACTCAGCTCAAAAGCGAGCAGCAGCAAGCCACAGATAAGCTTAAGCGGTGATAGATCAGAGGAGAGATTAGTTCGTAATTGAAAGCGCGAGGCCACTACGAGTGAAAATTCAAAAAGTATCGCCGCGACTATGAGGGGTGCCGCAATTACTATCCCCAAAGAGAGCGTATCCGCCGAGAGTCGGACAAATTCCATTCCATCAAATGTAATTTCCGAGACCTGTCGAAAAATTCCACGATTTGCCAGGCTCAATTTGATGGCGGTGATAAGAACTGAATAACCTCCACTTGCAAGCGCCAAATAGCAACCGAGTAAAGTCCCTGCTGATTCTAGGGCTGAGACTCTGTTTCCTAGGTTTGGTGCCACCTGTTCCGCAAACTGGGTTCCACGAAGAAGGTCAGCTATTCTTCCAACTAGCGGAAAGCTCTCGATCGCGATGGCTAATGGCGCTGCCAAGAGCACACCCATAAGTATCTGCTGCATTAAGCTTAATACTAATTTGCCCGTTTCGAGGCCTGCCCACTGCTGCGATAACTCAGCTGAATTAACTTGGACAATCGATAGCTCAGGCATGACAAAAACCGGCACGAGCGAAAAACTTACTATCGCGATCCCGGAAAACCCCAAAAATGCACGGAGTGGTTCAAAAACAGCTAACGCGACAAAGGCCCTGAGAGCTACAAGAAATCCCATGAAAATCTGCATCTCAACTCCGCCGACCATCTAACCACCAGCTCTACCGTTAGTTTCGATTGAATCTGTAATTGCAGAGAAATAATCCATCACCTCCCCTCCCATCCAACCTCCAAAAACAAACAGTGCTAGACATACAGCGATGACCTTCGGGATAAATGCTAGAGTGCTATCTTGAATTTGGGTCGCCGTTTGAAGAACACTTACGATTAATCCGACGATAAGACTCACGCCTAAGGGAATAGCGGAGAGTTTTGCGGCCAAAAGAAGAGCTGCTATTAATCCGACGTCCCCGCTTACTATCTCCATCTACGCTCCTTTTATTGGTAACTCAGCACTAGCCCACGACAGATAACAAACCATCCGTCACAAAGGACAAACAGCAATAATTTAAAAGGCAGCGCCACCGTGACGGGCGTAACCATTGTCATGCCCAGGGCAACTAATAGATTGGTAATGATTAGATCTATGACTAGGAATGGAAGCAGTATCATCAACCCAACCGAGAACGCTTCCTGTAGTTCACTAATAACAAAGGCGGGAATGAGGCTCCATAGACTCTCTTCTGCAGCTTTAATTCCCGAGAGACTCCCTTCTTTGTCGGTTACTCGCTCCCCGTTTACCTTCTGACTACTAAGACTCGCGAAAAATGCCCGCTCTCGCTCATGACCATGCTTTCGCAAAAATGCCTCGAGCGGGACTGAGCCTCGTCGAAGTGCATTGATCAAGTCTTCCACACCTTCTGGCTCTTTAACATTTGCTGTTTTAGACTTAACCTTAAGTTGTTCTTTTTTTCCGCCCCCCGCGATTAAGCTGCCCTGATTAGCGGCATTCGATTGATTCACATTAAGCGCGCTAGACTCATTCATCATGGCCTGCTTAATCTCGGAAGCTACAGGGGCCATTATCTGCATTGTGAGCACAATCGAAAGCAAACCAACTAGCGCTGCAGAGGGTAGCTGTCCCGCCCCGATTGCATTTCGTAGAATACTAAACACCACGTTGAGTTTGAGAAATGAAGTCATCCCTAAAGCAGCAACCGGGACCACAGCTAGAGCCACAAAAAGCAAAGTGCTGATTATCGGGTTTGGTCCAGATATCAAATTGGTGGAATTAAATAGAAGTGAGTTTAGATTCATCTTCCCACCCTCTCTTCTTGGTCAATGCTCTCTAGGGCACAACTTGCACGTCGCAACTCTCGTTGTTTCTTGCCAATCAGTTCTATAAGCTTCTCATCGCGGCACATCAGCCCAGAGTAAACCGTCAGAACCGTTTCCATGCGTGAAATGGTATGTAGACACAGGCTTCGAAGTTCTCGCTCACGGCGCAGACATCTCTCAGTCAAATATTGGCTCTCTTGCGCTAGATAAACGCTGTTTTTTAACCCGACAACGGAGCGTCCCGCCTTCTGCGAACTTCGCAGAAGACCAATTCGATGGCGAAAATCGGCTAATTTCTCAACCTCCAGCGCAAGCGCTTCAGCTTCGCCCCTCAATGAGCTAAATTGCCGACCAACTAAGTCCTTTGTCACCGTGTTCTTCACTCTAGAGATTTTCAAGCGACGTATTCTAGAGTTGGCTTCGGCTATCATCTAGTTGCTACCCATCTGATGAATTCGTTTTATCGAATTGCCCGCTGCCTCTCCGGCTTTAGCTACCATCTCGGACTGTAAGTGGATGTTGTTTGCCAGATATTGAAGTTCAATTAGCGAACGGCTCTCTTTAGGTAGCGCCCGAAAACGCTCCTTAATTGAATTATCAAGTCGTTCCCAGGAGCCGATAAACATCTGAAGTTTATCTATCAGCGCGGAGTGGTTTGCGGTGGGCTTTGTCTCTCCATTTGCAGGTGCGCTTTTTAAAATATCTTTGAACGCATCTCGCTTTCCTCGAAGGGAGTGAAACCCCTCCTTTTGTTGATTGAGTTGCTTATTCCCCGTCGCTTCTAAACCAATCCTAAAATTGATTGCATTCATTGATTTACCCCGTTCGTCTAGAATCGAAGTTTTTAACTGAACACGGCTGTTCACTCTTATTATCGTTGGCAACCCGCTCAATATTTCTCGGTAAAGGTATGTAGATTAAAGAATCCTCGTCCATGTTCTAAATTGGTCGTGATGTGGTAGATTGAGCAGCCTCTAAAACCCCCGTAAAAGGTCAACTAGATGTCCGAAATTGCAAGAGAACTGGCCAGAACCGCACTAAAAATTAACGCCATTAAGCTTCGACCCAAAGACCCGTTTCTTTGGGCATCTGGCTTTAGAATGCCGATTTATAACGATAACCGGATGTTTCTTGGCGATTACGATCACCGGAAGCTTATCTCGCAAGGGTTTGTCGAGCTTATTCAAAGCCACAGCATCACACCGGAGGTTATCGCTGGCACCGCAACTGCGGGCATCCCCCCAGGCACAACTTTGGCCGATGTTCTAAAAAAGCCTTTTATATATGTTCGCTCCGAAGCTAAGGGGCACGGATTGCAGAATCAGATTGAAGGGATACTAAAACCCGGGCAGTCGGTTTTAATGATTGAAGACCTTGTTTCAACCGGGGGTAGTTCAATCAGCGCAATACAAGCCATCCGGGAAGCTAACGGAACCGTCGACTACTGCTTCTCCATTTTTTCTTACGGAATGAAAAAGGCGCTCGACCAATTCACCGAAGCTCGTTGTAGTTTCTCCTCAATTTTAACCTACCAACTTCTTCTGGAGGAGGCTCTCAGCTCAAGCTACATCTCAAATGAGGAACATCAGATGTTGGCTGACTGGTATTCGGATCCGTTCGGCTGGGGCGAGCGACATGGATTCCCCCCGAAAAAGAAAAGCGCCTGTTAATGGGATTTGATTTGTATCCATTGGTCAAACCACTGCTGTTTCGGCTCGAAGCCGAAAGCGCTCACAATTTAGTTTCAGGCCTTGGACGGCTCGTGCAGCAGGTGCCACCGTTATTATCTGTGGTCTCGAATCTTTACACTTTTGAAGCGCCGGAGCTCCATTGCAAAGTTTTCGGTTTGAATTTTCCTAACCCTGTGGGACTTGCTGCCGGGTTTGACAAGAACGGTCAGCTAGTTCGGTTTCTTGCAGCACTTGGATTCGGCGCCCTTGAAATCGGGTCTGTAACAAATGAAGTTAACGTAGGTAATGATAAACCGCGTCTGTTTCGTCTCGAAGATGACATGGCGCTGATCAATCGCATGGGGCTTAACAACCTGGGGCCGGACTCTTTGCGGGAAGCTCTTTTAGGAGTTCAACTGAAAATTCCTCTGGGGGTAAATGTTGCGAAAACAAACGTTTCGGCCCTGACTGGAGACGCGGCCATTGAGGATGTAGTTTCCGGCGTAATGCGCACCGCGGGTCTCGGGGATTACCTAGTTTTGAATCTTAGTTGCCCGAATACTAAGGATGGAAAAACATTTGAGAACCCCGCCGGCCTAAAGCCGTTACTGGAGATGCTTAAGGAGAGAAACGCCCTTGGTTTAGGGAAGCCAGTGCTTGCTAAGTTCTCCCCAAATATCTCGTTAGATGATTTGGGGCAGAACCTTTTAATATGTGAGGAATTCGGCATTTCGGGCTACATCTTGACGAACACCTATACCGGTAGAGATGGGCTGCGGACATCAGCTACTAGGTTACAGACAATCGGTCGCGGTGGGCTTAGCGGTCAGCCATTGTTCCAGCATGCAATTCAGAGAGTGCGCCTGGCCCATGGAATCCTAAAAAACAGGAAGCCGTTAATCGGTGTTGGCGGAGTGAATTCGGCAGAACGTGCCTATGAGCTAATTCAGGCCGGAGCCTCATTGGTTCAGCTCTACACCGGATTAGTCTACGAGGGGCCGGGTCTGGTAAAACGTATTAATCAGGGGTTAGTCGAAATGTTAAAGAGAGACGGACTCACCAATATTAGTCAGGCAGTCGGGATTAATGCACAATGAAAGATAAAATTGCTGTTGCACTAGACGGTATGACCGAAGCTGAAGCATTGCAGATGGCGGAGACTCTCCAGGGGGCTGTTTGGGGGTTTAAGGTAAACGACTTGCTGATTGATTGTGGAGTGTCGATAGT
>CAYMWO010000068.1:0-14024 GCA_964393905.1 uncultured Bdellovibrionales bacterium | reverse complement strand
TCTCTACTGAGAGCGAGGACTCCGCTCCCGGAGACATATTACTGACCAATCCTAATCCGGATTCGGACCATGTGGTTGGGATTACACGCCGAGCGACAAGTGGTCGATCGGTCAACAGATGTAAATCGTCATCATGGGTAAGGTTATATTTCCCGAAAGGCACTAGGATCACACCGGCGCGCAGACCGACGTTTTCATTAAAATCATACTGCATCCACGCCTGTTCGACTGCGATTTCCCCGCTGCGACCGGAATTTGTCTCAGCGTCAAATGGCACATTGATAGCCTCACTGGCATCAATTACACCATTGCCATTTGTATCTAGAATGGTGAGTTCGCCTTCGGCACTACCCTCAGATTCGATTGTAGCACCATGCTCGTATTCCAGTTCTGAATAGAATTTAATCCGGTCCATCAATACGGAACCGACATTTAAGACTAGACGATGTTGGTCGAAGGTGCTGTCATTATCTTGAAAATTCTCAAACTCCAAACTCGCATAACCCCCAACTGTCGTATTAGAAAAAATATTATTCTGATAAGGTCCGCCGACATTTGGTTGGGTGGCTTGTTGGGTAGCATCTGGAGCGGTATTGTTCGCAGCCACTTTTTCCGTAGCCGTAGTGATAGCATCCAACTCCTTGGCGGCCGCCTTATTATCCGCAATCTCGGCAGGCGATTGATGCTCCTGCTTAGACTCCAGGGTTTCAACCCTTCCCTTAAGCGCTTTCACTTCTAACAGAATTTGATTAAGGACGGTTTTGAGCTCTTCATCCGCTCCAAGTGCCTGCGCTGGAATCATTATTAGGGCTAAGACAAAGATGAAAAATTTAGTGTGTCTTTGATGCATATCTCCTCTTTTTATTTCTAGAACAAACTCCAATATCGCTAACTAGTTGTTTTTATTGACTAATTGGCATGTCAGCGGTTTGAATATAGGAAGTTATGTTTCCTAAGTCAACAATCTCCTTGCCCTACCAAGGAAAAAATCGCATAATATTTCAACACAAGGAGTATCGTTAGGCTCAATCGTGTTGCCCTAGATGTCGAAGCACTATATAAGTCTGCTGCTGTATACAACCGAGAGTGCGTATCTTGTCGCTTCTGGGCGTAGAACAAGGCGGTAGAAAATAGGGAGCTTGTAGGTGAAAAGCGGGATCAAGAGTTTAGCATCTCTTCAAACTGGCGAGAAAGGCCTGGTGAAGGGAGTTGAGTGCGCAAATCGCGAGCTTCGTAACAAACTTCTTACAATGGGTATCGTCGAAGGAGCTGAGGTTGAAGTAGCAAGGATTGCTCCGCTTGGGGATCCCATCAACATTAAGGTTCTTGGCTTTATGCTGGCTCTGAGATTGTCAGAAGCTGAACATATTCGCATCGCCCTCGCTTAGAAGCGATTTAATTTTCATATTCTCACATGCGCATTGCACTGGCCGGAAATCCGAACTGCGGAAAGACAACTCTCTTTAACGCACTCACCGGGCTTCACTATAAAGTCGCAAACTACCCCGGCGTAACTGTCGAAAAGAAAGAGGGGCGATTTAATCTCGTTGAAAACGAAGAGGTAACACTCTTAGACCTCCCCGGAATCTATTCCCTCTCGGGCTCCTCTCTTGATGAGAGAATTGCCACCAAAGTCTTACTCGGAACAATTGAAAAGGGAAGCTGCCCGGATCTATTGGTGGCAGTAGTTGATGCTAGCAATCTGGAACGCAACCTATATCTAGTCACCCAATTAATTGATATGGGGCTCCCTCTCGTCATCGCACTCAATATGGTTGATATCGCTGAGCGGCGGGGCTTAAGGATTTACAAGGAGCTTTTATCTAGGCTGCTAGATGTTCCGGTAGTGCCGATTATCGCTAATAAGGGCGAGGGATTTGCAGAGTTAAAATCCGCACTGTCACAACTCAGTAAAATACCAAAGCAATCAAATCGGCAGTTTACCTGGCTAAACGTCGCACCGGCGTTTAGAGCCAGCTCGCTTTCCTTGGGGAAGCGCTACCTTGAACTTGAAAACTCAGTGCTGCGTTCGGATGAAGGGATGATGCTGCTATTAGGAAGTAGTTTACTTTCAGAGTCCCTTACACCGACCAACCCGCAGCTCCGCTTGGAACTACTAAACGAGAGACAAAAGCTCCGCGAGACCGGCATAGACCCTTTCACCTTCGAAGCCACTAACCGTTATAAATTTATTAATAGCGTCGTGACTAAAGCCTGCGTGAAAGAGCACGCTGAAAAGCGAGGCGTGCCCGAGTTTTTGGATTCATTAACTACCCATAGGATTTGGGGCACGCTAATTTTTGTCCTGCTAATGAGTTTTATCTTTCAATCGATATTTCTTTGGGCAGAATTGCCGATGAATTTTATCGAATCGGCGTTTCTGACCCTTGGTGAGTTTGTCCGAAAACTCCTCCCAGCTGGACAACTAAATAGCTTATTAGTGGATGGAGTAATCGCGGGAGTTGGAAGTGTTGTGATGTTTGTCCCGCAAATCGCAATCCTCTTTCTGTTTCTTGGTTTGCTCGAAGATACTGGATACCTGGCGCGCGCCGCGTTTCTCATGGACCGAATTATGCGTCCATTTGGCTTACAGGGGCGGTCGTTCATTCCTTTATTGAGCTCGTTTGCCTGTGCTATTCCCGGCATTCTTTCCTCTCGCACTATCCCCTCTTGGGCTGACAGACTGGCGACAATTATGATTGCCCCGCTGATGAGCTGTAGCGCACGGCTTCCTGTATACGCGGTGCTAATTGCAGCCTTTATTCCAGAACACTACGTGCTCGGTGTCTTCTCTTTGAAGGGGCTTACCCTCTTGGGAATGTATCTGTTGGGTATAGTTGGAGCGCTGCTGGTTTCATGGGCCTTGAAGGTTACAATTCTAAAACATGAGCCGGCGATGTTTGTGATGGAGATGCCATCGTTTAAGACCCCTTCTATTAAGGGGGTTATCCGCGAGGTTTATGACCGCGTTAAAGCCTTTATCGTTAACGCTGGCACGACAATTCTTGCATGCTCGATTATTCTTTGGTTCCTCGCAAGTTATCCGCGCCTTCCGGAGGATTATGTCGGCAGTCGGATCGAGGCCAGCTACGCGGGCCAGATTGGGCATGCAATGGAGCCGATAATTAAGCCTCTGGGATTTAACTGGGAAATTGGTGTGGGGCTATTAGCCTCCTTCGCTGCTCGCGAAGTTTTTGTAAGCTCACTTGCCACCGTATATAATATCGAGGATGACAGCGAGAGCTCTAAGTCGTTGGTCCAGCACCTCAGGGCGCAAAAGGCCGATGGCTCTTTTACTACGCTATCCGCGCTTTCACTCTTGGTGTTCTATGTTTTTGCCTGTCAGTGCATGTCGACCCTGGCAGTATGCCGTCGAGAGACGGGTTCATGGAGCTGGACCGCTTTTATGTTTATATACATGACCGCCTTAGCTTACATCTCGTCGTTAGTTACCTTTCAACTTGGAACTGCATATTGGGGGGTTTAAACATGCAAACCGCTGCGCTTTTACTTGTGGGGGCCCTCGCGCTCTTGTATCTTGGGAAACGTGGTTTGGCGTTTTACCGGTTTGCCACCGGCAGCTCCAAGACCGGGAAATGCCTCGGAGGTTGCGCGTGTGATACTGGAGAGGGAAAAGACGCGCAATAGAGAGGCCTAATCTATATTTAAGGCGCGCTCCATTGGATACAGTCACAAACCCAGATATTCTTAAGGCTCAAACCAGAGTTAGCAAAGTCCTGCCAGTTACACCGCTTACCCACTCGCCTGTAGTAAGCGAGCTCGTGGGCATCGATGTCTATTTTAAATGGGAGAATAAGCTCAAGACCGGCTCTTTTAAGGAGCGGGGCGCCGTCAACATTCTCTCTAGAATTGCGGAAACCGGTGAGCAAAAGAGCGTCTGCGCTGCTAGCGCTGGCAATCACGCTCTCGCACTTAGTTACCATGCGGCGAAACTCGGTATCCCCTGCACAATTATAATGCCGCAAACCGCGCCGCTCGTGAAAGTTGAGTCGACTCAGCGCACTGGAGCAAAGGTTCTCCTTCATGGCTCCTCGTTAGCTGAGGCTTACGAACTGGCGACATCACTTGCGGAAAAGGAGGGACATATCTTTGTCTCTCCATATGACAATCTCGAGGTAATTGCTGGTCAGGGCACTTGTGGTTTAGAGATTCTTAGCCAACTAGATGATTTTGATTCTGTCGTGGTTCCAGTAGGCGGAGGTGGGCTTATCTCCGGAATCGCAACCGCGATAAAGGCAAAACGTCCTAACTGTTATCTGCTTGGGGTGCGTTCCGATTGGGCAGTTGAATTGGAGAAAAACCCCGACGCACACAAGAAGCTGAAACTACCACGTACGACAATTGCAGATGGTATCGCTGTTAAGCGGATAGGTGCGTTGAATCGCCCTATTATCGACAAATACGTGGATGAACTTGTCTCCTTGGATGATGCCGAGGTCGCTAAAGCCACTATTCGTTTTATGGAACTAGAGCGCACTGTTGTCGAGGGCTCCGGTGCTATCGGCTTAGCAGCGCTCATTAACAAGAAGCTTCCAGCAAAGTTTAAGAAATGTGTCGTGATTGTCTCGGGCAGTAATATCGACATGAACTTTCTCTCGCGACTTATCGAGCGAGATATGGGGGAGCGCGGGCGACTTCTAAAAATGATTGTTTCGGTCCCCGACAGGCCAGGCTCCTTGCATTTCGCCACGGGAATTATCGCCACTGCGGGTGCTAATGTGCTGGACGTAAAACATGACCGCTCCTTTTCACGAATCCCAGGAAACGTCGACATCACTTTCCTGCTTGAAGTAAGAAGCAAGGAGCATAAAAAGGATATTATAGAACGGCTTGTGGATTCCGGGATTCAGGTAACTGAATTTTGAGCGGTCTCAATATTAGGCAAGGAAGTGCTTACGGAATTGTTCAAAATTAGCGCCTCGAATTCGGCCCTGCACTTTATCAATCTCTGCTCCGGGCACATCCAACTCACTCATTACACTTGATACCATTTGGATTGAAGTCTCAAAATCCTCTGAGATAACCCGATTCGCTCCGAGCTTCATATACTCCTCGACATCCCTGACGAATCGATTTCGAACAATTATTCGCAAGTCGGGGTTAAGTAGTCGTGCAACTTTAACCGCCCGACGACTAGCTGCCGGATCGGATACGCCCACAACAAATACCTTGGCGCGCATAATGCCAAAATGCTCTAGGATTGTTGCACGTGTGCAATCTGCTAAATAAATATTTTCACCCTGAGCCTTAGCTTTTTTTACGGCGTGAGGGTTCATCTCAAGGATTACATAGGGGAGATCATACTCTTTTAGAACGATCGATAAAGTGCGGCCATTAAGCCCAAAGCCAGCAACCACAACATGGCCAGTTAATTCCTTACTAGTAGAATCTTCTGGGAAATCCATTCTATCGGCTTCTATTCCCGTTAAGATTCCATCTGATTTCCGCATAAACCGTGCAACCTTTTCCCCTCTGCGCATGAGAAACGGTGTGGCTGCCATGCTTAACACTGTTACAGCGATTACCATCTGATAGGTATCATGAGGGATTAAGTTAAACTCCATGCCTCGGTTTGCAAGCACAAACGAGAACTCTCCGACCTGAGCTAACGACACTCCAACCAAAACCGAAGTTCGGATTGGATAGCGCGCCAAGAAAGTGGGAACAAAAGCCGTAAGAGATTTAACCAAAACAACTGCCAATAAGACCGCCAAAACTGGCATAAAGTTGAACCGTAAGTAGTTTAGGTCGAGAAGCATACCAACGGAAACGAAAAAGAGGCTGCTTAAGGTATCTCGAAACGGCAGAACTTCGGACAGAGTTTGGTGGCCATACTCGGAATCCGCAAGGATTAAACCAGCAATAAAAGCACCAAGAGCCAGAGAAAGTCCCACACTCGCTGTTAGAGCAGCGGTCCCAATACAGATTACTATAACCGAGAACAAAAAGAGCTCTCGATTGCGAGTTGCCACTATCTGAAACAAAATACGGTCTAGAAAATAGCGGGAGGTCACGAGCAACAGGCCGACCAACCCTACCCCCTTAGCTAATGAGAGCCAGAGTCCTGAGTCATCTCCCTTACTACCTGCAAGCAGTGGTACTGCCAGCATACAGAGCATAACCAGCAAGTCTTGGAACAGGAGAACAGCTACGGAGATACGCCCGTGAGGAGCGGTGGTATCTCCGGCATCACCTAGCTCCTTTAGCACTATCGCCGTGCTGGAAAATGCTGCTAGCATTCCTATAAAAATTGAAGGGCGAATCTCACCTGAATAGAGAAAATATCCCAAGCCGATTAACCCTGCAGAGAGTGCAACTTGGGGCACTCCCACTCCCAACATCATCCGCCACATTCTCGCTACACGGACAAGCGAGAATTCAAGCCCAACCGTAAAAAGAAGAACGACTAAACCAATTTCAGCTAATACATGAACTCTGTGCTCATCCTCTACGAGACTCAGTCCATGAGGCCCAACAAAGACCCCGGCGACTAACAACCCAATCACGCTCGGTAACTTCAACCTCTGGAAGAGAAAGACCACAATTCCCGAAGTGGCAAAGACAGCAATTAGGTCATACAAAAAAGTGAAATTTTCCATCCTCTACCCACTCCCCTCTTTAGACCCTTGAGTCCTAATTGGCTCGCAGGATATCTTGAATAATTTTGATATGATGGTGCTGGTGCACCTCTAAAAATCTAAGCCACTCCTTACGGATTAGCCCCCCAAACCTGGGGTGCGGAATCAGATCCCTGGAGTCCAGCAGGTCTTGTTTTATTCTTGGCAGATTGCCGACCTTTTCGACAACTAGAGCAAGTTCCACCCTCAGCGCATCTTTTGAAATCTTCTTAGGTATTGCGATCTCCGGAGCCTGAACCTTGCCACGCGGAATAAACCCTAGTTTTACCGGAAGTCGGGAAAGGAGGGATGCTCGCTTAATTTCAATTTGGTTACTGGGGCTGGGGTTTGAAATGCGTTCGCAGGTTCGTGCGTCGACAAAAAGGAGATGCTCAATCTGCTCTCCTACAGACCACTTAGATACAGCTGGCGCTATAACTTCCGCCGAGTCCAGATAACTATGTAAAAGGTCTAGCTCCTCTAATAATTTGGCTGTCAATCTTTCGATATTCATCTGCCGCGTTCCTTCCTAATTCCGTTTACTATAGACCACAGGCTACCGAAACTATTGCACGTAAATCCAACATATTCTAATCCCCGGCGTTTTTAGGGTTTTCATTTCCCAAGAAAGTCTTATTAGGTTAAAAATGGTACGCTCGTTTTAAACGCTTTAGGAACTAGATTATGTCTGAGAAACCAGAAAAACCCCAAAAGCTGCCTCCACTCGAGGAGGGGCTTATGCGCGCAATGCGTTCGTTGTCGAGTCAAATTTCTAAAGAGGTTCAGCGCCGAACTCCGGAGGAGCGAGAGGCCCATGGCGTGCAAAACTGGGCGCCAATTCAAGACCGAGTCGAATCTGTTACGTCAATCGTGCTAAATGCCCTTGGTGAGGAGGATATCACCCTAGACTCCCTACTGGTGCTTTCCCAGGCGATGACTAAAGGGTTGCAGATAGTAGTTGATGATTTGGGGCGCGACGGTCTCGGGAAAGTTCGCACTTCATATTGCGAAGATGCATTGAATAATATCTCGCGAGACACGCATCGTGCGCTACAACACCTTAAGGGTGGGTTAGAATTAAACTAACATGGCTGTGACAGTCATTACTAGAATCCCCTAGTCAAAATCCCGACTCCGCACTAAGCGGCAGTTTCTAATTCTAGATCTATTAGCTGTCGACCTATACGAAGCAAGCTTGTCACTACGAGAGTTGAGTTACTTCGCGACCGCTGGTTTCAAACTCGACGTCGGTCAAAATGGTCTCTTTCTGTTCGAATCTGTTCTGAGAAACGGGGATTCAACGGGCTATGAGGCATTACTTAAGTTGTTTAAGAGTTGGATGCGGAAGGCGAGGAGAAATTCTCTTTGCCCTAGCGTATGCCCTCGCAACAACGCTGCCTGCCGCGGCAGAGCCCGCGAAACCTAACTATCCCCTTCCTTTTTCCGAATTAAGTGCTACATCCGAACCACTTTCAGGTTGGCCTAAAACCTTTGGCGGAATAATTCGCTCCGTCGTAGTTGATGATTTAGATGGCGATAGCAAGAATGACATCGTCCTGGCGACAGATTTGACCGAAAAAGGTAAGCAAAAAGGACGATTCTATGTCCTGAACTTTGAAGGACAGGTAATTGCAAACTGGCCTAAGGAGAATGCGGGAAGGTCCTGTCTTAGCACTGCCCAACTGGATTCCGATAGCGAGCGTGAAATTGTAGTATCTTCTCGCGCAAACAAATCTTCCCCCTTACTCACAGTTTATAAACGGAATGGCTCATTACTATGGAGCTATGCCACCGGCGGCCTTGATGTAATTCCGTCCTGTCCCGTGATTGGTGATATCGATAACGACGGTGTAGCCGAGGTTATCGTGGCCTACAGGAATCGAAAGGGGAAAAACAGTGGACTAGTTGTATTAAACAACTTTGGACAAGTTCGACCTGGATTTCCCTTCGCTTTTAAGGGGCAGGTTTGGGGAACTCCGGCTCTCGGAGATTTAGACGATGACGGTAAACCCGAAATAGTTCTTGGCGGCGTCGCCAAAGCGGGAGTGTTTGTCGTCAAAGCAAATGGTCAAGAGCTGTTGGGCTGGTCTAAACAAATCGCCAAGAAAAATCGCTCCCGGGCCTCTGCTGTAATCGCAGACTTCGATAAAGACAGGAAGCTAGATGTCGCAGCAGTTGTAGATCGAGAGCTTTATATCTTCAATGGGAATGGCTCAGTTAAGACTGGTTTCCCGATAAAGCTCTCTCAGAATACAAACTCCACCCCCGCCATCGGAGATTTTGATGGTGATGGGAAACCGGAATTGGTTCTAGGTAGCAGCAATAAGAGCCCAATATTAATCTATCGCGCTAACGGCTCCCTGGTAGGAAAATGGGAGGTGACAAAGGGTAAACACTCTGGGCTAGACAGCAAGCTCTCGTCCTCTCCAGTGATTGGAGATATTGACGGCGATGGTGAACTAGAAGTTATTCAGGCGCTGGATTCTGTGCCGTTACTTTATGCCTGGAACATGGATGGTTCGGTCGTTCCAGGATTCCCAAAGAGCTATGCTGCAAATGATCGGGTTGGGGCAAAGGCCACCCCGGTGTTAACGGACTTGGATTCCGACGGCCATATCGAACTCCTGTTAGGGACAAGGCAGGGGCAGGTGCATATCTGGAAACTGGAGGCTTCGCCTCCAAAATCACCGTGGCCGATGTTTCAAAGAGATCCAGAGCACTCAGGTCGCTATCCGCTAGAGAGTATTGCCGCACCGCCGGAAATTGATCCAACACCAGAGCCAACTCCGGATCCCGCTCCAGTCCCTACTCCTGATCCCGTTCCAGTGCCCAATCCTACTCCAGATCCGCCACCGGCCCCCGACCCGGTGCCGAATCCAGTTCCGACACCAACGCCCGCGCCAGATCCTGCGCCTGCGCCTGATCCAGTGCCCGTTCCTGATCCGGCACCTGATCCAGAACCCGTACCCGTTCCAGATCCAGCCCCTCTTCCTGAGCCAGCGCCAGATCCGACCCCTGCGCCCGATCCAGCGCCACCGCCTGCGCCGATTCCCGATCCGACTCCAGTGCCTCCAACAATTCAGGGCCCATACATTGCACTTGGAATATCGCGCACAACTTCATCCCTCGGACAGGTTCCAGTCCTAAGCGGCAAATCGCCGTATGAACAGGAGTTTAATCTAGTGAGCGCGCGCCCGGGTTACGCACAAGCGAACGGTGAGACGCGCACGGTTGCTTGTGATGTGGATGGGGATGGGCTGGATGAAATGGTAATAGGGTTTGGAAGCTACCCTCAAGATGGGGGTTGGGTCGAAGTACGAGACGACATTCAACATAACTTTGCACATATGGCTTGGATTAACACCCTCTGGGAAAAATACAACTCCGCAAATGGAGAGACATTCCCCGCCTGTGGTGACTTAGATGGCGATGGCAAAGACGAGATTGTTATCGGACTGGGGAGTTTTCCGGAGGATGGTGGTTGGATGGCGGTGAAGGACGACGCCTCTACCGGGTTCCAACACCTAGGTTGGGTGCAGTTAAACTGGCCACTTTACAACAGTATTAACGGCGAGACCCACCCTGCGCTTTGCGACATTGACGCCGACGGAAAGGATGAGATTGTAATCGGCTTAGACAGGTTTCAGAACGACGGCGGATGGATTGGTTTTAAAGATGATGCCGCTACCGGTTATGCTCATCTCCCTTGGAGGCGGGTAAGTTGGGATGAATATACTCTAGGGGGAGGGGATACGCGGATTGCCTGTGGAAATCTCGATTCCGATCCTGGCGCGGAGATTGTTATTGGACTTGGAAGTTATCCGAGCTCTGGGGGCTATGCCGAAATCATGGATGACGCGGCTCATGGATTCGCCTTGAATAGATGGCTCCGATTATCAAGTGCAGGCTATAATTCAATAAACGGCGAGACACTTCCGGCTATTGGAAATCTTGATGGAGACACACAGCTAGAAATTGCATTGGGAAGAGGCGTAGGTGGCGGAGGGGTAGTCGAACTCTTCGACGATTTAACAAGTGGTGCGGCAAGGCTCGGTTCGGTTCAACTCACACTCGAACCCTACAATACAATCTCGGGTGCCGTTCAACCCACAATCGGACGCTAATAATTTTAGCTCCGCGTTATTCCTTTTCCTTACGTAGCAGGGAAAGCAAAAATCCGCCGCCCAATAGGGTGGCTATCACGCTAAGGGATGCCCCAGTTGAAATCGGGAAAAAGTGCTCTGATAACATTTTAAATCCAACAAACAGCAGAACAAAGACCAAACTAAACTTAACGTAGTGAAATTTCTTTAAAACCAAGGCCAGGGTAAAATACAGTGAACGGAGATTGAGAATCGCAAAGACATTGGAGGTGAAAACGATAAAGGGATCTTGGGTGATGGCAAAAACTGCCGGAATTGAGTCAATTGCAAAAACTACGTCAGTTGTCTCGACGACCAAGAGCGCGAGAAATAGTGGGGTCATATGTCGCTGAGAGTTCTTGACGGTAAAAAACCTTTCACCATCAAACTCAGTGCTGACCGGATAAAAACGCCTTGCAATCCGCACCATGAAATTTCTTGTCAGGTCCGGAGTGTTCTCCCCGGATTGCCACATCTTGTAAGCGGTAAAGATTAGCAGCGCGCCGAAGAAGTAATTAATCCACTCCAAGTTACGAATGAGAGCTGTGCCGATGGCGATGACAATACCGCGCATCACGAGCGCTCCGACAATTCCCCAAAAAAGCACTCGATGTTGGTACATCAACGGAATGCCGAAGTAGCCAAAGATCACTGCGATTATAAATACATTATCGAGACTCAAGGATTGCTCAACTACCCAGCCCGTAAAGAATTGCATCGCGGCCTGAGAACCATCAGCGACAGATCCAGCATGGGTTCCAAGTCCCAACCAGTGATTCTCATACATGAAATAGATTAGAACATTAAAGGCCAGAGCCGTGGCGACACTCACCACAACCCAACGCATGGCGTTCTTGGAACTAACTTCCCCGGATTTCTTTCCGAATAGGCCTAGGTCGATTGCCAACATCGATAAGACAAAGAGAATAAAACCGACCCATAAGAAAAACATAGAGTGCTCCGACTGAAGTCTGAAAGTTTACGTCTTTATAGACTAAACTCTCAGTCACGTAGGCACAAACCATTTTTATTGAGGATGTTGCGGACAAGCTTGAAATTTCTGGTACTTAAGGCTATATTCCCTGCTCCCGTTCTCATATTGAAAGCGATAGTAGAAGTGAATAAAACCTGTGTCCTCTCAGGTTGTCGCCAGCGATATGTATTGCGCTGAGTTGCCGCATGAGCCGACACAGAGTTTCCTCAAGGTTCTAAGAAAGGACCGCCCATGCCTGAGATTACTACGAGTGAGATTGTGACCAATCGGGGGCTTGCGACCCGATACCTGATGGACATGCTGGCTCAACCCGGCAGTCCGCGACGAAGCAACGAGCGAGTTGCCAAATTCCTGGGATGTACTGTGGGGGGCTTTGGCTCCCTGCTTTCGGGGAAGCGCAATCTCGCAATTGCCCGGCTCGCAGCCCTGACTGCGCAAAGGCCCGGACTCCGTTGGCTGATTGAGCTCTTCGCGGATCCTAAGCACTGGACACAGCCGACTCCGCTCGAGATCTTCCGAGCGATGAGCGCCCCGGACGCCAACTTCTACCAAGGCCGCCTTGGCAGCACCGACCGTCCGGTCTACAAAGGTGCGGGGCTCTTAATCTTCGAAGCCTCCAGCCCGGTACTCGGCACCAACGTGATTCTCGCCTGCGGAGAGACGTCGCATCAGCTCCGGAGACTATTCCAATATCCGTTCGTGCCGAATTCCCAGTGGACTGGCGAGGCGGCAAACGTCACGGTCACGGTAGCCTTCTTCTCCCAGTCCGTCGCGGTCATCGACTGCTATCTTCCCCACCTGAATACGACCGTCCGGGTGCGGTTGCAGTTCGACCCCTCGCGCCAACAGTTCCACGCGCAGGAGATCAACTAAGACGAGTTCTCCCACCCTACTGCCACGCCTCCCCGGCGCGGCAGTAGGGTCCGAGGTTACAACTTAGGTTTTGGAAACTCTGAGTTCGACTCCCTCTAAGCAAAAAGGAATCACATCCCTTTCAATTGAGTGGATTCAATTTCTTGCTTTCGACAGCGACCACGCGGACTACATCTAGGTCCCGACAGGTTATTTGACAAGAACGTCCCTCATGAGGGTCTGAGTTCTTGCGCCTTCGATTGCGGAAATGAGCGAAAAATCGTGATTTGAGCGAGGGACTACGAATCTGCACGGTTGTGGCAGAGGCTTTTTGGAATCGGAAGGGGTCAGCGGCTATCTAGAGCAAGTACAGAAGCGGCGGCTTAATAGTATGAGGCGGAAACTCTGTATCAAGTTGCCCACTTCTAAACTTGATCGAAGCCTCTTTATAGTTCGCCAGCGTAGAGAAGTATTCTTCCATAAAAATCAGCTTTGCTGTAAACGACTTTGTATAACAGAGTGGCCTGGGAGAGCGTTTGCTCTTCATCGGCGTTTGGAACGGATCCTGGGCTAATACGGCATCTCTTCCAAGGAAAGCGGTCTGCCCTTGGTTCTTTCGGTCGGCTGTTATTCTCTTAATACGCTCTTCGATTAGGGTCTTGAGTTTACTGATTCGCTGTCTAGAGGATAGCCCCTTGAACTCCGGTAATGGGGTCAACGAAAGTGTGTGAATGGTCTGAAAATCCTCGACTCTTACTACTTCCTTACGCCGACGAGCTTTCCTTAAAGCTTTTGAATACTCGGTGTAATGGGTAAACGCATACTTCTTAGATCTTTCCGTTAGAGACTGCCAATAGGAATTTAACCCTGGCCATTCAATTGGGTGTGATACTAGACCGTGGTGGGTGGCGTTCGTGGTGATATAAAGAAAGGCTTCCGTGGCATCTTGAACTTCAACTACAATCTGGTCATCGTATTTCCTGCCCCAGAACTTACCCTCTCGATAACGTATGTAGTTAACTCGTCGTGCTATTTCTCGATTAACCCCCTGAGCGAACTTCCAGAGGAAATCCTCCGAACCTCGTGCGAGAATATGGTAGTGATTGCCTAGAAAATTGTAGGCATAGACCTCCGTTTTAAACTGTTCTTGATATCGAGCTACGATACCGCCGAGTATCTCCTCTAAACCTAGACCCGGTCGCAATAACAGCGCTGCCTGTTGCGTCCGAATCGTAACTAAGTGAATTTTATTAGGATCTGTATCCCGAATGCGGTCTGCCATAGGGCCTCCTGAGCATTATGTTGGCGTTATTCCATACTCTTCTATTGTCGTAAGGAACCAACGGGGTGTTGCGGGATGGAAGGAAGAAAAAGAATGTGATCCTTTTTAGGGGGATA